>JAYQOO010000024.1:0-38936 GCA_038144855.1 Acidimicrobiia bacterium | reverse complement strand
CTCGCCAATGGCGAGCTGGGGACCATCTCGCGCGATCGTGCCGCGTTGATCGCGCGGGCCGCGGATGAGGTGATTGCCGGCGCCCTGGATGCCGAGTTTCCGTTGGTGGTGTTTCAGACGGGGTCGGGGACGCAGACCAACATGAACGCCAACGAAGTGATCGCCAATCGCGCCAACCAGCTCGACGGGCAGCCGCTCGGCGCGCACGCGCCGGTGCATCCCAACGATCACGTCAACAAAGGCCAGTCATCCAACGATGGCTTCCCGGTGGTCATGCACGTCGCGACGGTCGACGCCATCGTGCATCGGCTGCTGCCGGCCGTCATGGGCCTTCGAGACACGCTGGCCGCAAAGGCCGCCGCCTACGAGGCGGTGGTGATGATCGGCCGTACCCACTTGCAGGACGCGGTGCCGATCACGTTGGGGCAGGTGATCGGCGGCTGGGTGGCACAGATCGATGCGGCAACGGGCGGCGTGCGCGCCGCGCTCGATCCGCTCTACGAGCTGGCGTATGGTGCGACGGCGGTTGGCACCGGCTTGAACGCGCACCCCGAGTTTGGCGCGACCGCCTCGCGCTTCATGGCCGAGGAGACCGGCCAGCCATTCCGCGTCACGGCCAACCACTTCGCGGCGTTGTCTGGGCACGACGCCATGGCCGCCGCCAGCGGCGCCGTGCGCACGCTTGCCGCGGTGCTCATGAAGATGGCCGGTGACGTGCGTCTGTACGCCTCAGGTCCTCGTGCCGGTATCGGCGAACTGCGGATCCCCGAGAACGAGCCCGGCTCGTCGATCATGCCGGGCAAAATCAACCCCACGCAGTGCGAGGCGATGACCATGGTGGCGGTGCAGGTGTTTGGCAACGACCTGGCGGTGTCGATGGCCAATTCGCAGGGGCATTTCCAGCTCAACGTCTACAAGCCTGTCATCCTGCACAACCTTCTCGAATCGATCGAACTGCTTGCCGACGCGGGCCGTTCGTTCAACCTGTATTGCGCCAGCGGCCTCGAGCCGAACCTGGAGCGCATCCGCGCGCATGTCGAGGAGTCATTGATGCTGGTTACCGCGCTGAACCCGCACATCGGGTACGAGAAGGCTGCGGCAATCGCCCTCACGGCGCACCGCGACGGGTTGTCCCTGCGAGACGCGGCGATTGGGTCCGGTGCGGTCACGGCCGAGCAGTTTGCCGAGTGGGTTCGACCGGAAAAGATGGCGCGGCCGCATGGCGCCGCGTAATCTAGAGAGCCTGCGCACCGCCACCCGAGTTCTCGTCGCCGTCTTTGGTCTGACGACCGCCCTCTACGTGTTCGACCTCGCCAATACGCCGGTTTATTTCGGCGGCGACGAGGCGCACTTTGCCGTCGGCGCGCACGCCCTGGCGACGACGGGCCGCAATACCAACGGCGACCTGCTCCCGGTGTTCGTCAGCCTGGCCGACCCGCTCGGCGGCAAGCAGCAGGCGTGGGGTGACACTTGGTACCAGCCCCTGCTGTTCTACATCGCCGCCGTCTTCGTGAAGGTCTTGCCGTTCAACGAGACGGTCATGCGCCTGCCGATGGCGTTGGTGGGCGGGCTCCTGACGCCGCTAATGTTGTTTGCCGTCGCCCGCCGCTTCATCGGCCACTCGCTGCCGGCGCTGGTGGCGGCATTGATCGTCGCGTTGTCGCCGACGCATGTCGTGTTGAGCCGGCAGGCGCTGGACTACGTGTTGCCGCTGCCGTTCCTGCTCGGATGGCTCTGGTGCCTGCACGCGTTTCGCGAGTCGCAGCAATCGAAATACCTGACCGCGGCCGGCCTGCTGCTCGGGGTTGGGTGCTATTCCTACATTGCGTCGTGGGCATTGATGCCGGTGTTCCTGGTCGTCACCTGGATCGTGGCGGCCGCCGCGTCACGCGAGGTGTCCTGGCGTCAGATGGCGCCGTCGGCCGTCGCATTTGCGATTCCCGTAAGCATCGGCATCTTGTGGGTGCTCGCACATCCCGAGATGCTGGAGCAGACCGTCACGCGCTATGGCGTGACCGAGGGGCCGAAGCAGGGGCCGATCAGCACGTATCTCAGCTTGCTGCACCCCAACGTGCTGTTCGTGCGCGGGGGGCCGAGCCTGGTGACATCGACATCCCGGTCCGGTTTTGTCTTGTTGCCGGTGACAGTGTTCCTGGCCGCCGGCGCGGTTGCCCTGTGGCGACGCCGCGACTGGATGGCTGCGGTGATCGTGATCGGATTGCTGGTGGCGCCCGTTCCGGCCGCGTTCAAGGGCGAGCCGGCGATGATCCAGCGCGCGATGTACCTCCTGCCGTTCCTGGCGTTATTGGGGGGCTTTGGTTGCGCTTGGCTCTGGCAGCACTCGCGGCTGACGCGGGCGGCGGCGATCCTGGCGCTGGTGGCGGCGCCGCTGCAGTTTGGTTACTTCTATTTCGACTACTTCACGCATTACAAGTTCCGCTCGGCGTTCTACTACGACCCGGCGGCGTTTCGTGATGTGGCGACCCACTTGATGAGCCGGGCAAATGCGCCGGCGTTCTACTTCACGACCGATGTCGACGACACGACGGTGAAATGGCGCTACTACACCACCGTGCAGGGGCGGACCGAGTTGCTGGCGCGCACGCATTACATCGAGCCGAACGATCGCCCGGTCAACGCCGCTCCGGGAAGCGCGCTCGTGACCTACGATCTTACGGACCGGCTGGCCGGTTTGGCGGCGGATGGGTGGTACGTAGAGCAGCTGGTTCACGATGTCGACAACCGCCCGGCCGCGGTGATCCTGCGCAAGCGCTGAGCCCCACCGCACGGGTGTCACCGTCAGGGTTGTGGGGTAAAATCGGACTGCGCCCATGGTTGCCCCTCCGTTGCCGGCGAACGAGGCTGCACGCCTGTCCGCTCTCGAGCGCTACGACATTCTCGACACCGAGCGAGAGCAGGCCTAGGACGATTTCACGACGATGGCGGCCGAGATCTGCGGCACGCCAATCGCGCTGATTTCCCTCGTCGATCGTGACCGTCAGTGGTTCAAGTCGAAGGTTGGTCTCGAGCCGGATGAGACGCCGCGTGAGCAGGCCTTCTGTGCCCAGGCCATTGTCGACAACCGCACGCTGATTGTCCCGGACGCGACCAAGGACAACCGTTTCCACGACAATCCGCTGGTGACGCCAGACGGCTTCGGCCTAGGCACGTTGTGCGTGATCGATCGCGTTCCCCGAACGCTGACCGACGGTCAGCGCCGCGCCCTCGAGGCATTGAGCCGGCAGGAGCGTGCGAGCCGAGATCCGCTGTGGCAGACCACGGCCGGCGGCGGCTTCACGATTCGTTTCTAAGGATGACGGCGGTCTCGCGAGCCGCGTGGGCCGCGACGGTGTGGCTTGTGCTCCCGACGGGGGCGATCGACGACGCGCGGCGATTCGAAGCGAAGGGACTGCGCTGATCACATCTGCCGTGAATTCGATAGCGAGGGCCTGCCAGTTCACGCCAAGATAGCCGCGCGAGGAGAGACCCGTGACCGAAAACAGACGCGACTTCCTGATTGCCGGCATGCTGGCATTTGCCGCACCTGCACTGGGTGCGGCGCAAGCCCCGGCCAATGCTTCACGTGCCGTAGCGACCCGAGACACTCCAGCCGTGGACCTGGACGGCTGGCAGATGACCGCCACCGAAATCACGATTCCCGCCGGTGCCCCGCCGGGCCGCAAGCATCGCCATCCCGGCTTCGTGATTGGCTACGTGCTCGATGGGCAGTACAGCTTTGCGGTGAACGATCGGCCGGCCGCTGTCTTCAACGCGGGCCAGATGTTCTTCGAGTCGTTCGACGCGCCGGGGGAAGTGCATTCCTCATCGGGCAACGCGAGCGCGACGCAGCCCTGCAGATTTCTCGCCATCGTGTTCACCAAGAAGGGTGATCCGATCACCATTCCGGGCTGAGCCGGACCGTCGTTACGCCGCAAAGCCGCCGTGACTGGCTCGCCGGAAACGGCCGAGCACGGTCGAACTCCGCCCACCGAGATCGTTTCCATCTCGATGACATTCGTTGACATATCGTCATGCCCGGGATACTTTGCCCACGCCTGATGGTCATTCGTCCCTGTTCTAATGGCCATTCGTCACATTTCTTGATGGCTTCTTGGTAGGCGAAGAGCCGTCTTTGAATGAGGTTACCCGAGTGGCACGACGATTAGCAGTCGCGGTTACCAACATCTTGCTCCTCTCGTTGTTCGTTGCGGCTCCAGTGGCTGGGCAGGGTGGCGTGACTTCCACCATTTCCGGCGTCGTTACCGATAACAGCGGCGCCGTGGTTCCCGGCGCCACCGTCGTGTCGCTGCACAAGGCGACCGGTGTGTCGCAGGAAGGCATCACCAACAGCGACGGCACCTTCGCGTTTCCAAGCATGCCGCCGGGCACCTACACGGTGACGGTCTCACTGCCCGGTTTCCGGACGGTGGTTGTCAACGACGTCGTGCTCACGTCTGGTTCACCGGCCAACCTGCGGGCCACCCTGGAAGTCGGCGCGCTGAGCGAACAGGTCACCGTGACGTCGTCGTCGGAAATCGTGCAGACGATTTCATCGACCGTGTCGTCGACGATCAACTCGAATCAGATCACCAAGCTGCCGCTGACCAGCCGCAGCGCGATGGACTTTGTGAACTTCCTGCCGGGCGTGTCGACGCCGGCCGGCAACCGCGACGCCACGATCAACGGCCTGCCGCGCGGCATGATCAACATCACCCTCGATGGCGTGAACATCCAGGACAACACGCTGCGCTCGACCGACGGCTTTTTTGCGATCGTCAGCCCGCGTCTCGACTCGGTCGAAGAAGTGACCGTCACCACGGCCTCGCAGGGGGCCGGCGACGCAGGATCCGGTGCGGTACAGGTGCGGTTTGTGACCCGCTCGGGCACCAATCAGTACACCGGCAGCGGTTACTACTACTACCGCAGCGACAAGTTGAACGCCAACACCTGGTTCAACAACCGCAACGGCGTCGACAAGGCGAAGTTGAAGCAGAACCAGATGGGCGGCCGCATCGGTGGTCCGATTTCGATTCCCGGGTTGTTCGATGGCCGCAACAAGGCCTTCTTCTTCGCCAACTACGAGGAAGTTCGCCAGCCGAGCGACACCACCCGCAACCGTACGATGCTCAACCCGGCAGCCGTGGCCGGCAACTTTACCTATGGCGGCACAACGGTGAACGTACTGCAGTTGGCGGCAGCCAACGGCCAGCTTTCGACCGTGGACCCCACCATCGGCAAGTTGCTGAACGACATCGTGTCGGCAACCCGTGGCGGTTCACTCAGCGCGATTGACGGCAACCTTGATCGATTCACATTCAACGTGCCGGTCGAGTCGATGCGCCGCTATCCGACGTTCAAGCTGGACTACAACATCAACCCGGCCAATCGCGTGTCGTTTGCCTACAACTATCAGAAGTTCACCGACTTCCCGGATACGCTGAACAACTTCGACGCAAGCTACCCCGGATTTCCTGTTGAAGCAGGGCAGTCCTCCGTTCGCCTCGGCTGGAGCCTGCCGGTCCGGACGGTGTTCAGCCCGAACCTCGTCAACGAGGCGCGCATCGGCTACAGCGGCGCGCCGGTGCGCTTCTTCGATGAGCTGAACGTCGGCATGTTCACCGGCAGCACGGCGCCACAGGCCGGCTACGCGATCATCTTCCCGACGGTCAACTCGACGCTGACCAATGCCGGCCCGACGCCTGCGCCGCAGTCGCGCAACGCCACCAGCTTTGTCATCGGCGACACCCTGACCTACCTGCGCGGCGCACACAGCCTCAGTCTCGGTGGCTCGTTCACGCAGTACGATATCTGGGCGATCAACTCGATGCTGGTGCCGCAACTGCGCTTCAGCGTGTTGAGCTCGGATCCGGCGTCGCCGCTGTTCTCGGCGGCCAACTTCCCGGGCGCATCGGCGGCGAACATCACCGCGGCGTCGAACCTCTATGCGCTGCTGACCGGCCGTATCAACCAGATCTCCGGCGACGCGCGCATCGACGAGAGCACGGGCGAGTACCAGTGGGTTGGCAAAGGCCGCCAGAGCGGCCGCATGCGCGAGGCCGGGGTGTTCATCCAGGATTCGTGGCGCGTCAGGCCCAACCTGTCGATCAACGCCGGCCTTCGCTATGACGTGCAGTTGCCGTTTGCGCCGCTCAACAGCCTCTACTCCTACGCCACCATGGCCGACGTGTGTGGCGTTTCAGGCGTCAAAGATGGCAATCGCTGCAACTTGTTCCAGGCCGGCACCCTGCCGGGGACCAAGCCGACGTTCAAGCAGCTGACCGAAGGCACGACGACCTATTCAACCGACTACAACAACTTCGCGCCGAGTCTTGGTTTTGCGTGGACGCCTGGGCGCCGTGACGGCGTGCTGGGTAGCCTGATGGGCCGCGACGGGGACTTCGTGGTGCGTGGCGGCCTCACCCGCTCGTTCAGCCGTCCGGGCCTGAACGACTTCACGAACATCTACAACGCCAATCCCGGCATCCGCATCGTGCTCAATCGTGACGAGGCGAGCGGCAACCTGGGCCCCACGCCGCTGCTGCTGCGCAACACCAGCCAGTTGACGCCGCCGACCTTCAACAGCAAGCCCGTCTACCCGATGACCGACGTCATCACGCAGGATGTCTCCGTCCTCGATCCGAACCTCAAGATTCCGAGCGCCGACTCGTGGTCGCTCGGCATCCAGCGCAGCGTGAGCGCGAACATGGCGCTCGAAGTGCGCTACGTCGGCACGCGCGGTCGTGACTCGTGGCGCACCAACACCGACGGCAACCTCGGCGCCGCCAACGGATCCGGGACGCTGAACTTCAACGAATTCAACATCTACGAGAACAAGTTCATCGACGAGTTCAGGCTCGCCCAGGCGAACCTGCAAGCCAACATCGCCGCGGGGCGTGGCAACACGTTTGCCTACACCGGGGCGGCCGGGACCTCGCCGCTGCCGACGTTCGCCGCGTTCTTCAATGGCGTCGCGGCGGCAAACGCGGGCAACGCCGCGCTTTACACCGGCACCAACTGGACCAACCAGACGTTCCTGAACTTCCTGGCGGCGCGCAACCCGAATCCGTTCGGCTTCGCGTCGGCAGGCACGAACGGCTTGATGGGGAATGCGACCTTCCGCGCCAATGCGGCTGCGGCCGGCGTTCCGGCCAACTTCTTCGTGGCCAATCCCGACCTGCTGGGCGGCGCCTTCATCACCACCAACATCGGCAGTTCGAAGTACGACTCGATGCAGGTCGAACTGCGCCGCCGCTATGCCGATGGCCTGCAGTTCCAGGCCAGCTACGTGTTCGGCAAGGGCTACGTGTCGAACTGGGAGAGCTGGCGCAAGGACACCTTCATGATCCGCGACGCCGGCACGCCCGGTGACGTGACGCATCAGTTCAAGGCCAACGTGGTCCTGGACGTGCCGTTCGGACAGGGCCGCCGCTGGGGACGCAACGTCAACGGCTTTGTCGACCGCATCATCGGTGGCTGGCAGATTGGCCTGTCTGCGCGCGTGCAGACCGGCCGCCTGGTCGATCTCGGCAACGTGCGGATGGTGGGCATGACGAAGGACGACCTGCAGGACATGTTCAAGCTGCGCTTCGATGACGCCGGCCGCAAGGTGTGGATGCTGCCGCAGGACGTGATCGACCAGACCATCAACGCGTTCAGCGTCAGCGCCACTTCAGCGAGCGGCTACGCCGGCGCCGCGCCGAGTGGCCGGTACTTCGCGCCGGCCAACGGTCCCGACTGCATCGAGATCGACAACGGCGCCGACTACGGCGCGTGCGCCAACCGCTCGATCGTGCTGACCGGGCCGATGTTCCGGCAGTTCGACCTGCGCTTCTCGAAGCGGACGCGCATCGTCGGCCGCTCCGACATCGAACTGGCCGCGGAAATGCTGAATGCGTTCAACCAGGCGAACTTCGTTCCGGTCGGCATCGGCTCCGGTGCCACGCTTGGCAACACGATCGCCAGCTACGAAGTGACGGCGCTCACCGGCACGAACACCTCGCGGGTGATTCAGCTGGTGGCGCGCATCAACTTCTAGCGACGGCAGGCACCAGGGATCGGGGATCAGGGAAGTGATCCCCGGTTCCTGGTGCTCTTTACTGTCTGGCCCTGGCCGCTGGATCCATCGTCGCGGTGATCGGCACCCCCATCGGCCCCACTGGAATGTAGACCACGGTGTGGTTCGGTGATCCCACCATGGCTTTCTGCGCCTCGATCGCTTCGTGCTGGATGTACATCGCGTTCAGCTGCCCGCGAATGATCTGCATGGCATTGGCGATGCCCTGGGCCTGCACCTCGCGCTTGGTGCGCTCCTTGCGCTCGATCTCGATCTCCGTGTCTTTGCGCGCCAGTTCCTGCGTGGCGGCAAGCTTCCGGGACACGGCGCTGGCAACTTCTTCGGGATACTGGACGTTGCCGACGACCACGCTGTCGATGATGAACGGGCTGCCAGAGGCGTAGGCCCGGATGCGGGTCAGCACGGCGTCGCCAATGGCGATCAAGGCGTCCTTGACCTCCAGGCCATTACGGCGCTGCACTTCGTCGAGGGCGAACGTCCGCAGCGGTTCCTTGACGAAGTGGGCGTAGGCGACCTTCACGATCGAATCCGGATCCCGGGCGACCGATTCACGATCGACGGTGGTGCTGAACTTCTCCATGAACAGCGGCACGAGGCCCGCATCGACCCTCCATACCGTGTGGACGCGGAAGCCGATCTTGAGATTGTCGCGGCTCATGACCGATGAATCCCCGGCAAACTCCTCGCTGTAGGTGTACGGCGTGATGCTGATGTTGCTGACGTCGAGCAGCCAGCCGCGCCCGGCGGACGTGGGTCCCCGTTGCACGCCATAGAAGCGCGACTGGCCGATGAACGCGCCTTTGGTGAGGTAGCCGACGTAGCCGGCTGGCGTGTACGGATTGCTCGACCCCATCAACCAGATGAAGGTGCTGCCGGCGACGATGATCAGAAGAATAGCGCCGCCGGCGACAGCCGCGCGCGCACGGGTGAAGAGAGACACGATCAGCCTCCAATCACGCCTGCGAGGTTAGCTGCCGGGCTCGAGGTTGGAAGTCCTCTATCAGGCCGAAACCTGAATGCGCCCCGTGGCACGGAATGTGCCTTTGGTTCCCCCGCGGCACCCCCGGTGCCTTCGGCGTTCGTGTCCTAGGATGCCGAGGAGATGGTGGCGATACACCGTGCAAACCCGCCGACTCGACTTCTATTTCATGTGACGATGCGGTTACGATTCTGCACGGCGTTTTCTTACGATTGCACGTCCCCCACCACGCAATACAGGAGGAGAGAGAGATGAAAGTGTTGTTGAAGGCCATGGCGGCTGCCCTGGCGGTTGGCTTGATCTTGCCTGCGGCGAGTGCCGCACAAGGCGGCGGCGCCAGCAGTACCGGCACCATCCAGGGCCGCGTCACCGACAGTAGCGGCGCCGTCTTGCCCGGTGTCACGGTGACGGTCGCGAGCCCCTCGCTGCTCGGCTCCCAGACCCTGGTGACCAACGAGAACGGCACCTACCGGGCGCCAGCCGTGCCGCCGGGCGTCTACGAACTGACGTTTGAACTCACCGGCTTCAACACCGTCAAGCGCGGTGGCGTCGAGATCTCGCTGGGTTTCACGGCCAACGTCAACGCGGAACTCGCGCTGGCGACGCTGCAGGAGACCGTGACCGTCTCGGGTGCCTCGCCCGTGATCGATACCACCGCGACGCGTGTGCAACAGAACTTCAAACTCGAACAGTTGAACACCATCCCCAACGGCCGTGACATGTGGGCGCTACTCGCGGCCACGCCAGGGGTAGTCATGAGCCGTATTGACGTTGGTGGTAACCGCGCCGGAACGCAGACCGGCTATACCGCCTATGGCCTCAACGGCCAGGTGCGCACCTCGGTCGAAGGTATCAACACCACCGAAGGCACCGGCGGCGCCGGCTTCTACTACGACTACGGTTCTTTCGAAGAAGTGTTCATGGGCGTCGCGGGCCAGGGCGCGGAAGCGGCCACACCTGGCGTGCAGTCGAATTTCGTCGGCAAGTCAGGCAGCAATCGGTTTGGCAGCGAGTTCTACGTCGACGGCTACAACAACTCGTTCCAGGCGTCGAACTTGAGCGAGATCTATACCCGTCCGACCGCCCAGGGCGGCTATGGCTTCCGCCAGGGTGCCAACGAAGTCCTGAAGTACTACGACGTGAACGTCAACGTCGGTGGTCCGATCAAGAAAGACAAGGTCTGGTGGCATGCGTCGTGGCGCCGCCAGTTCAACGCGGTCGAGCAGCCGTTGTTCACGTTTGATCAATCGTTCGATACCTGGAACCAGAATCCGTCTGCGAAGCTGACGTATCAGCTCAATCAGAAGAACAAGTTCATCGGCTATTACCAGTGGAACATGAAGGAGCAGCCGAACCGCCTGCCGATTGGCGGCTATACCTATTCGGATCCGTCGCAGACGTCGCGCCAGGTGTCGCCGAGCTGGGTCTATAAGGCGGAATGGAACGGCACCCTGTCCGATCGCCTGTACATCGAAGCGCGCTGGGGCGACTTTGGCTACTACGATCCGCGCTACTCGAATAGCGACCAGGACTACTTCTGGCGCGATACCACGCTCCTCGTGCTGACCGGCGCGCACGCCGAATCGCAGACCGACCGCGACCGCAAGCAGACGACCGGCGCGGCCACCTACTTCCTCGACACCAAGTGGGGCAGCCACACCTTCAAGTTCGGTGGTGAGATCTACAACGAAACGCAGTGGAGCGGCCGCGCCCAGAACGTTGGCGGCAACATCGAGCACATCTACACCAACGGTGTCTCCAGCCAGCTGGTGTTCGGCGTGCCGACGGCAACCGCGGTCACCGGCCGGCGCGCCAGCGATGATGGTCTGCTGCTCGTGGTGAACAAGCTCGATCAACAGGACTTCTTTGTCAGCGACACCTGGTCGATGGGGCGCGTCACCATGAATCTCGGTGTGCGTTGGGATCGCTATCGCGGCTGGATGCCCGAGCAGGGGCAGCCGGCGTTCAGCAACGGCCCGGTGAGCGTGCCGGCGCAGACTTTCCCGGAGCGCGAGTTCTACGTGTGGAACAACTTCGGCCCGCGTATCGGCGTGACCTACGACCTGGCTGGTGACGGCAAGACCGTCGTCAAGGCGAGCTACGGTTTGTTCTGGCATAACCCCGGCCCGAACGTCAGCGCCGATGCCAACCCGAACCAGAACAACAAGAGCGTCACCTACACCTGGACCGATCGCAATGGCGACCGACGTTACCAGGCCGGCGAGGAGTCGGCGAATCCGACGGCGACGACGCTGGCCGGCACGATTCAGCTGGATCCGGCCATTTCTTCGCCGTACTCACACGACGCGTCGTTCTACATCGAACGCCAGGTGTCGGGAGCGATCGGCGCGCGCGTTGGGTTTGTCTACAAGACGGAAGACGACCTGATCGCGCAGTACAACCCGGGCCGGCCGATCTCGGCGTATACCGTCCCGTATACGTTCGTTGATACGGGCGTCGACGGCATTTCGGGGACGGCGGATGATCGCCAGCTGTCGTTGCTCGGCGTGCCCAACACGGCCGATGTCAACACGCGCTTCCCGTTGACCAATGTGACGATGAACACGCCACGCTTCTCACGCTACAAGACGGTCGAAGCGTCCCTGAACCGCCGCCTCGCCAACCGCTGGTCGGCGCAGATCGGCGGCAGCCACACCTGGGCGCATGACTTCCCGGGCGCCTACCCGAACAACCCGAACGGCATCTTCGATGAAGACAACACCCGCTGGGACGTGAAGGTCTCGGGTACCTACGAGGCGCCGTTCGGCTTCCGCATCTCGCCGCTCGTCCGTCACCAGGCGGGCGCGAACTTCGCGCGCCAGATCTCGGTTGGCGCCGGTGCGGCCACCGCTGCGGGCGCGATCTTCAGCGGCACCATCAACGTCGAGCCGGTGAACTCGCGCCGTCACGACAACATCACGGTGGCTGACGTGCGCATCGATCGCAGCTTCTCGCTTGGCAGCCGGATCCGCGTGCGCGGCATGCTCGACGCGTTCAACATCACCAACAGCAACGCCGCCGAGACGCGCACCATTCTGACGGGCGCGGCATTTCTCCGTCCCACGGCGGTACTCGCGCCACGCACGTTCCGGGTCGGCGCCAGGGTGTCGTTCTAGGTAGAGAGGGACAGCAGGACAGTGCGAAGGCGGCCCCGTTGGTGGGGCCGCCTTCGTCGTTTTAGCGCTTGAACTGACCGACCAGCGTGCCGCGTCCGCGGATCTTCCCGATCATCGCCGCTTCGACGGCGTCGCGGGTTTGCGATGGTGACTGGCCAACCGCCGGCACATCGATCGCCGCATCGAGCGCGTAGATCTCGAACACCACGTGATGCGCGGGCCCGCCGGGCGTGGCGGTGACGCCGCGGTAGTACGGGCCGGTGGCGCTGATCTGTCGCGAGCCATCGGCGAGCGGGTTGCCTTGCGGTAGCCCTTCCGCGAGTGCGCGCGCGGAACCGGGAATGTTCCAGACCATCCAGTGCAGCGTGTCTTCGGTGCCCTGCCCGATGCGCTGGTCCACATCGCGCGCGATGATCACGAAGTTGGTGACGCCGTCAGGCACGTTGCTCCACGCCAGGGGCGGTGACATTTGTCCACCGATCTGCGAGTACTTCGCGGGGATCATCCCGCCGTGCGTCCACGCCGGCGTCGTCAGCGCGAGCGGCTGGATCGGCCCGCGGCGGTTGGCGTTGCCACCGCCGCCACCACCTTGCGGCGCCGGGGCGGGCGGCAGCGGATTCGGCAGCCCTTCGTTCGGCGCGCTCTTCGACTTCTTCCACGCGTCGTAGCGCATGCGCAGCGTCTTCACTGGGTTCAGGTTCTCGCCGGCGACGATCTGGTGCGGGCGATTGGCGGCCGGCTGCGAGACGGTGATGTACATCGAGTACTTCCCGTTGTTGTGCGAATCGCCGTTGAGATCCTTCGCGTCGGCGGCGAGGATGTAGGCGACGTGTGACGTCTTGCCGTCGCAGGGGATCAGCGGCGCGGTGCCGTCGCTCGGCCACGCCGGGCACATGCACCGGCTGTCACCGCCCGAGCCGTCGGCGGCTTCCATCGCGGCCATCACGCGATCCTCGATCGTGCCTTGCGTCTTGATGAAGGCTTGCACCGCGTTGGGCACGACGTTGCCCGGCCGAAGAATGTTGCCCTGGATGGAGTAGAAGATCTGCGTGCCGGGCACCTGCCCCTGCACGTCCTGTGACACGTAGCCGTTGGTCAGTCCTGAATGACCGGCGCTGCGCCCCTGCAGGTCGAGGATGCCGAACTGCCGGCTTTGGAAGGCCGGGTCTTCGCTGAGCATCGCGATGATCTGCTTGGGATCCGTGCCCTTTTGCAGTTCCTGGAATACCAGCATCTGGTTCTTGTGGGTGCCATCGACGGCGGCCTGGCACGCGGCGACGCCCTTGCCGGGCACCACCACTGCCTGCACGCCCATCAGGAAGTTGTCGTCACCGTTGACGCAGGTAGCCGATGAAATCACGACGCGTCCCGTCGCGCGGTCCACGGCGATCACCGACCAGGTGGCAAATGCCGAAGACGGAATCAGCAGGAGGGTAGCCAGGGCAAAAAGGGCTCGTTTCATGGCCCGCCATATTACGCCATCGGACTGGCCAACGCGCCAACAGGCCAACCGGACGAGTTTCGTTCTAAGATGCGGCATGCGAATTTCACTCCTCGTCGTCGCCGCTCTCGTCGCGCCAGCCGTGGCCGGTGCGCAGACGCCCACCTTCTCCAAGGACGTGGCGCCGATCCTCTACAGCAAGTGCGTCGAGTGCCATCGCCCGTCGATGTTTGCGCCGATGTCGCTGGTGAAATACGAAGACGCGCGTCCGTGGGCGCGATCGATTCGCAATCGCGTCGCCGCGCGCACCATGCCGCCGTGGGGTGCGGATCCCTCGCATGGCACGTTCAAGAACGATCCCCGGCTCTCCGACAAGGAGATCGCGACGATCCTTGCCTGGGTTGATGGCGGCGCGCCCAAGGGCGACAACAAGGACCTGCCCGCGATGCCGCAGTTTGTCGACGGCTGGACGATCGGCAAGCCCGATGCGGTCTTCACGATGGAGCAGCCGTTCGCGATTCCGGCAACCGGCGCCATCGAATATCAGTACATCCGGATTCCGACCGGCCTCACCGAAGACAAGTGGATGGCGGCGATCGAGATCAAGCCCGAAGCGCGCGCGCAGGTGCATCACGTGATCGCGTTCACGGTGCCGGCCGGTGCGCCGATCACCCCTGGGGCGGCACTTGGGCCGGGCAACATCGGAGGCGTGACGCCGAACAAGCCTGGCGTGGTGTTTGATCCCGGCGTGGGAAGAATGCTTGCCGGCAATTCCGACATCGTGCTGCAGATGCACTACACCACCAACGGGAAGGCCACGACCGATCGCACGCAGGTTGGATTGCGGTTCCTGAAGGAACCCCCGCAGTGGCAGCAGCGCGGCGGCAGCGCGCTCAACCTTGGGTTCGTGATCCCGGCCGGCGCCCCGGCGCATGAAGTGCGCGCGGCGCGGACTCTGCCGGCCGACACGTTGCTGACGTCGTTGACTCCGCACATGCACATGCGCGGCAAGGACATGACCTACACGGCGAAGTATCCTGACGGCCGCACCGAGGTGCTGCTGTCGGTGCCGAATTACGATTTCAACTGGCAGATCACCTATCAGCTCAAGGAAGCGAAGCGCCTGCCGAAGGGCACCATCATCGAGGTGGTCGCGCACTACGACAACTCGGCCCAGAACAAGTTCAATCCCGATCCCACCAAGGACGTTCGCTGGGGCGACCAGACGTGGGAAGAAATGATGATCGGCTTCTGGGGAACAGTCGCCGAACGCCCGAAGCAATAGCGAGGCGTGGCCTCGCTATTGCGGCGCTTTTGTCTTGCCCGCCTCCGGCGGGCGATCTCAGGCTCAGACCATGATCACTCGTCGTTCGTTTCTGTCTCTCGCCGGCGCCTCGGCGCTGGCCCGTCCGGCCTATGCCTTCCGCTCCACGCAGACCGCACCCGCCGTTGACGCGGCGCGCCTGCGCAACCGCCTCGAGCGACTGAGCTACCACGGGCGGCCGCCCGGCGGCACGTTCGCCGACGGCGTGAACCGCGTCGCGTATTCGGTGCCCGATCTGACCGCCCGCGCCTGGATCATCGATGAGATCAAGGGCATGGACGTGGTGCCGCGCATCGACGCGGCCGGCAACATCTTCGCGCGCTTCGGCGGTGATCCGAAGTTGCCGGCGATCCTGTTCGGATCGCACATCGACTCGGTGCCCACGGGGGGAAACTTCGACGGCGATCTCGGCACGTTCGCGGCGTTCGAAGTCATCCAGGCCGTGCAGGCGGCTAAGGTGCAAACGCGCCGTCCGCTCGAACTCGTGGTGTGGGCGCACGAAGAGAGCACCGCGTTCGGGATCGGCACCGCCGCCAGCCGCATCGTCGCCGGCGATCTCCAGGCCGGTGACATGGACCGGGTGTGGAACGGGATGAAGCGCAGCGACGCGATTCGCCGCATTGCCGGCAGTCCCGATCAGATCGAAACAGCCGTGCGCGGCCGAGGCACGTGGCACTCCTACGTGGAGCTGCACATCGAGCAGGGCGGCACGCTGGACCGGGCCAGGATCCCGGTCGGTATCGTCGAGGGGATCGTCGCCATTCACCGCTACGACGTCGTGATCGACGGCCAGGTGAATCACGCCGGCACCACGCCGATGAACGAACGCAAGGATGCGATGGTTGCGGCCTCGCAGCTGACGCTGGCCGTTCGCGAGATTGCGTCCCGCCGGCAGGGACGACAGGTCGGGACGGTCGGTCGCATCGAGATCGAGCCGAACTCGCCGAACGTCATTCCCGGAAAGGCGACGCTGAGCGTCGAGTTCCGCGACCTGTCCGAGCAGGTGCTGCGCGAGCTTGGCGACGCGATCAAGACGCGTGCGGCCGCGATTGCGGCCGAGACCGGCACCACCATCAGCTTCACGCTGGCCAGCACCAACGTGCCGGCGATGGCGACCAGCGGCATCCAGGACGCGATTGGCCGCGCGGCGGCCAGGGCCAACCTGCAGACGATGAAGCTACCGAGCGGCGCCGGGCACGACGCTCAGCAGATTGCGAAGATCGCCCCGATGGGCATGATCTTCGTCCCGAGCGTCGGCGGATTCAGTCATTCGCCGAAGGAACTGACGACGTGGGAAGACTGCGCTCGGGGCGCAGATGTGTTGCTGAAGACGGTGCTGGAACTCGATCAGCGAGAGACCGTCTGAGCGCATGCAGCTGCCGAGCCTCGAGTTTCCGGTACTGTTTTTGATCATGGCGCTGGCGCTGCTGGCGTGGTCACGCCTGTCTCGCAATACTGATTGATCGCGGTTCGCCGTCCTGCTTGCCATCGCCATTGGCCGTGGCCGCGCCGACCTCACGCGGCTGCTCCGCCGGCCTGTGCCATTCATTGGCGGTCTGTTGATGTAGTACGATCGCGGACTGACTTTCGCCTTTTTGTCACCACATGTCACAGCCGCGATCGCTTCTGTTCACCACTCTGGCGTGCTTTGCATTCGTCTCACCGAGCCTGGCGCAGGCTCCAGCCGCGTCTTCCTCGACACATGTTGCCGCCGCCTCGCGCGTAGCTGAAGCGCCGACACTTGACGGCGACGTTCTCGGCGATCCGGCCTGGGCGAAGGCCGTGGCCGTCAGCGGATTTCTGCAGGAGCAGCCCGACGAGGGGCAGCCGGTCTCCGAGCGAACCGAAGTGCGGGTCATTTTCACTAAGGACACGCTCTACATTGGCGCGGTCATGTATGACCGCGAACCCGGTTCGATCATCGTGTCGGACGCGCGTCGCGACGCCCCCCTGGACGACACCGACAGCTTCCAGATGATCGTGGACACCTATCGCGATCGCCAGAATGGCTTCGTGTTTGGCACGAACCCGGCCGGGATTGAATACGACGGCCAGGTGACCAACGAAGGTCAGGGCGGCGGCGGTCTGGGATTTGGCCAGATGCAGTCCGGTGGCTCCGGCTCAGGCTTCAACATCAACTGGGACGGCGCTTGGCAGGTGCGCTCGCGCATCGGCGACTTCGGATGGTCGGCGGAGTTTGCCATCCCGTTCCGCACGCTGCGCTACCCGTCGAGTGCCAGCCAGACGTGGGGCATCAATTTCCAGCGCAACATCCGTCGCCGCAACGAGCGCGCATTCTGGGCGCCGATTCCGCGGCAGTTCAATTTGTATCGCGTGTCGATGGCCGGATCGGTCACCGGCATCGAGACTCCGGCGCTGCGCAACTTCCTGATCACGCCGTACGCGCTGGCCAACGCCGTTGCCTCAGGCGTCAAGCCGGTCGACACCGAGATGGACTACGACTTCGGCGGAGACATCAAGTACAGCCTCACGCCGAGCCTCACGCTCGATGCCACCGTCAACACCGACTTTGCGCAGGTCGAGGTGGACGACCAGCAGGTCAATCTCGATCGTTTTTCACTGTTCTTTCCGGAGAAGCGCCCGTTCTTCCTCGAGAACGCCGGGTTCTTCAGCGTCGGCAATCCCGGTGAAGTCGATCTGTTCTTCAGCCGCCGCATCGGCATCGGCGACTCAGGTCAGTCGATTCCGATCCTCGTCGGCGGCCGCGTGTCGGGCAAGGCTGGAAGGTTCAATGTCGGGCTGCTCAACATGCAGACGTCCGACTACAACGACACGGTGGCGAGCACGAACTTCAGCGTCGCGCGCGTCAGCCGTGACCTGCCGAATCGCTCATCGATCGGCGCGATCTTCACCAATCGCGAAGAGGCGGGAGCGCTGGCGCGCGGCGCCGGGTATGGCCGCACCTTTGGTCTCGACGGCAAGATCGGCTTCGGCCAGACGACCACGGTCTCGAGCTTTGTCGCCAGGACCGAGACCCCGGGAGTGGAAGACGGCGACTACGCGTTCAACCTGCGGTCGCAGACCAACCGGAAGCAATGGGACCTCAACGTTGGTTACCAGCAGGTCGGCGAGGGCTTCAATCCGGCCATGGGCTTTTACAGCCGGCGCGGCTATCGCAAGCCCGATGCGATGCTGATGACTCGTTTCCGCCCCAAGGACTTCATCAAGATCCAGGAACTGCGTCCGCACGCGACGTTTCGCGGGTTCTGGGGGCTCGACGGCTTCCAGGAAACGGGGTTCATGCACCTCGACAACCACTGGCAGTTCCGCGACAGCACCGAGATTCATACCGGTATGAACTTCACTCGCGAGGGCGTGCGCACCCCGTTCGAGATCTATCCAGGCATCGTCGTGCCGCCGGGCACGTACGATCACAAGGAAGCGCAACTCGTGGCGATGAGCAACCAGGGCGCGCCCGTCAGCGTCTCGATGCGCGTGACCGCCGGCGGCTTCTTTGGCGGTGAGCGTCTCGCCGTCAATCCCACATTGCGCTTCCGCCTCGGTGACGCGTTGACGGCGCAGGTCGACTACCAGCGCAACCACATCGACCTGCCGGTCGGCGAATTCGTGACCAACCTCGTACGCACCCGCGTCAGCTATTCCTTCTCGCCGCGCGTGTTCACGCAGGCCTTGATCCAGTACAACGATCGCGCCGATCTCTGGTCGATGAACTTCCGCTTTGGCTGGCTGCAGGCGGCCAACACTGGCCTGTTTGTCGTCTACACCGACACGCGCGGCCTCTACGATCTGTTCGATCGACCCGAGCGCACCGATCGATCGCTCACGATCAAGTACTCCTACCTGTTCAACGTCTTCCGCTAGCGAATTTTGTAAGTCTAAAGTGTGCAGTTCGGACCCGGCCTTGGAGTCCGAGCTGCGAGTCGAGGCGTCATAATGAGCGCCACGCCGCTCATGTTCATTCCGCTGTCGCGCGCTGTGACGCGCCCGATCTCGATCCTGGCACTCGTCGCGTGGGTCGCGACGATGGGCATGGTCATCAACCGCTCGTACCTGCAGGCCGCGGGCAATCTCGCCACCGACCTGGCGCGCTATGGCTCCACCGCGCAGTGGCGGGGCGTCTATTACCGCGGCGAGAAGGTCGGCTTCACGGTCAGCCAGGTGCAGGCCACCGCCGATGGTTACGAATTGCAGGAGGACGGGCGCCTGCAGTTCTCGCTGCTGGGCGCGACGACCTTTGCAGTCCTGAAGACCACCGCCAATGTCGATCGATTGTTCTCGCTCAAGACCTTCGACTTCTCACTCGATCCCGGTACCGGGCCGATGTCGATCAAGGGCCGGCTTGACGGGCTCACGCTGGCGCTCGAGATCGGCAGCGCGTCCGGTTCGCGCACCGAGACGCGCACCCTGGCGGAGCCACCGGCCTTGATGTTGAGCGTCGGCCGACGGCTCGCCAGTGAAGGGCTTGCCGCCGGCACGACGAAGCAGTGGATGGTCTTCGATCCGGCGACCATGAAGAACGCGCCGGTCACGATCGCGATTGGCGACCGCGAAGTCGTGACCGCGGGCGCCCGCCGTCCGATTCCGGCGTTCAAGGTCAACATGACGTTCAGCGGGCTCACGACCACCGCGTGGATCACCGACACCGGCGAAATCGTGCGTGAAGAGAGTCCGATGGGACTGATCACGATCCTCGAAACGCAGGAACAGGCGCAGGCCCTGGCCGTCTCGAACCGCATGCAGATGGACATGCTGCAAGCGGCGGCCATCGTGCCGACGATGCCGGCCCGGCAGCGGATCACCGAGGGGCGCGACGTCAAGCGCCTGCGCCTGAGGCTCACCGGCGCCGACCTCTCCAGTCCCGACCTGCGCGGCAATGGGCAGTCGGTCGACGGCGAGCTGATCGAACTGACAGATCCGCGAGACCTGGTTGCCGGCCCAATGCCGTCGGACCTCGATCGCTATCTCCGTCCTGAGCCCTTCATCGAAAGCGACGCCCCCGAGATCAAGGCCGAAGCCGAGAAGATGGTGGCGGGGGTGACGGGTGATCGCGCGCGCGCCGTGCGCCTCGTTCGCGAGGTGAACTCGCTGGTCGAGAAGCGGCCCACGGTGTCACTGCCATCGGCGCTGGAGGTGTTGCGGACCAAGGTCGGCGACTGCAACGAGCACACCGTGTTGTTTGTCGCGCTGGCGCGCTCGCTCGGCATTCCCGCCCGCATCAACGTCGGCGTCGCCTACGTCCGCGGTGCCTTCTATTACCACGCCTGGCCGGAAGTATTCCTCCAAGAGGGCCGTGACCGCGGTCTCTGGCTGCCGGTCGATCCCACCTTCAACCAGTTTCCGGCCGACGCCACGCACCTGCGACTGGCACGCGGCGGCCTCGAACAACAAACCGCGATCGTGCCGCTGATCGGGCGGGTGCAGATGGCCATCACTGAAATCGAGGTGGTGCCGAATTCCACGCCGGTCCTGGTCGGCCGCAGGCAGGCCGACACGCGCGAGCTGTCGATCGACATCCCGCGTCGTTCCGGGCCATGTGGCTGCTGGGCCTCGCCATGCTCGGGAGGCGGCCGATGATTGCCGTCGAGCAGTTGGTGAAGCGCTACGGCAATTTCACGGCCGTCGACGGTGTGTCGCTGAGCGTCGCGCCAGGGCAGATTCACGGTTTCCTCGGCCCCAACGGCGCTGGCAAGACCACCAGCATCCGCATGATCGCCGGCCTGTTGAAACCGACTGCCGGCCGCATCATCGTCAACAACCACGACCTGGAGACCGCGCCCGAGGCGGCGAAGGCCGCGCTGGGCTTCATTCCAGACCGGCCATTCATCTACGAGAAGCTGACCGCCGGCGAATTCCTGCGTTTCCACGGTGGGCTTTACGGCATGAGTGATGAGGACATCGAGTCGCGGATCAAGGAGATGCTCGAGATCTTCGAACTGTCGCGATGGCAGAACGAGCTGGTCGAGAGCTTCTCGCACGGCATGAAGCAGCGGCTCGTCATGAGCGCCGCCTTCATGCATCGCCCGAAGGCGGTGCTGGTGGATGAGCCGATGGTCGGGCTCGATCCCCGCGGCGCCCGCTTGATCAAGGATGTGTTTCGCCGGATAGCCGGCAACGGCGTCGCGATCCTGATGAGCACCCACACGCTGGAGGTCGCGCAGGAGATGTGCGACTTGATCAGCATCATTCTCAAGGGCAAGATCATCGCCCACGGCACCGTGGCTGAGTTGCGGTCGATGGCGGGATCGCCCAACGAGGAATTGACGCCGGTGTTCCTGAAGTTAACCGGCGGCAGCGGACTGCAGGAAATCGACGAGATCGTCTGATGAGCGCGTCCGCTGTGACCCGGCCATTTCCATATCTGCTGGTGCCTTCGTTACTGGCGTCGCGCAATCGCGCGCGCCGGCGGGAAAAGGGCGACTCGGTCCGCGCCCTGCTGTTCGGCGCCGTGGGGCTGGGCGTGATGAGCGCGCTCTTCTATGGGTCGTTCTGGGTGGCGGTGCAGGCCGCGCAATACGCGGAGCTGGGCGATTACCTGATCCGCATCGGCCTGTCGTGGTTGTTCCTGACCTTTATTTCGTTCCTTGCGTTCAGCGGCATCGTGGCGTCGTTGTCGACGTTCTTCCTGTCGGACGATCTTCGCCTGATTCTCGCGGCGCCGGTTGCGCCGCGGCGCCTGTTCTTCGCGCGCTTCGCACGGACCGTGGGGCAGGCCGGCTGGATGGTCGTGGTGTTCCTGCTGCCCGTGCTCAGCGGCATTGGCGTGGCCAAGTGCGCGCCGTGGTCGTTCATCGGCACGGCAACCGTGACCGTGGTGCCGTTTGTCATCATCCCGGTGGCGATGGGATCGGCGATCACGCTGATGCTGGTCAACGTCTTTCCAGCTCGCCGCGCGCGAGACATCCTGATGCTGATGGGCCTGGTCTTCGCGGTCAGCATCGTGATGTTGCTTCGGTTCCTGCAGCCCGAGCGCTTGCTGCGCGTGGAGTCGATGCCGGAAGTGACGGACTTCTTCGCGACGCTGCAGTCGCCGATCACGCCGATGCTGCCGTCGTTCTGGGCGGGCGAATCGCTGTTTGCCGGCCTGCAGGGCGGCGGCGACTGGATGCATGTCGCTGCGCTGTGGTCGACGGCCGCCGCGCTGGTGGTGGTGGTGGGCTGGGCCTTCGAGCGGTGGCACTTCACCGGCTTCAGCAAGGCCCAGGAAGCGCGCAAGGCGCGATTCACGCAGTGGCGCGTGCTCGATCGCCTGGCCGCCATGCTGCCGCTGTCGCAAGTGCGCAAGCACTTGTTGATCAAGGACCTGAAGGTGTTCCTGCGCGACGTCAGCCAGTGGTCACAGTTGCTGCTGCTCCTGGCGCTGATGCTCGTGTATCTCTACAACTTTCGCGTGCTGGATCTCGAGCGCATCCCGTACATGAGCGGGTTCTTGAAGAACTTCTACGCTTTCCTGAACCTGGCGATGGCCGGCTTCGTGATGTCGACGGTCACGGTGCGGTTCGTCTTTCCGGCCGTGTCCGCAGAGGGAGCGGCGTTCTGGATCATCCGCACGGCACCGATCGCACTCCGCGATTTCCTGTGGTCCAAGTTCTGGACGGGCCTGGTGCCCGTGCTGGTGCTCTCGGAGATCCTGATCGTGTCCGGCAACGAGCTGCTCGGGGTGGATCCGTTCCTGAAGCGGATGTCGGCCGTGGCGATCGTGTTCATGGCGTTTGCGCTGGTCGGCCTGGCATGCGGGCTGGGTGCCCGCTACCCGCGGTTCGCGGCAGACAATCCGAGCCAGGTCGCCGGCTCGTACGGCGGCGTGGCATTCATGATCCTCGCCGTCCTGTTCATCCTGGTTATGATCGTGTTGCTGGGGTGGCCGTCGAGCGTCTACATGTTCGCGCAGTTTCGCAACCGTCCGCTCACCAGCGGCCAGGAACTGTTCATCGCCGCGATGTTCACCACCGCGGCGATCGTCAGCGTGGCCACCTTCATTCTCGGCATGCGCACCGGCGTCAAGGCGCTGATGGACATGGACCGCACCCCGTCATAGGCCTATCGCGGTTTGGTGAGGAATTCGATCCGCACCAGCATCTGTTCGCGAGCATCGTGGTTGTCGACCTTGTGCGAGCCGCCGCCATCCACCCAGCGTTCGTTGCCTGATGGCACGTCGATCAGCACCGACGGCAGATCACCGCTGATCGTCGCCGACTGATGCGGGGCCACCCTCAGGCGCGTGATCTTGATCTGGCTGTTCGCATAGGTCATGTCGGTGGCCGCCATGCGGCCGCCGCCGCGGCCTGTGGCCTGCGTCTTCAGGATCACGCGCAGGAAGTCGCTGGCGGCCGCTGAGGTGTTCTCGACCGAGTGATGCTCGTTGCCGCCGCCGGAGATGCGCAGCGCGCCGGTCTTGACCGGCTGCCGGGTCACGGTGTGGCTCGCGCCCGAGGTGTGGCGGAAGATGATGCCTTCCCAGTCATTCAGATACACGTAGACGGTGTTGCTGGGCGGATGGGCATGCGACTCGACCTTCGCGCCGGCAGGGTAGTGCGCCCGCTCGATGCGCACAAAGTCGTTCTCAAACGCGACCGTATACGTGTCGCTGCCCTTGACCACCACCTGCGCCGACGCACTCGCCGCCAGGCTGAGTGCCATTGCTGTCGCCGTCACGAATCGAAACATCCTGCCCGCCATTCTTGGTTAGACTGGAACGGCCATGAAGCGAGCCGTCCTAGTTGCCCTGCTGATCTCTACATCCCTATACGCTCAAGACGCCCCACGCGTAACAACGGTTGGCAGCGAGCCGGATCCCTGGTTCGGGACGTTCTCGATCATTGCGTTCGACCCCGTGACGAACGAGCTTGGCGTCGGGGTTCAATCCCGTGCGTTCGGGGCCGGCGCCGCGGTGCCGTACGCCAAGCCAGGTGTGGGTGCCGTGGCCACCCAGGCGTCAGCGAACCGTCAGTATGGTCCGAAGGCCATCGCGCTGCTCGAGCAGGGGCTGTCGCCGGCCGAAGTCGTGAAGCGGATTACGGACGAAGATCCAGGGCGTGACACCCGCCAGGTCGCGGTGATCGACACCAAGGGCCGCTCCGCCGTGTATACCGGCAAGCGCGTGATCGATCGCAACTCTGATCCCAAGGACCTCGTGCACCTCGGCGGCTATGCCGGTCACGTCACCGGCGAGAACTTCTCCGCGCAAGGCAACACGCTGGCGAGTGCGGCGGTCGTGGACGCGATGGCCGCCGCGTATCGCAGCGGCAAGGGCTCAATGGCCGAGCGGTTGATGGACGCGCTGGACGCAGGCCAGGCGAAGGGCGGCGACACGCGCGGAATGCAGTCGGCCGGCATCCTTGTGGTGCGGCCGCTTCAACCTGGCTCCGACTCCACGGTCGAGCGCATCGTCGATGTTCGCGTGGATGACTCCCCGGAGCCGTTCAAGGAACTGCGCCGATTGCTCGACATGACGACCGGTGTGCCGCAGCGGTTGCTCACTGGTGCGGCCGAGCTGTCCAAGGCCGGCAATCATGCTGCGGCGATCGCGGACGTGAAGAAGGCACTCGAGATCAATCCGCGCAACGAGACCGCGATGTATGCGCTGGCCAAGTACTACGCGGCTTCCGGCAATACCAGGCTGGCGATCGAGCAGTTGTCGCTCGCGATTGCACGACAGCCCAAGCAGTGGAAGTTTGAGGCGGCCAACGATCCCGCGTTTGACAAGATCCGAACCACGGCCGAATTCCAGAAGCTGATCAAGTAACACAACATGATGTTTCGATCCGTAGTCCTGGCGACGCTACTCGTGTGCGCGCCTTCCGTTCACGCGCAAGCACCCGCGCCCGCGCCACAGAAACCGCCCGCCCAGCAGCCGGCCGACACACCGATCGAAGTAGAAGAAGAGGTGATCGTGACGGCGACGCGGACTGGCGGTCGGCTCGACGAGCAACCGACACGCGTTGAAGTGCTGGTCCGCGAAGAGATCGAAGAGAAGATGCTGATGACGCCCGGCGACATCGTCATGATGTTGAACGAGATGGGCGGCATGCGCGTGCAGACGACGTCGCCATCGCTGGGCGCCGCCACCGTGCGCATCCAGGGCATGAAGGGCCGCTACACGCGCGTCCTGTTTGACGGCCTGCCGCTTGCCGGGCAGCAGGTGGGAGGACTGGGCCTGCTGCAGACGCCGCCGATGGATCTCGGCCAGGCCGAGGTGATCAAGGGCGTCGCGTCTGCCATGTATGGTGCCGGCGCCATGGGGGGCGTCATCAATCTGGTCGCCCGCCGGCCGCAAGCGGAGCCGTACCGGGAGCTGCTGTTCAATCAGTCGACGGTTGGTGGCACCGACGCGGTGGCCTTCCTCGCCGCCCAGTTGTCGGCGCGTGTCGGCGCGACGCTGATGGCCGGAGGCCATCGCCAATCGAAGAACGATATTGACGATGACGGGTGGTACGACCTGTCCGGGTATACACGCGGTGTGGTGCGCGGCCGCCTGTTCTGGGATGACGGCAAAGGCACGAGCGTCTGGGGCACCGCGGGCCTCACTTCGGAAGGCCGCGAAGGCGGGGCGGTCAGCGGTAGCGAACTGGCGCTCCGCATTGGCGGACCCGAGTCGATCGACACCACGCGCGGCGATGCGGCGGCGTTTGCCCAGCAGATCATCGGCGACAACCTTGTCGCGACGGCGCGGATCGCCGCGACCTTTCAGCGGCACGATCACCTGTTTGCGACCGCCCACGAGCGCGATCGCCACACCAACGTCTTCGGAGAGGTGGCGCTCAGGGGCGCCGCCGGCCGTCACACCTGGGTGGCCGGAGCGGCGTTCGAGCGCGAATCGTTCGATCCGCTCGAAGTGCCTCGCTTCAACTACTTCCATCGTTCGCCGGGTGTGTTCGTGCAGGACGATGTGCGGTGGAACGACTGGTTGACGGTGCAGGCCGGCGTGCGGCTCGACCTGCACCACACCTATGGGAATGTGCTCAGTCCCCGTCTCGCCGCGCTCGTGCGTCGCGACGGGTGGACCAGCCGCGTATCTGTGGGGCGAGGGTTCTTTGCCTCGACGCCGCTGACCGAAGAGACCGAGGCGGCCGGGTTGCGCCTGCTGTCGATGCCCGAGCCGCTCGAGGCGGAGAACGGCACCAGTTTCTCGGCCGACCTGACGCGCATGATCGGTCCGGCACAGGTGACCGCGACCGTGTTCGGCTCTCGCGTCACCAACCCGGTCGAAGTCGAGCGCGAGACTGCGTACACGATCACCAACGCCGATCGCCCGTCCACGAATCTTGGCCTCGAACTGCTGGGGACCGTGCGTCGCGCGCCGTTTTCGCTGACCGGCAGCTACGCATTGGTCCGCTCACGCGAAGACGATAGTGGGCTTCGCGTGCAGTCGGCGATGACGCCGAGTCACAGCCTGGGCCTGGTTGGCATGTGGGAGAAGGACGGACTGGGCCGGGTGGGCGTCGAGTATTACTTCACCGGCAGCCAGCGCCTGGTGGCCAATCCGTATCGCGCGCGTTCGAAGGCGTATTCCATTCTTGGCGTCTTGGCCGAGCGGCGGTTTGGACGCTACCGCGTATTCCTGAACGCGGAGAACCTGACCGACACCCGCCAGACGAAATTCGATGCTCTGCTGCTGCGGGCGCCTGGGCCGGACGGCCGGTTCACGGTCGACGCGTGGGCGCCGTTGGACGGCCGCACCTTCAACGCCGGCGTGCGCGTTACGTTCTGATCAGGCCATGCGCGACGGCTGCCACTGCAGCCCGAGGCTGATGATGCGTTCGATCAGCTTTGCGTAGGACACCCCGGCGCGGCTGGCCGACTCGGCGAAGTCTTCACCCTGGGCCAGTTGCGGATTCGGGTTGGCCTCGATCACGAACATCTCGCCGTTGTCCTTCATGCGCAGGTCGACGCGCGCGTAGCCGGACAGATCGAGCGCCTTGTAGACGCGCTTGGCCAGGTGCTGGACCTTGCCCGCCTGTTCGTCCGACAGCGAGGCCAGTGCGGTGTCGATGCCGTGCTTCTTCTGATACTTGACGCTCCACTTGACGCGCTCGGTGGCGATCTTCCAGTTGTTGTCGGTCATCTTCGAGAACGACATCTCCCACACCGGCAAGGTCACCAGGCGATCGTTGCCCATCACGCCGACGTAGAGTTCGCGTCCGTCGATGAACTCCTCGACGATCGCCGGCGTCATGATCGTGTCGTGGATGAACTGCACGCGCTTGGCGAGCTGCTCGTCATTGGCCACTACCGACGCCTGCGAAATCCCGGTGGATGACTCATAGGTCAGCGACTTGACGATCAGGGGGAATTGCAGCCGCTTCGGCAGCTTCGCCTTCTGCCCGAGCGGCACCACCAGGAAATCCGGCACGGGGATGCGGTGATACGCCATCAGCTTCTTGGCGAGCGCCTTGTCGCGTGACAACGTCAGCCCGCGCGGGTTGCAGCCGGTGTAGGGCACCTTCAGCAGCTCGAGATAGCTCACCACGTTCTGGTCGAACACCACCACGTCGTCGAACGCCTCCATCAGGTTGAACGTGATGGTCGGCTTGAACTCGTCCATGGTGCTGCGGATCGGCGTGAGGTCGTCGTGGACGCCAATCACGCGCACCTCGTGTCCGAGCACCTTCAACGCGCGGACGACGTCGTATTCCATTCGCCATTCGGCGGTCTGGGCCGTGGTCTTGTCGACCTTTTCGTCCGGCGGCTCGAGGCCTTTGTGCACGAGAGCGAGAACGCGTTGCGGTTTCATCGAATGCGCGGTGTCCTTAAAGGGCAATACGGTGCCGGCCGCTATGCAGGTAGTTCATGACCTGCACGGTGAGGAGCACGGTGAATTCTTGCAGCGTCTCGCCCTCGGGCTTGGCCAGCCGCAGCTTGAGCTCGCGACAACGGACGATGATGTCTTCGAGCACCTTGTCGATGGTGTACTGGTAGATGCCGGTCCAGTCGGCGACCACCTTGCGTACCTGGCGGCGATGCCGGCCGAGGAACTGGGCGGCCGTCATGTTGGACGCGTGCTCCGCGCCGTCCGAAAACAGTTTGCGCAGGTCGCGGTCGTAGAACGCCGGGTGATCCACGCCGTGGTGGCCGCGCTTCTTGCGGTAGTGGAAACGCAGGGTCCGATGCAGCCGCCGCAGCGGCTCCATTTCCTCGGTCGACTTGAGCAACGGCGGCTTGCCCGCGAGCGATCGCATCAACTCGTCCATGTATTCGAGCTTGCGCATCGCCGGCCAGCCGGCGTAGCGCGTCTTCCAGTTGGACTCTGGCGTCAGCCACACGGCGAACGTCTCCGCGAAGTCCTCGTCGGGATGGCTCTGCGCGTACCACGGATCGAGATGCAGCACGAAGCTCTTGCTGTACGGCCGCGGTGCGTAGAACTCCGGATACTCCTGCGATGGATCGCCGAACAACACGCGGCGCTGTTTGCGCAAGCGCAGCTTGAAGGCGTTGTCGACGACGTGGCCGGCTTCATGCCGCAGGATGCGCATGCACCATTCGTGCTCGCCGCCCTCGACGGCCAGCATCTGGGCCTTCTCGAGTCGCTCGAGTCGCGGATGCGCGAGGTAGAAAGGGACGGCCATCGACGCCTGGCCGTCAGGCGTAAACCATTCTGAAGACAGGTAGAAGTGCAGGGGGAATTCCAGGCCGCGCGCGGCGAGCTCGCGCTTCAACTGATCGATGCGGGTTTCGAGAACCGTGTCCCCGATCTGCAGCGGCAAATCAGACAGCCGCAGGTTGAGCAGTTCCTCGTCGCTCAAGTCGGGCCAGTTGGACGAAACCGCTTTCGGCATCTCTCTAGGAGGGTGATGGTGCGCTCGGCAGGACTCGAACCTGCGGCCCTCTGGTTCGAAGCCAGATGCTCTATCCAGCTGAGCTACGAGCGCATGACGCTCGTATTATGTCGCCTTTTTCAGCTTGTCCGCGAAGGCCTTTTCCAGTTTCTTGACCTTCGGCAGCGCCACTGCGGCGATGTAGGGCTGGCCTGGGTTACGGGCGGCGAAATTCTGGTGGTAGTCCTCGGCCTCGAAGAATTGCTCGAGCGGCTCGAGGGTCGTCACGATCGGCGACGCAAACACTTTCGCGTCCGTGAGCTGCTGGATGTACGCCTCGGCGACTTTGCGTTGTTCGTCATCGGCGTAGAAGACCGCCGAGCGGTACTGGCGGCCGATATCGTTGCCCTGGCGATTGAGGTGGGTCGGGTCGTGCGCGACGGCAAAAAACACCTTCAGCACCTGGCCGAGGGTAATGCGGCTCGAGTCGAACCGGACCCGAATCACCTCCGCATGGTCCGTCGTGCCGCTGCACACCGACTTGTAGTCCGCGGTGTCAGCCGTGCCGCCGGCGTATCCGGACATCACCGAGATCACGCCGTCGAGTTTGACGAAGACCGCTTCCGTGCACCAGAAGCAGCCACCGCCGAGAACGGCCGACTGCGGCGTGCCGGTCGGATCGGGCT
Organism: Acidimicrobiia bacterium; assembly: GCA_038144855.1. Classification (GTDB taxonomy): domain Bacteria; phylum Acidobacteriota; class Vicinamibacteria; order Vicinamibacterales; family UBA2999; genus 12-FULL-67-14b. The sequence goes on along the minus strand of JAYQOO010000024.1, from coordinate 9,583 downwards.
GGAGGTCGAGGGCGGGGTCGGGAAACTGGTCGGCCGGGGCGCCCGCGCTTCCGCCGAAGAGCTCACTAAGCTTCATCGCTCAATCTTATGCCGGGTTGCGGATCGCGCCAGGCCCCACCCGGCGAGCAGCAGCGACACGACAATCAGCGACGCCGACAGGGGCCTGGTTAGAAACACCGTCCAGTCTCCCTGGCTGATCGCGAGCGCGCGCCGCAGGTGCTGCTCGGCGGCCGGCCCGAGGATCAGGCCGATCATCACCGGTGCCACCGGCGCGCCGGCCGCACGCATCGCAAAGCCAACGATCCCGATAATTGCCATCAGCAACAGGTCGCCCGCGGCACGGTGCACGCTGAACGCGCCGAGTGAGGCGACGACGAGAATGCCGGCGTAGAGCCACTTGCGTGGAATGGCCAGCAGCTTGACCCAGAGGCCGACCAGCGGCAGGTTCAGCACCAGCAACATCACGTTGCCAATGTAGAGACTGGCGATCACGCCCCAGACCAGCGCCGTCTCATGCTCGAACAGCAGCGGACCGGGTTGCAGGCCGAACTGCTGGAACGCGGCCAGCAACACGGCGGCGGTTGCGGAGGTCGGCAGTCCGAGCGTCAGGAGTGGCACGAGTGTGCCGGCCGCGGAGGCATTGTTGGCGGCCTCTGGGCCCGCGACCGCTTCGATGGCACCATGGCCAAATTCGTCCGGATGCTTCGAGAGGCGTTTCTCGATCGCGTACGACATCAGCGTCGGCAACTCAGCGCCGCCGGCCGGCAACGCGCCGAGCGGAAAGCCGATCGCCGTGCCGCGCAGCCATGGCCGCCACGATCGCGACCATTCCGCCGCCGTCATCATCAGCGATCCGCGAACCGGCAGCACGTCGTCCATTCCAGGACCACGGCTGGCGACCCAGAGCGTCTCGCCGACTGCGAACAGTCCAATCGCCACGATGATCGGGTCGATGCCGTCGAGCAGGTAGGGGATGCCGAGCGTGAAGCGCGACTGGCCGCTGAGGCCGTCGATGCCGACAAACCCAAGCGTCAGTCCGAGGAGCAAACTGCACCACCCAAGCCAGGGTGACGCGCCAAGCATGGTCGTCACCATCACGAAGGCGAGCACCATCAACGCGAAGTAGTCTGCCGATCCAAACCCGAGCGCGAGCTTCACCATCACTGGCGCGGTGAGGCTGAGGGCGCAGGTGGCAATGGTGCCCGCGACGAACGAGCCGATAGCGGCGGTGGCCAGCGCGGCGCCTGCCCGCCCGTTGCGGGCCATGTGATGACCGTCGAGCGCGGTGACGATGGTGGCGCTCTCGCCCGGCGTGTTGAGCAGGATCGACGTGGTCGACCCGCCGTACATCGCGCCGTAGTAGATGCCGGCGAACATGATCAGCGCCGCGGTTGGATCGAGGCCGTAGGTGACTGGCAGGAGCAGCGCGACGGTCAACGCCGGGCCAATGCCCGGCAACACACCAACCGCCGTGCCCATGGTCGTACCCGCCAATCCCCAAAGAAGGTTGGATGGCGTGAGCGCGACGGCAAAGCCGTTGAGGAGTTCACCCATCACAGGAACCAGGGAGAGGGCAGTGACACGCCAAGGCCCCGGGTGAAGAGCGTGAACAGGGCGATGGAAAACGCCGCGCCGACGAGCAGGTCGGTGGCGACCGTGCCTGCGCGTGGGGACGCGCCCCGCATCGAGCCGGCGACGACTGCAAAGAGGGCGGTTGACGCGATCACAAAGCCAAGGCTCATGAAGGCGACGGGCAGAATCAGCAGCGCAGCAGCGATGGCTGCGGCCATGCGTCGTCCCGGGTGATCGAAGGCCGGCCGCTCGGTTACGGCCCGGGCGCCGGCGCCGAGCAGTGCCACGAGCAGCATCGCGCCAATGCCGTACGGCACGGTCAGCGGCGTGATCGCCACCGTCAACGACGATGACGCCTGGCGGTCTGTCGCCGACAAGCGCCGCAGGACGTCTTCGATCCGCGCTTGTTCGGCGAGCAGGAACTGCCGGAACGGCGCGCCCGATAGCGACAGGTCTTCCCAGCCATTCTGCGCGAGCGCGGCCTGCCACTGCGGGCTCGAGGTCAGGCGAGTCACGCGTTCGATCAGGGCCGTCTGCTCAGCGTCCGAAAGGCCTGGCGGGGCGACGACCGCTCGCCAGTTGGCCAGATCCAGGTTGATGCCGGCCTCCCGCAGCGTCGGCGCATCAATGTCAGCGACGCGCGAGGCGGCTGACACGGCAAGCACACGGAGTTGACCTGATGCGATCTGGCCGGCGAATTCCGCATATCCGCTGACGGCTGCGGTCAGTTGTCCCCCGAGCACGGCCGCGAGCGCGGCGCCGCCACCCGGGAACGCAATGTAGTTCACTGCTGATGCCGGCAGGCCGGCCTGTTCGGCAAGCAATCGAATCAGCAAATCATCGGTGCCGCCGGCCGAACCGCCGCCCCACGAGACGCTGCCAGGATTGGCGCGAAACGCCGCAATCAGATCGCCCATCGACCGATGCGCGCTGGTCGCCGGCACCACGATGACTTCGTACTCGCCGGTGAGCCGCGCGATCGGCGTGGTGTCGGTCAAGGACACCGGCGAGCCGTTGATGATCACGCCGCTGACCATGACCAGTCCGGTGACCAGCAGCGCGTCCGGGTTACCGCGTTCGCTTTGCGCGAACCGCGCGAGGCCGATCGTGCCTGCCGCGCCCGGTACGTTCTCGACCTGCACGTTGCTGCCGGGTTCGATCTCTGCCAGGACGCGCTGCATCACGCGCGCGGTCTGATCCCAGCCACCGCCGGGGGCGGCCGGCGCGGTGATGGTCAGCGACTGGGCGGAGGCCAGAGCCGGCCAGAGGCACGCCAGCGCGAGGAGGGTTCGCACGCGGTGATTGTATCGCTCACGGTGAAGCAGGTATGCGTGAGCACGAACGGCGCGCCACCCGATACAATTTGCGGGATGCGCTACCTCCATTACGACGTCTTCACCGATCGCAAGTTCGAAGGCAACCAGCTGGGCGTGTTTTACGATGCCCGCGGGCTGACGCCGGAACAGATGCAGGCCATCACCAAGGAGATGAACTTCTCCGAGTGCACGTTCATTCTTCCCGCGGAGGCGGCCGGCACCGACGTTCGCATGCGCATCTTCACGCCCGGCCGGGAACTGCCGATGGCGGGACACCCGACCGTCGGCAGCACCTTCGCGCTTGCGCACCTCGGCGTCATTGCTCCAGGCCGCGACCGTTTCGTCTTTGGCCTTGGCGTCGGGCCGACGACGGTCGAACTCACGTGGCAGGGCAGCGCCTTGGCGTTTGCGTGGATGGATCAGGCGCGCCCTGAATTCCGCGCGCCGGTGTCACCGATCGCCGACATCATCAAGAGCATCGGCGTCGACGCTGCCGCCGTCGACACCACGGGCCTGCCGATCGAAGAAGTCTCGTGTGGCAACTCGTTCACGATCGTGCCGGGGGCCCCGCGCGCGGCGGTGGATGCCGGCGAAGCGGACCTCTCGGTGATGCGTCGATTGAAGAGCGCGTTCCCCGGCGACCATGTTGGCGTGCTGTTCTTCTCTGCCGAAAAAATCGACCACGACGTGTTGGCCTACAGCCGCATGTTCGCGCCGGGTGTCGGCATCGTCGAGGATCCCGCGACCGGTAGCGCAGCCGGTCCGCTTGGCTGCTACCTGGTGAAGCATGGGCTTGCGGACCAGGCCCAGATGCGCGAGATGGTGAACTTGCAGGGCGTCGCGATGGGGCGCGCGAGCCGCCTGCACATGCGCATCACGCAGGATGCCGACGGCGCGGTCGCGCGCGTCCAGGTCGGCGGTCAATCCGTGAAGGTCGGCGAAGGGACGATCGACCTCTAGGGCTCGAGGCGCGCGCGACTCCACGATCCGTCCGCCTGCTTCGAGTACAGCAGTCGATCATGGAGCCGGCTCTTGCGGCCCTGCCAGAACTCAATCGTGTCCGGGGCGACGCGATACCCACCCCAATTCGAGGGCAACGGCACCGTGCCGTCGGCATGCGTAGCTGCCGCAGCGGCGTAGCGCGCTTCGATCTCCGATCGCTTCGCCACCACGCGGCTTTGCCGCGAGATGGTCGCGCCGATCTGGCTCTCGATCGGCCGCGAATGGAAATAGGCCTCCGACTCCTCGCGGCTGGTCTTGCTGACCGCCCCGGTGATGCGCACCTGCCGTTCGAGCTCCGCCCAGAACAGCAGCAGGCACGCGCGGGGGTTCTCCGCGAGGTCCCGACCTTTGTGGCTGTCGTAGTTGGTGTAGAACACGAAGCCGGCGTCGTCGGCGCCCTTCAACAGCACGATGCGCGCGGCCGGTTCGCCGGACGCCGACGCGGTGGCCAGCGTCATGGCGTTGGTGTCGAGGAGTTGCGACTTCAGCGCCTCGTCGAACCAGATGCTGAACTGCCGCATCGGATTCGGGTCGGCTTCGTGTTCGTCGAGCGCGCGCGAGGCGTAGTCGCGACGCAGGTCTGCAAGTGTGCTCATGGTTGTGCTGCCGTCGCAACCGCTGGTGCGGGCGCCTTCACCTCGACCCAGATGCCGAGGAATCGTCTGTCGGTGGACTTGGGATCGGCGTCCCTCGGCGAGAAGCCGGACGCGACGTCGATATTGAGCGGAATCACGCCGTTCGGGAACATCGGTAGCTCGATCTCGGCGGCGGTGCCTGGCGTGAGTTCCAGCGTCTGGTGCCAGCCGAAGGTGCTGAAGGTGGCCGTGTTGTTGATGCCGCCAGAGTGCACGCGCAATTTCACCGGCGACGTGCTGCCGCTCGGCACGGCGACGGTCAGATTCGACGCACGGGCCCCGGTTGTCCAGAAGCCCTGCGGCTCCGGATACATCTGTTCCTCGTGGAAGAAGACGCTGGCGGCCGGATACGCGGCTGCCGCGAGCACCACGGGGATCCGCGGCCGATCGCCGGAGTCGACCACCGCGGTTGCGGCGATCGTGATGTTGGCGATCGCGCGCTCGACTTCCGCCGGCCCGCGGAATCCTACGAAGCTGGCGTCGACCGGCAGCCACAAGCGCGTTTCCCAGCGCGTCTTGGGTTGCGGCTGGACCTGCCACGTCTGCATTGGCGGCCCGTTGCGGCCGATCTGCAGCGACAGCGGATACGGGCGATCGGCGGTGCGCTCGTTGAAATCGATCGCGATCGTGTAGGAGCCTGCGGGCAACGAGAAGCGTCCGTTGTGAATCACGCGAACCGGCTGCGGATCCTTGCGCTGCATCGGCTTCACGCCGAGTACGAGTTGCGGCAGCACGTCGATCGCCGCGCCTTTGCGCAGCGGATCGTAGATCATCGACGCGGGCCGCGAGCGCGCATCGAAGCCATCGAGCGCGGCAAGCCTGGAGCGGGCGCCGAGGTCGACGGTGGGAATCGGCGGCCCCTGCGGCAGCAGCGGCATCGCCATCGCGACGAGCGTGAGCGCGCCGCAGAACGTGGCAAAGGCGACCAGGGCCGAGATCCCCGCGCGAGTGGACCTCGCCGTGGCCAGTACAAACGCCGCCACCGTGGTGACCGCCAGCCACAGCAGCGTGTGGATCCACGCCGTGCCGGTAAAGCTCGGCGCAACGAAGGTCGGCGCCAGCGACCAGAGTTCCCAGCGCGGCGACCAGAATTCAAGGAGCGCTGAGGTGCCGTCACGCCCGTTGTTGATCAGCAGGCCGTCTTCACCGATTGCGAGGGTGGCGGCAATGCCGATGCTGATCCACAACAACAGGTGGTGCGCGGCGCGCCGCGCCGCAGCCGCTGGTGCCGCGCGGAAGGCCACGGCAATTGGCAGCATCAGCAGCGGCAGCCCCGAGGCGATGGGGCGGGCCGGCGCGGAGGTGCCGCCCCACCAGATCGCGAAGGCGCCAACCATGGCCAACAGCGCCGCAAATACCAGCGTGATCTCGATCGCAAGGCGCCGAAGCTCAGCGCCGCCGCGCCACATTGTCCACAAGCCGGTGGCGGCCAGGATATAGACCGGCGCGTAGGCGAGCAGGCCGTACTCCTGGTCGAAGAGCAGCCCCGGTGCGCCGAACAGCAGATTGAGCGGCGTGGTCTGAACCAACGCTCCGTACGGCGCCATGGGGAGCGGCGTTCCCCAGTAGGCGTAGAAGAAGGCGAACCAGCCGGCGAGCGAGAGCGCGTAGATTCCGGCGAGCGCCCAGACTTTCGAACTGCGCACATACGCTGCCAGTCCCCTGTCCCACCGCTCCGCGCGCAATGCCGCCACGACGAGCAGCGCCGCAGACATCGGCGCGTACTTTGTGCTCAGCCACGGCAGCGCGGCGATCGCAGCACCAATCGCAGCCCAGCGGCCCAGTGAGCGAGACGTCTCGGCGCGGACGGCGCTGGTGAGCGCGAAGATCACCGCGAGGCCGGCGGCAATTTCCGGATACACCGTGAAGGTGTTGAACATGAAGGGCGCCGACAGCGCGATTGCCGCCCAGGCAAAGGTCGCGGCTCCGGGCGCGTTGATGGTGGCCACCGTCCATCGCCATGCCAGCGCCGAGGCAAGCGCGCCCATCAGGATCAGCGCCCACACCGCTCCCTTGTAGCCGGCCAACGCGTAGATCGGCGCGAGCAGCACCGAGATGCCGATCGGGTGGATCGAATAGATCTCGCCGTCGCTCCCACGCGTCACGTAGTGCGGTTCGAGTTCGTCGGGGTAGTACTCGTGATAGTCACCGCGCCGGTGATTGTTCTCGATCTTCAGGTCGCCATCACGCCACAGGCTTTGTGCGATGACGAGGTAGTGCGGCTCATCGCCGGACGGAAACAGGGCCGTGCCCGTGAGCCGTTGCGCCGCCGATCCGGCGATGATCGCGGCTGCGGCACACAGCGCCAGCGTGATGGCGGTCACGCTCCAGCGCTGGATCGCCTTGGCGGTGATCAATCGTGACTGCCACAGCACCCATGCCTCGAGTCCTGCCACGGTCAGCCACACGATTGCGCCGAGTGGTCCAGCAAGCGCCTGCAAGGCCGGAAGTTGATCGGGCAGGAGCGGGAGATAGGGAAACAGCAGCACGACCAACGCAAACAGCGGCAGCACCAGTTCGCCAAGCCGTGGCCGCGTCAGCGTGGTGGTGCCGCGCGGGGCATTGAGGTGGTCGATGCCGACCAGGAGCAGGCCGGCCAGGCAGAGGAATCCGAGGAATGCCTGCCACGGCGGCAGCATGGCAAACCGCACCACCGTGTCGCCGGTGACGGTCTGGTCGAGCACGCCGCGCGTCGCATACAGCGCCAGGCCGGTGACCAGGCAGGCTGCCAACGGCCGCAAGAAAGCGAAACTCGACATCTATTAGGGATTCTACATAGGATTCACGGCATGAATCGCGCCGTTGCTGCCGCAGGCTTGCTCTGTATGTGGGTTGGATGCACGTCACCGCCTCCGCCCGCGCCATCCGCCACGCCCTCATCACCCGCGCAGGCGTTTGATGTCCTGATCACCAGCGGCCGTGTCGTCGACGGCACAGGCGCGCCGTGGTTTCGCGCCGACGTCGGCATCGTTGGTGACCGCATCGTCGCGATCGGGCAGCTTGCGGGGCGAGAGGCGGCCTCGCGCATCGATGCGTCCAATCTCGTGGTGGCGCCGGGATTCATCGACATGCTCGGGCAGTCGGAGTTCAACGTCCTTGCCGATCAGCGTGCCGCCAGCAAGATCACGCAAGGCGTCACCACCGAGATCACCGGCGAAGGCTCCTCGATCGCCCCGCTGAATGACGCGATGGTGCGCTCGGCCCAGCCGACCTACGACCGCTTCAAGGTCACACTCGACTTCCGCACGCTCAACGAATATTTCGCGCGTCTCGAGAAGAACCGGCCGGCGATCAACGTGGGCACGTTCGTCGGCGCCGGCGGCCTGCGCGCCTACGTGGTCGGCAACGACCAGAAGCCGGCGTCTGCGGCGGATCTCGACGGCATGAAGAAACTCGTCGAGCAGGCCATGCAGCACGGGGCGCTGGGCGTGAGCACGTCGCTGCAATACGTGCCCGGCCGCTTCGCCTCCACCGACGAGATCGTGGAGTTGGCCAAGGTGGCCAGGCAATATGGCGGCATCTACATCTCGCATCAGCGGTCGGAATCAGGCCAGATCATGGCGTCACTCGACGAAGTGTTTGCGGTGGCGGAGCGCGCAAATATTCCTGCGGAGGTGTGGCACCTCAAGACGGCGTACAAAGCCAACTGGGGCCGCATGGCCGACGTGCTGAAGCACTTCGACGAGGCTCGCGCCCGCGGCCTCGACGTCACGGCGAACATGTATCCCTACGACCGCGCCTCGAACGGGCTCGACGCCTGCCTGCCGCTGTGGGTGCGTGAAGGCGGACTCGACCAGATGCTGTCGCGGCTGAAAGACCCCGCCACGCGTGAGCGCATCAAGAAGGACATGGACGACCCGAATGCGAAGGACTGGGAAAACCAGTGGTACGGGTCGGGCGGCGGCGCCGGCGTGATGATTTCAACCGTGCTCGACCCGTCCCTGCGCAAATGGGAAGGCAAGAACCTCGTCGAGATCGGCAAGGAGATGGGGAAGGATCCCCGCGATGCGGCGATGGATCTGGTAATTGCCGATCAAGGCGAGACCTCGGTGATCATCTCGATCATGCGCGAAGACGATGTGCGGCTGGCGTTGTCGAGTCCGATGATTTCGATCGGGACCGATTCCGGCGCGCGCGCCGAAGACGGCCCGTTGTCTGAGTCGAAGTCACATCCCCGTGCGTGGGGATCGTTCCCCCGGGTGCTGGGCAAGTACGTGCGTGACGAGAAGCTGATCACGCTTGAAGAGGCCGTGCGCCGCTTCACGTCGCGCCCGGCGGGCCGCGTCGGGCTGTCGGATCGCGGCATCCTGCGCCCGGGCATGAAGGCGGATATCACGATCTTCAACCCTGACACCGTGCGCGACGTCTCGACCTATGTCGATCCCACGCATTACTCACAGGGCATCGAACACGTCCTGGTCAACGGCAAGGCGGTGGTGGCCGGCGGCACGATCACCAACCAACGTCCCGGGGAAGCCATCCGGGGACCCGGATACCGGAAGTAGCGTCGTAACCAGGAACCCACCCAGTGACGGCTCCCACTCTCCACTTGTCGGCGGTGTTGACGGGTCTTTCCGCGGCCCTCGACATCACGGAAGGCCATCCGCGCGGTCACGCCGCGCGGACGTGCCTGATTGCGATGCGCCTGGCCGATGCGTTGCGGCTGTCGCCAGACGAGAGCTCCGACCTGTTTTACGCCACGCTCCTGAAGGATGCCGGCTGCTCGTCGAACGCCACACGCGTGTCGCAGATGTTTGGCGGCCCCGACGAGCACGCCACCAAGCGCGCGGTGTGGTTGCGCGACTGGCGCAAGCTCGACCAGAAAGTGCGCTACGCCTTTGAATGGGTCGAGCCGGAAGGGGACTTCTTCGCGCGGGTCCGGAAGTTTCTCAAGCTGGCCATGATCGGTCCTTGCGGCGAGCGCGAACTGTTCGAGATCCGCTGCGCGCGCAGCGCCGCGATCGCGCGCGCGCTGGGGATGTCCGAAGCGACGGCCATGGCCGTGCAATCCATGGACGAGCACTGGGACGGCGGCGGCCACCCGACCGGGTTGCGTGG
>JAYQOO010000023.1:0-39371 GCA_038144855.1 Acidimicrobiia bacterium | reverse complement strand
CCGCTCTGGGCGCGCAAGGCGTGGGGCGTGTGGTGGGTGTGGGACGCGCGGCTGACCTCGAGCCTGATGCTGTTCCTGATTTTCGTGGCCTACTCGCTGCTGCGCAAATACGGCGGTCCCGGTTCCGACAAGCTGGGTGCCGGTCTCGCGCTGTTCGGCATGGCCAACGTGCCATTCATCTATGTGTCGGTGAATTACTGGCGGACGTTCCATCCGCCCACATCGGTCGTGCCGACGCTGCCGGTCGAGATGGGGATTCCGCTGTGGTATTGCGTGTTTGCCTTCACGCTGTTGTTTATCGTGCTGCTGCGGCTGCGAGCCCGGCTCGAACATCAACGTGAGCGACTTGAAGAGCTCTACCTCGCAGAGGATGAAGCGTGATGAGGATGACGATGGCGAGTAGGCTGAGCAAAGTGATGCTGGTGCTGGCGGCGCTCCTGGTGGCCACCGCGGTTTACGCGCAGGGACAGCCCCCGCCCGAATTCGTGCCGGTTGGCGAGGCCCCTCAGGCCGAACAGATCCCGGCGATGCCGCTGCTGGGCATTGCGTATGGCTTTATCTGGGTCGGGATGTTTGCCTACGTCTGGTCGATCGCCAGGCGCCTCCAGAAGGTGGAAGGCGAACTAAGCGCACTGGAATCGCGGAAGTCCTGAAGTGGAAATCGGCATCCCGACCGCGTCGCATTTCATATTCATCCCGGCGGTCCTGCTGATCGGCGTGGTGATCGGCTGGGTGCTGGGCTCCCGGGCCGCGCAGGATGCGATGGCTGGCGAGCTCCGAAAGAGAGAAGCTCGCAAGAAGTAGACGGTAGCCAGAAAAACACTTGCCTTCCTGGCTATTGGCTACCGAACTCTTACCGTCCGAGCGCCAGTCGCTGCGCGAGGACATCAGGAAGCCCTTCCTCGAGAATGCGCGACTGCGCCTTCTGAATCGGATACTCCACTCGATAGATCGTCATTTCGCGGGCCGTCGTATCCACGATGCCAAAGCCCGCGCGCGGATCGCCGTCGCGCGGCTGACCGACTGATCCCGGGTTGACCAAATAGCGGTTGGCCTCGTCGAGCGTGATGGTCAACGGTCGACGGTCGTCGGGCGTCGCCAGGCCAAATTGATCGCGCGACAAGTAGTGCCCGACCTGCACGTGGGTGTGGCCGAACAGGCACAGCGGGCGGCGCGCGGCGTGCATGGCGCGCAGGGCGTCGAGATCGTCGAACACATACGCGTCTTCATCGAACGGCGTGCCGTGGCAGATCTCGATCATGTCATCCACGATCATCGGTCCGGCGGGCAGGGCCGCAAGCCATTCGCGGTTGTTCTTGGTCAGCGTCTCGTAGGTCCACTTGATGGCGCTGCGCGCCACGGCATTGAACCCCTCGGGGCTCTCAACCCCGGCCCCGACCTTGTCGTGGTTGCCGCGAATCAGCGCGTCGGGTTTCATCGCGCGGACGCGATCGCACACGGCGTTGGGATCGCCGCCGTAGCCGACCAGGTCGCCGAGCAGCAGGACCTTCTCGTAGTTGAGGGGCTTGGCCTCGGAGAGGACGGTGTCAAGGGCCTCGAGATTGGCGTGGATATCGCTGATGACGAGGTAGCGCATTCAGATCCGGGTCAGTCTTCCAACCACTCCATGATGTGATCGACGTGCTCTTCCACAGAGCCCCGACCTGCGTCCACCCGGAGGTGCGCCTGACGGTAAGCCACGAGTCGCTGATTATAGAGCCGTTCCATGCCGACGCGATCGGCTGCGAGCGGCCGCCTGCCGTCACGGGGCACCCGTCTCAGCACAGTTTCAAAGGGGGCATCGAGCCAGACGACGCAGCCGTCCCGGAGCATCAACTCCCGGTTGGAGGCGTCTGCGAAGGTGCCGCCACCCGAGGCGACGACGATGCCTCGTTCGGGGAGCAGGCCGATCAGGGCCTCGCGCTCACGGGCCCGGAAGTAGGGCTCTCCGCTATCGCGAAAAATGGTCGGAATGTCGCGCCGCTCGGCGCGTTCAATGCGTGTGTCGATGTCCTCGACCTTCCAGTCAAGGCGTTTCCCCAGCAGGCGGGCAACCGTCGACTTGCCGGCGCCCATGAAGCCCACCAGGTAGATCTTGTCCGCTTTCACCTGGACGCCTGCGTGCGTACCGCGAGCCGCTCGAGATCGTCGAAAAAGCCAGGGTAGGAAACAGCCACGGCGTCGGCACCCTGGATCAGGGTGGGCGCCGCGGCCCCGAGGGCGGCGATCGCAAAGGCCATCGCGAGCCGATGATCGTGGCGCGCGTGCACGGTGCCGCCCGTCAGCCGGGTTCCGGCGCGCACCTGGAACCCGTCGGGCCGCTCCTCGGCGTCGGCGCCCATGGCGCGAAGGCCCGCCACGAGTTCGGCAATCCGGTCGCTCTCCTTGACGCGAAGTTCGCCGGCGCCGGAGACGGTGACGCTGCCGCCGAACGTGCCGAGCGTCGACAACACGGGTAGTTCGTCGATCACCTCGGGCACCTCGTCAGGGGTGATGACGAGGTCCGTCATGCGGCCGTGGCGGATGCGCATCCGGCCCACAGGCTCACCGGCATGATCGTCTTCAATGGCGGTTTCGATGTCGGCGCCAAAGCGGCGCAACACGTCCAGCAGGCCAGCGCGGCTGGGGTTGAGGCCAACCCCGGTGATGGTCACGTCCGAGCCGGGCATCGCTGCGGCGGCCACCGCCATGAAGGCGGCCGACGAGATATCGCCTGGCACCTGGAAGGCGCCCCCGGCGAGGCGCTGTCCGCCCCTCAAACCAATCAATCGGCCCGAAATCGTGACGTTCGCGCCGAACGCGGTCAATGCCCGCTCCGTATGATCTCGAGTAGAGGCCGGCTCGAGCACCGACGTGTCGCCGCTGGCTTGCAGCCCCGCCAGGAGCACGGCGGACTTCACCTGGGCGCTTGGCGTGTCAGGGGCGAAATGGATGCCGGACAGATCCGCGCCGTGAATTTTCAGGGGAGGCCGGTCGCCGGCTTCTGCGGTTACGATGGCGCCCATTTGCGTCAGGGGGCCCATGATTCGGCGCATGGGCCGCCGGGACAGCGACGCGTCCCCGATCAGGGTCGAGACAAAGGGGTGCGCGGCAATCACCCCTCCCAGCATCCGCATGGTGCTGCCGGAGTTGCCGCAGTCAAGTTCGACCCCGGCCGGCCGCAGGGCCCGGAGGCCGCGGCCCTCGATGGTGATAATCGGTGGGTCTTCGGCGCGCGGCGCGGGGGTTCGTGAGACGATAGTCCCGAGGGCTCCGAGGCAGGCCAGCGTGGATGCGCAGTCGGCGCCTGGCGCGTAGTTGGCAATGGTGGAGCGGCCGTCGGCAAGTGCCGACAACAGGGCGTAGCGATGCGAGATGGACTTATCGCCCGGGACGCGCAACGCTCCGAAGACGCGGTGCGCAGGGGAGACGGAGACGCGGTCGGCCACTCGCATAACGTTCAACTATAGCAACGTTAACGACTGCTTGACCGGCTTTGAATCGCTATGGTACTTAACCAGCACATGACGCGCGCGGTCGGGGTCCCCTCCACGAAATGATTCCACCGCATACCGTTCGTCTAGAATTCAACAGCGCGTTCGACATGCTCGACTTCGTGCAGGTCGTATCAGACCATGTCTGCAAGCACGCCGGCCTGGACGAAGATCAGCTGCACTGGGTCAGCGTGGCGGTGCGCGAGTCGCTGGTCAATGCCATCAAGCACGGCAACAAGAACGATCCAAGCAAACGCGTCATCGTCGAGTTCTCGCCCGTTCCCGGTGATCGCGCCGACGAGCTGGTGATTCGCATCGAGGACCAGGGCGAGGGGTTCGTACCCGAGGAAGTCGCTGACCCCCTGGCGCCTGAGAACATCCTCAAATCGAGCGGCCGCGGCATTTTCCTGATCCGCAATTTCATGGACGAAACGGTGCTCAAGAAGGTACCGGGCGGCATGGAAATCCGGATGGTCAAGAAACTCAAACAGCAAGAAGCACAAGGCGCCGCAGAAGCGTAGTGCCGTCGCTTTGACCGAACCGCTCAATCCACAATTCTTGTCGACCGCGATCGAGGCGGTGGTGCGCGCCGGCGCGCTGCAGATGGCCAAGTTCGGCACCCGCCTGCGCGTCGAGAAAAAGGGCGCCATCGACCTGGTCACTGAAGTCGACCTCGAAGTCGAACGAATGTTTCGCGCGCTGGTCGCCGAGCGCTTCCCGGATCACGACGTGCTCGCCGAAGAAATGGGCGGTGGCGATCGCGGTGCGCGACATCGATGGGTGTTCGATCCGCTCGACGGCACCACCAACTTCGCGCACGGCGTGCCGATCTTCTGCGCGTCACTGGCGCTCGAGATCGACGGCGAGGCCGTGCTCGGCGCCATCTACGATCCCAATCGCGAGGAGCTTTTCACCGCCGAGGCCGGGGTGGGCGCCTGGATGAATGGCGAGCCGTTGACGGTGTCGACGAACGCCACCGTGCTGGAATCGATGCTCGTTACGGGCTTCCCGTACAACATCCACCAGAAGGCCGACGACTTCCTGAAGACGTTTGGCGAGGTGCTGAAGCACGCGCGCGCGATCCGCCGCCTCGGATCAGCGGCCATCGACATCTGTTGGGTCGCCGCGGGCCGCATGGATGGTTTTTGGGAGGCGAGCCTCAAGCCCTGGGACACCCGCGCGGCGGCGTTGATTCTGCAGGAGGCCGGCGGTACGGTCACCGGTATGGACGGGAAAACCTGGAATCCTGATGCGGGACACATCCTCGCGACCAACGGCCTCATCCACGACGAGTGCCTGAAGATCCTGGCGTAAGGGGTTAACGGCGGCGGTAGAGCGCGACGTTGCCGCCCTGGCAGACGCGCTCGTAGGCCGCAAGAAACCCCGGCCACGCGACGTGCTTTTGGTGCAGCATGTCGCCGCCTTCGGCGGCTTCTTCCACCATCACCCAACCGGCAAACAGCGACGGCTCGGCGTAGTAGGCGCGCTGCCAGATCGGCCCGCTGCCTTCGTGGATGAAGTCGGCAAGGTCAAAACCCTCGCGCGATAGCTCCTGCATGTAGTGGGCGAGGGAGCCCATGCTGGTCATGATCGTGGTGCCATCGTAGTCGCGCGCCAGGCACTCGGTGACCGCGCGTCGGCCGATGCCGTTCTGGCGATCGAGCTGAGCTTCGACGATCATCGGCGCCTGCCGGTCGAACGCGGGGGCCTCTCGCGCGATGAAAAACAGCAGAGGAAGGGCGACGAGCGGCGCCAGGAGTCGCAGCATGGAGACCGCGGTGCCGATGCACGCGGCCGCTCCCAGGATCAGCGGCACTTCGTAGCGAATCCGGAAGGGATGCCCGGAGTAGTACGCATAGGCCGGCAACGCCATCGCCGCCAGCAGTGCCAGCGGCATCAGCATCAGCGTCCACTTCCGCCGAGTAACTGCAAACAGCAACAGCAGCGCCGCGCAGATCTCGGCGGCGTCGACAAGGGTGCTGCCGCCCAACGACTCCACGCCGTCACGAATTGCCGTCCAGACTGCGCCGAACTGTCCCTGCAGCTTTGGATCGGGCACATAGAACCCGCCGGTGGTGAACCATACCCCCGTCGATGCGTAGCTCCAGCCGAGGAAGAAGACCACTGCCAGCGCTGGGTAGATGGCGAGTTTCGCTGTTTCGCGAGCCACCGCCTGAAAGGCCGCGCCGCGCTGCCACTTGGCGATCGCCGCCAGGCCCATGGCCGCGCCAATGATCGGCCAGGCCTCGTAGCGGGTGAGGCTCGCGGCCACGATCGTCCAACCGGCCGCGCGCGTGATCCGGATCTCGTCGCTTGCGACCCACTGCGTGAGATGCAGGACGACCAGGGACGACAACGCGAACAACAGCGGTTCCGTCATCGGCGTGCTCTGCAGATAGATCACGTTTGGGTTCAGGGCGAAGACGGCGGCGGCGAGGATGGCGCCAACCCGGGTGCCGTTGGCCGTTCGGACGATCGCGGAAACGGACGCGACGGTCACCGCAAAACAGACTACGGAGAGCGCGATTGCTGACGCGCCCGTGCGATACATCCAGTCGATCTGCACCGGGATCGCATTGAGGACGTGGGGCAGTGGCAGCCAGACGGCGCCGAACTGCTCCCAGCTCGGTGTCAGGCTATCGAAGACCCGCCGGGCCACCACCAGGTGAGCCTTGGCGTCGTAATGGCTGAGCGCCAGGCCTGCACGCCAATACACGGTCGCGCCATATGTGCCCAGAATGGCGGCCAGTACGCCCAGCAGACGCGAAAGGGAATCGAAGGCGGGCATCGAGGAGGGAGGTATCTCGTTCTATAATGCCTTGAAACGCTTCAACTTAATGAATCCCGAGCTTTCGATCGTCATACCCGTTCATAACGAGTCTCCCAATATCAGGCCTCTGTATGACGAGCTGACCCAGACCCTGGGCCGGTACGGGCGCAGCTACGAGCTGCTGATTGTCGACGACGGCAGCACCGACGATACGTTCGAGCAGCTGGCGGCGTTGCAGATGCGCGATCCGCGGCTGCGGGTGATCCGGTTTCGCCGCAACTTCGGACAGACCGCCGCCTTTGCCGCCGGCTTCGCCCATGCGCGCGGGCGCCTCGTGGTCACCTCGGACGGCGACCTGCAGAACGACCCGGCCGACATTCCCGCAATGGTGGCCCTGATCGACAAGGGCAACGACATTGTCTGCGGGTGGCGCAAGGATCGCAAAGACACCTTCGTGAATCGGCGTCTGCCCAGCATCCTGGCCAACAAACTGATTTCCTGGGCGACCGGCGTCGAGTTGCACGACTACGGCTGCTCGTTAAAAGTGTTTCGTGCCGAAGTGGTGAAGCCGCTGCGCCTTTACGGCGAGATGCACCGGTTCCTCCCGGCGATCGCGAGCCAGATTGGCGTGAAGATCGCCGAGGTGGTGGTGAATCACCGGGCCCGGCGCGCGGGCGTGACCAAGTACGGGATCGGTCGCACGGTACGTGTCATTCTCGACCTGGCGACGGTCAAGTTCCTTTTGAGCTACTCGACCCGTCCGCTCCAGATTTTCGGGTTGATCGGTCTCGTCACCGGCGGCATGGGCGGATTGATTACCGCCTACCTGGCCTATGTTCGCCTGTTTGCGCATCAGAGCATCGGTGACCGACCGCTCCTGTTGCTGGGCGTGATGCTGGTCTTCATTGGCGTCCAGTTGGTGACGTTCGGGTTACTGGCTGAAGTGATGGCGCGCACGTATTACGAGTCGCAGGACAAGCCGACCTACGTCATCCGCGAGGTCCGGGAAACAACCGATCTCGTGGCGGTGTGATGAGCACGAAACCGCCGCGCGAGCACGACCCGAAGATCACGGTCATCCAGAGCGAACTGTTCAACGAGAACCGTTCGAAAGCCGACAAGTATCGCGAGTTGTTCGTGGGCAAGCCCGGCCTCGGCGCGCTGCTTGCGTACGAGGCGGCCATGCTGCTTGCCAGCTGGGTGCCCGGCGCGCTCGGCCTGGTGCTGCGTTCGAAGCTGTATCCAATGATCCTGGGCTCGGTCGGACGCAACGTCGTGTTCGGTGTCAACGTGACGCTGCGCCATCCGCATAAGATTCACATCGGCGACAACGTCGTGATTGACGATCTGTGCTGCCTCGACGCGAAGGGCACCGATAACGCCGGCATCACGATCGGCAACGGCGTGTTCATCGGCCGCAACACCATCCTGAGCTGCAAGAACGGCGACATTGTCATCGACGATCGCGCCAACATCGGCTTCAACTGCGAGATCTTCTCGGCGTCGAAGGTGCGGGTCGGCAAGGACATCCTGATGGCGGCCTACACCTACCTGGTGGGCGGCGATCATCTCTACGATCGCACCGATATTCCGGTGGTGCAGCAGGGGAGGACGGCGCGCGGCATCGACGTCGGCGACGCGACCTGGCTGGGCACCCACGTCGTGGTCACTGACGGCTCAACCATCGGCCGTGACGCGATCATTGGCGCCGGCGCGGTGGTGGTGGGCGAGATCCCCGAGTTTTCGATCGCGACCGGCATCCCTGCCAAGGTGACCCGGAATCGCAAGGAGCACGCCTGATGGCCCATCGGCCAGATGGCGCGTCGGCCTGATGTGCGGCATCGTCGGCATCGTTGAGCGAGACCTGGGCAAGCCGGTCGCGGCAGGCGATCTGGCGCGCATGGTTGCGCAACTGCACCATCGCGGTCCCGACGCAGAAGGCAGCATTGCCTTGCCGGGCGTTGGCCTTGGCATGCGCCGCCTGGCCATTGTCGATCTCACCTCTGGTCAGCAGCCGATCCTGAACGAAACCGGCGACATCAAGATCGTCGCCAACGGAGAGATCTACAACTTCCGCGAACTGCAGCGCGAACTCGAAGGCTACGGCCACCGATTCAATTCGCGGAACTCCGACATCGAAGTCCTGGTCCACGCCTACGAGCAGTGGGGCGAGGACTTCCTGCCCAGGCTCCGCGGGATGTTCGCGCTGGCGGTCTGGGACGGCCGTACCAAGACGCTGATTGCCGCGCGCGATCGCGCTGGCGAAAAGCCGCTCTACTGGACGCAAACGGACCAGGGGCTGCTGCTGGCGTCGGAAGTAAAGGCGCTGCTGGTTCGCCCGGAAGTGTCGCGCGAGCTGGACCCGATCGCGCTCGATCAGTTCCTCACCTACGAATACATCCTGGCGCCACGGACGTTGCTGCGCGGGGTGCATAAGTTGCCGCCCGCATACTTCCTGCGCTATCGCGGCGGACACGCCACGGTGCACCGCTATTGGGATGCGGCGGACATCGAGCTGAAGGACTGGAAGGACGACGACGCCGCCGCGGCGCTGAAGGACGCCTTCCGCACCGCGATCAGGCGGCAGCTGATGGCCGACGTGCCGCTCGGCGCCTTCCTCTCCGGGGGCATTGATTCCAGCTCGATCGTCGCGCTAATGAGTGGCGAGGTGTCGCAGCCTGTCAACACTTTCAGCATTGGCTTCTCCGACGGCACCTACAACGAGCTGCCGTATGCGCGCGAAGTCGCCGCGCTCTTCAAGACCAATCATCGCGAACGCGCCGCCTCGCCGGATCTGGGCGACATGTTCGACCGGTTGATCGTGCATCTCGACGAGCCCTTTGCGGACGTGTCGCTGTTTCCGACGTTCAGCGTGTCGCAACTGGCGCGCGAGCACGTCAAGGTGGTGCTGTCGGGCGACGGCGGAGACGAGCTGTTTGGCGGCTACGACTCGTACCAGGCGCAGGCGCTCGCCTCGAAGCTTGGATGGATGGGCGATGCGTTGATGCCGGCTCTTGCCGGTGTGGCATCGGCGCTGCCGCCGACGGAGAAGAAGAAGGGCCTGATCAACAAGGTCAAGCGCTTCAGCGCGGCTGCTACGACGGTGCCACCCGACCTCGGGCACTATCGCTGGATGGTGTATCTGAATGCCCGCGACAAGGCGCGGCTGTACGGCAAGGGACTCCATGAGGCGCTCGGTGCGACCGACGTGTATGCGCCGGTGCGTGAGGCGCTTGGTCGATTCAGCCAGGATGACGTGCTGAATCGCCAGCTCTACGCCGATCTGAGCCTGTATCTGGCCGACGACATTCTCGTGAAGGTCGATCGCATGAGCATGGCGACCTCGCTGGAAACGCGCGCGCCGTTTCTCGACGGCGACTTAATGGAACTGGCGTTCTCCATGCCGGGCCACCTGAAGATCCGCAATGGCGAGCGAAAGTGGATCCTGAAGCAGGCGATGAAGGGCGTCTTGCCGGACTCGATCCTGAATCGCAAGAAGGAAGGCTTCAGCATCCCGATGAAGAACTGGCTGAAGAAGGAACTGCAGCCCTTGATGCGCGACCTGCTGTCGCGCGATCGGATCGTGCGCCGCGGCTTGTTCGATCCCGATGCGGTAGAGCACATGATGCTCGATCACATTGCCGGTCATGAGAACCACGCGCACACGCTGTTCCCGTTGATGGTCTTCGAACGCTGGGCGTCAGAGCATCTGGGCGCCTAGCGCCAGCCCGCAACCCTCGTACAAAAGAAAAGGCGCACGGAAACCCCGTGCGCCCGAGAGCGAACAAGCCGCTGTCGCTTACGACAGGTGCTTGCTGACCAACTTGGTCATTTCGAACATGTTCACGGTCGGCTTCTTGAAGATGACCTTCAGCTTGGCGTCCGCGTTGATCATGCGCCTGTTCTTCTTGTCCTGGAGGCCGTTCTTCTTGATGTAGGCCCACAGCTTCTTGGTGACCTCGGTACGCGGCATACCCTTGCTGCCAACAACCTCGGCGAGGGCGGCGCTCGGCGTGACCGGCTTCATGAACGCGGCGTTTGCCTTGCGCGGCTTGGCGGCTTTGGCTTTCTTTGCTTTCTTGGCCATCTGATCTCCTATGAAGCTGCCGCTCTACGGCAGCGTGCAGAGGGGAGATTACCACTAATTCACACTTTCTCCCTATGAAAAAACGTGAATTCCCCTATGAGGAACGGTGGCAGGGGGGCTATTTCCCCTCTGAAGACTAGTCCCGGGGCAGCTTGAAGAAGGCCTCGACCTCGGCGATCTCGTTCCGCATGCGCCACTCGTCCCATTCGTGGGCGCGGGCCATGATGGCCGCAGCGCGTTCGAGCGCGTCGGTGCCAGGGTGTCCGGCCGCACCGGCCTCGGTGCGCCGGATGACCGCATCCCCCAGTTTCAGGGCCATTTCGCGGCGTGCGGCATAGAGGATCTCCGCCCCGATCACGTCGCAGTCGCGGCCGAGCGGGCGGGCCAGGGCCGGCACATCACGCGCCATTTGCAGCACGCGGTCGTATCCGGTGCCGTAGGTCGTAGCCATCCGCTTGAGGGTTTGGGAGGGAATGCCGTCGACGTCACGTTGGACAACCGCTTTCAGAAAGTTGTCCATATGGCTGATGCTGCCGCCCTGGAGGGGTGTTTCTGCAGTCCGGCATGGCGGCGGGGTTGCGTGCCCCATTTGACGAAAGGCGGCATCCACGGCCTGCTCGGCCGTGTAGCGGGCGGTGGTGTAGCGCACGCCGAACATGGAGATCAGCCCCGGTAAGCCGTGCTTGGCGTGGTCGACGACCTGGCTCTCCTTGACGAGCCTGACACGCGTGCCCTCGCCTGAAATCATCGGAAGCAACCCGCGATGCACCAGCCGCACATCGGCCGCGGTGAGGTTGGCGTGCGGGAAGGCCTCGCGAGCGTCCTTCAGGAACGCCTCGAGATCCCAGCGAGAGATCTTCAACTGATCGGCAGAGCCTTCGTGGGCATCGTGGCTGGTGCCGAGCATGGACACGTCGCGCCACGGCACCATGAACAGATACCGGCCGTTGGCGAGCCCGCCACACGCGTGGTCGTTGACCACCTTGCGGGTGATGACGTTCATCGCCCGCGACAGGCGCGGCGGTGGCGCGCCCTGCGTCGCTGGGGCCAGGCCGTCCAGCAGGCTTGCCGCCCATGGCCCTGCGGCGTTGATCACGACCGTGCCGCGAATGGCGAAGGACTCGTTCGTGAGGCGATCCTCGACCCGGACGCCGGTCACGCGGCCGTTCTGCTGCAGGAAGCGATTCACCTGGAGGTAGTTCGCGGCGCACGCGCCGGCGTCGACGGCCGAGAGCAGGAACGACAGCGTCACGCGATCGGTGCTGAGCATCTGGTAGTCGTACCAAATGGCGCCACCGGTGACGCCATCGGGCGAGACCACGGGATTGAGCTGCAGGGCTTCGTCCTTCGAGACGATGCGGCTGTCGGGCAAGTGCGTGCCGGGATCAGGCAGTCCCTCGTTGCGATCGCGCGCCACCGCGTCACTGATCGCCAACGCGATGCGCATCACCAGCGCGCTGCGCCTCGGATTGCGCGTCGTCGGAATCACGAAGGGCAGTGGACGGACGAGGTGCGGAAGGATACGCGCCAGCGCGCGGCGTTCACGGATGAACAGCCGCATCTGCGAGAAGTTCGCCGCCTGCAGCGAACGCAGGCCGCCATGCAATGTCTTGAGGTTATTGAAGGAAGTGGCTGCGCCGAAGTCGTCCTTGTCGACGATGGCGACCGACAGCCCGCGCTGTGCGGCATCCCATGCCGTGGTGACGCCGTAAAAGCCCGCGCCCACGACGATCACGTCGAATTTCGTGTCCGCCAGCCGGCGGAGGTCTCGAACCATCCGCGCGCCATTGTACGATAGGGACCGACGAAGAAATCCCCCTTCGCCCTGAAAAGCGCAGACCCAAGCGAGATGATCGAGCAGATTCAGAACTACTGGAACCTCCGTATTCACGATCTTGAGATGACCGACCATCCGGTCGGCACGAAGGCATTCTTTGACGACCTCGATGCGTATCGCTTCGACAAGCTGCATTACCTGCCGAGGCTGGTGGACTTTTCGAGCTTCCGCGGCCTGCGCGTGCTGGAAGTCGGCTGCGGTATCGGGACCGACCTCGTACGGTTCGCCAAGGGCGGCGCTCGCGTAACCGGCGTGGATCTCTCGCAGACGGCGATCGACCTTGCACGGAAAAACTTCGCGCTGAACGGCGTGGCCCCTGAGGAGCTGCGCGTCGCCAACGGCGAGCAGCTCCCGTTCGATGATGCGAGTTTTGACGTGGTCTACGGGCACGGCGTGATTCAGTACACGGCCAACCCGCACGCCTTGCTGGCGGAGTGTCATCGGGTCATCAAACCCGGAGGCGCCGGTATCTTCATGGTCTACAACCGTGTGTCGTGGCTGAACGCCTTGTCGAAGGTGATGAAGGTGGCGCTCGAGCATGAGGATGCGCCGGTACTGAAGAAATATTCGATCGGCGAATTTCGCGCCCTGTTGCAGCCGTTTGCAGACACCCGGATCGTGCCCGAGCGCTTCCCGGTCAAATCCAGGCTGCACAAGGGCTGGAAGGGCATCGCATTCAACACGATGTTTGTCGGCAGCTTTAATGCTTTGCCCGTATCGTGGGTCAGGCCACTTGGCTGGCACCTGATGGCGTTTTGCCGCAAATGAAGCACGGGCTGACGCTGATCGCGGTCACGATGGTGCTCGCGTTTGGCGCGTGTAAGTCCGGCACGCCGACCGAGCCCACGCCGCCACCTGTCGCGGTGACGCCGCCGACTCCGGCGGCGCCAACCTTGTCGTGCCCGTCACCGATCGCCTCGGCGACGACAGGCACCTCCGTGACGATCTCCTATTCGGTGCCGTCTGCCGAGGGCGGCCAGTCACCGGTATCGGTGGCGTGCTCGCCGCCATCGGGAACGACGTTCGCGATCGGTGCGAGCGAGGTGTCGTGCACCGCGATAGACGCGCTGAATCGCTCGGCGTCGTGTGTGTTCCCCGTGTCGGTGTCGCGAATTCCGACGATCACGCAAACGCGCTTCATGGCGTTCGGCGACAGCATCACGGTCGGCTGGACGTCGGAAGAGAATCCCAGTGGCACGCCGCCGTACCTGCTGTCGACCTTGACGGCGGACGCATACCCTTCAGTCCTGCAGACGTTGTTGAATGCGCGGTACACCGAACAGACGGTGACCGTTGCGAACGAAGGGAAGGGCGGTGAGCGCGCCCAGGACGCGATGAGCCGCGCGTCTGCGGCGTTCAATGGATCCAGGCCGCAGGTGGTCCTGATCATGATGGGCTACAACGACCTCGCCGTCGGTGATGCCGGCATCGAGCCCGGTGTGCGAGCCGTCAACGACCTCGTCAAAGAAGCACGCTTCAGGGGGGCGCGGGTGCTGCTGGCCACCCTCACGCCACCGCCGGTCGGGGTGAATCGCGGCATTGGCAACAGCACGATTTCGCGATTCAACGAGCGGCTTCGTGACGTCGCGCGTGGTGAGA
Source organism: Acidimicrobiia bacterium (assembly GCA_038144855.1). GTDB lineage: Bacteria > Acidobacteriota > Vicinamibacteria > Vicinamibacterales > UBA2999 > 12-FULL-67-14b. The sequence goes on along the minus strand of JAYQOO010000023.1, from coordinate 25,605 downwards.
ACGTGCCGCTGGTGGACGTCTACGCGGCGTGGGCGCACGATCCGAATCGCTACAACAGCGCAGACGGCCGCCATCCCAACAAGGCCGGCTACCGTCTGATTGCCGAGACGTTCCTGACGGCGATCCGGGCCGAGTTCGAGGCCCGCTGAGAGCTAGGAATTTCGGCCGGCTTCAATTAATCTAGAAAAATATTGCGACCGGCGATTGTTTTTGCATCGGTGCTCGGCCTGTGCTTTGGCGTGACCTACAGCGCCTGGCTGACCGTGCCCGGCTTCGCCGGCCGTGTCCGGCACATTTCCGAGGCTGATCGCCCGATTGGCGACGAGTACTACCTGGCCCACGACCGAGGTGGTCACCTCGACCATCACGTTCTCTATCACGGCACGGATCCGATTGCGATGCGGCACCTCCGAGAGGCCGACGTGCTGTTTGTTGGCACCTCGCGGATGATGTTTGCATTGCGCTCGAGGGTGATTACCCCCTGGGCCGCCGCCAACGGCATCAAGTACTACGCTCTGGGGTTTGGCCATCGTGACGGAGACGAGTGGGTGCTCGAAATCATTCGCCGGCACGATCTGCGGCCCAAGCTCGTGGTCGCTAACGTCGACGGGTTTTTCGGTCAACGGCGCAGCGAATGGGCCAATCGCGTCCGCCGTGACTCGATGTTTGGCGCCGGCAAACTGCAGCTCGAGGGCGAGATCGGGCACGAGGCCCGTCGTGCCGTCCACCGCATCATTCCCAATTGGATCGATCTGTACGGACGCCCTGGCTTCGCGTTTGGGAATGAGTTCATCGCTTATCGCTCCCGGGAAAACGGGGTGTGGCGCATTAGTCCCTGGCCGGAACCCTCCATGGCAGCGCCGGCGATCACCTACGACGTGACGGCCGTGGGCGACCGGATCGGCGCGCCGGCGCGCGCCTTCAAGCAGGAACTCGATCAGCGTGGCGCCGCCCTGGTGCTGACCTCTGTCCCGACGCCCGACGGCGGCGTCGGTAATCCGGTTGCACTGGGCGCGATGCTCGGTGTGCCGGTCGTGGGCATGGACGTCAACGGCCTGACATCGCACGACGGCAGCCACCTGAGCGAGGAGAGTGCAGTGTTCTGGAGCACGCGCCTCATTCGCGACCTGCAACGCTACCTGCCTGGTGCGCGGTGAATTTCGTTTCCTGGTCTTTCATCAGCCTGCTGCTGGTCGTGATGGCGGCGCGGGTGAGCGTCGGCCGGACCAAGGTCGAGCCCGCGTTCGTGTGGGTGCTGATCGCCTCCAGCACGATTTTCTACAGCTGGCATGTACCGGTCTACATTGCGATCCTGCTAGTGAGTTCGGGCATCGACTACTGGGCCGCCCTCGCGCTTGCGGGCATGCCGCGCGAGCAGGTGAGCCGGCGCCGCGGCATCCTCGCGGTGTCGCTCGCGGCCAACCTCGGCCTCCTTGGGTTCTTCAAGTACGCCAACTTGCTGACCGATGCGTTGGCGAGAGCGGCGTTGGCGTTCGGCGTGGAACTGTCAGCCCCGGAGGTCAGGCTGATCCTGCCGATGGGCATCAGCTTCTATACCTTCCAGTCGATGTCGTACACGATCGACGTCTATCGCCTTCGGCTGGTCCCACTACGGAGTTTCAAGGCCTTCTTCCTCTACATCATCTTTTTTCCGCAACTGGTCGCCGGCCCGATCGTGCGTGCGCTCGATTTCCTGCCGCAGATGACGCGTCCGCGCCGCCTGCACCTGAAGGCGTTCTACGAGGGCGCGTGGCTCATCCTGCTAGGGTTCTTCTTCAAGATGGTGTGTGCCGACAACCTCGCCGTCTATGTCGACGCGCACTGGGATGCGGGCTACCGCGAGGAGGCCGACGCCGGCTTCAACGTCTGGCTCGCGGTCATGTTCTCCGGGCAGATCTTCGCGGATTTCGCCGGCTACTCGAACATCGCGCGCGGCGTCGCGTACTGGCTTGGCTACCGTCTCCCGGTCAACTTCAATGCGCCATATGTTGCTTCGTCACTGAAGAACTTCTGGGAGCGCTGGCACATCACGTTGTCGACCTGGCTACGCGACTACCTGTACGTGCCGCTGGGAGGCAATCGACGAGGGCGTGTCCGGACCTACGTCAACCTACTCGTCGTGATGGTGCTGGGCGGGTTGTGGCACGGCGCCGCCTACACCTACATCGCGTGGGGCGCCATTCACGGCAGTGCGCTGGCGGTCGAGCGCATGCTCGGGCTGCACACCGATGCGGGCCTCGGACGCGTGCGCCTCGTGCGAGTGGCCTGGTTCCTGGTCGCGCAGTCCGTGGTGGTGGTGGCGTGGGTGTTCTTTCGGAGTGCGTCGATCGAAGGCGCGGTCACCTTCGTCGGCAACATCGCCGCGATGGACGTTCGTCCGGTGGCAGGGTGGATGTGGATGGGCACGCTGTTTCTCGCACCGCTCGCGATGCATCACGCGTGGATCTGGGCGTATGAACACCGCCTGGTAGGCGCGCTGAGCTCGGGGACGAAGGCGGCACTGGCAGCCGTCATGGCATATTGCGTGGCGACGCTGTACGCGGGTACCAGCGACTTTATTTACTTTCAGTTCTAGCGGGGTGCTGATGCGCGATCACGATCGATCGCGATTCAAAGCGGATGCCTTCCTGCCGCCACTGCTTCAGCAGTTTGCGAAGAGCATTCAGTGCAGCGCGCTCGGCGTCGTCCACGCGCGGGTTCTCGATGCGATCGATGACAATCAATTCCAGGTCCGCCACACCCTTACCGGTTTCGAGGGCCAGGAACGCGCGGCCGTCCGAGAGCGGGATCAGCGACACGCCGGGCATGTCCTTGAACAGCGACGCCTGCACCAGGATCAACGCGCGCGCTCCGGGAAAGCGCACGAGCTGGGCGACTTCCGTATCGGCCTTGCGCTTCGCGGTACTGCGCTCGTGCAGCCGCACGATCGCCCAGGCGATGTCGTCGTCGATCGAGGCCAGCCAGTCAATGACGTCGCGGGGCAGGGTGAGATTCACCAGCTGCGCCTCGCGACCGAATTTCTTGGGACGTCCGCGTTTAGCTTGTGGCTCGCGCGTCATGACGACAGGAGCGAGACGGCCGGTCAGGCCGGTTGGGCCGCGGCGACATCGACTCCGGCGCGTCGCTTCTCCATGGAAGCGCGCACCAGGAAGCGCGCATAGGGCATGACCTGCTTGATGGCCGCCACGTTCATCTGGCACGGGCTCAGGCAGGTCGGGCACTTCTCGTCGCGGATGTGCTTGCGGTGCTGCTGTGCCGCCTCGCGGAAGTAGATCGCTTCCGGATCTTCCTTCGTCACGTTGCCGACGACGTCGCTGTTCTCACAGAAGAAGATGTCGCCGTTCGGGTTCAACATGATGCCTTGCGTCATGAACGGGCACGGGGCGGTGCGGTGATAGCCGTTGGCGATCATGTCCGCGTAGTGCATGTAGATGTAGTTCTGGCCGTCGAGCAGCGGATCCTGCCGCACGCGATCGAGGAAGAACTTGCGCATCTTCTGCTCTTCGAGGCCCATCGGGCGGTACTTGCCTTCGAGCTCGCTGTTACCCAGCATGGCGTCGGTGAAGCGCACCATGTTGAAAACGATGTCGAGTTTTTCCTTCTTCGCCCAGGCGAGGATATTGTCGGCGTCTTCGAGGTTCTTCGAGAAGATGGTCGAGGAAATGCCGAAGTTGAAGCGATGTGTCTTCTGCAACTCCTGCATCGCCGTGATGGTCTTGCCGGCCTTCTCGAAGGCGTTCCGCACGTTGCGGACCGAGCCGTGCATGTCGTTGACGCCGTCGATCGAGACGCGGGTCGAGAAGATGACGTTGCGCTCGTTGCAGAGCTCGACGATCTTCGTCAGCATCGGAATGGCGCGGTGATGCGTGATGCCGGTAGTGTTGAGCGTCAGCTTGCGGAGCTTTGGAAACTTGTCGATCATCACGCGGGCAATGTCGACCAGGTCGTTACGCGTCGTCGGCTCGCCTCCCGAGATCGAGGCGTTTTCGATGTCCTTCCAGAGGTTCGAGCTGCACGCCTGTTCAATCTGCGCCAGCGTCATGTCTTCCTTGCGGTTGCCGCGCGTCCAGTTGCTGCACATCTCGCAGCGCGCATCGCAGACGAACGTGCAATGGAAGATGAAGACGGTCGGATGAAGGGGAATGTGCTTCGCCACGGCCGCCCGGACCAGGTCGCGGGGCGCACTCATCGCAGCTTTCGCGAGGTACTTTGCAGCGTAGGTTTGTGCCACTAAGTCTTAGATTTTACAGGATTTCCCGGCGCTGCCGCAACCAGAGTAGCAGCCCGGGAAGGTTTCCGGCGAGACCAGTCAGCACAATCAGCGTTGAAAGGGCGAAGGACTGGCTGTCGGGGACACCCATGGGCTTCAGCATCCACACGAACCCGGCCTGCGGCACCCCGAAGCCGCTGACCGAGATCGGCAGGAGGAGCAGCAGCAGGCCCAGGGGCATGAACAGCAGGAAGTAGGCGTAGGGCACGGTCATGCCCAGGCCCAACCCAAGGAGGTAGGCCTGCGTCACCCGGAGCACCTGGACGACCATCGACCATGCCATCACGTGGAGCAGGACGCCGCGGTGGTCGCGATAGCGCCCGACGGCATCGGCCAGTTTCAGGATGCGACGGGTAAAGAAGCGGCCGTGCCGGTGCTCGGGGATGACGAAGCGGAGAATCTCGTTGGCCCAGAACGCCGATCCGCAGGCGAAGGCAACCACGACGATGGCGGCGGCGATTCGCCAATCGCTGCGGCCATCCGGGGACCACGCGACGATGCCCACGACGGCCATGACCACCAGCGACAAAATGCCCAGCAGCCGGTCGACCGCGACCGACGCAACGGCGTCGCTGCCGGTGGCTGAATCGCGCGACAGCCCATACGCCCGCGCCGCGTCGGCGCCGACACCGGCGGGAAGAAAACTGCCGACGAAGGAACTCACCAGGAAGAGCCGAGTGGCTTCGGCGGTCGTGACACGAATCGCGCGCGCCTGTAGCAGCAGGACCCACCGCAGGATCATCACGCAGCGATCGATGGCCACGAGCAGCAGCACTGCAGAGAGGTAGCCGAGGTCGATTTGCGCCACAGCCCGCGCCGACGCACCCATGTCGATCCCCTGCGCGAGAATTGCCAGGATGATCGCCGAGATCGCGAGGCGGAGGAGCATTTACGCCCGCTTGCGAGCGACGAAGGTGAGGGTTTCGAAGAGGTTCTTGCGGATCTTGAAGACGAGGTCTTCGGTGCCTGTGTAGCGCGATAGGGAATCCACGCCGGGCAGGTTGATGAACAGCGCAGCGGCGGCGAGAAGGTCGCGCTTGAATCCGGTGGCGATGCCAATGGCGCGCTCGACGTGCAGGATCTCGAATCCGCCGTCGTTGAACAGTTGCCGCACGCGACGCTCGGTCGTCACGAAGTTGTGCGTGTAGTCGACGTCCCAGAAGAACTGTCGTTCCTTGAGATAGTCGGGAACGACGACGAAGAAGATCCCGCCTGGCTTCAGTGAACGCAATGCTTCGGCGGTAAACTGCCGCGCGTCGTCGATCCCGCGCATGTGCTCGAGGACCTGGTCGGCATAAACGACGTCGGCCGACGCGTCCGCCATGGGCATCGGCGGCGTCCAGGCCTCGATGACCTTGAGGCCCTTCTTGCGCAGCACGTCCATCAGGATCGGGCTGGCTTCAACCGCGCTGTAGTCGAAGCCGTCCGAGACCGCGAGTTCGCCAAGCGTGCCATGGCCGGGACCGATCTCGAACATCACACCGCGCGCCGTGACGAAGCGATTGAGCAGGTCAAGCCGGTGCCGTTCGATGCGCGAGCGACGGCCCGCGCCATAACTGGTCAGGCTTTTTTCTGAGAAGGATTTGTAGAACTGCTCGTCAGCCACGGATGGGGCAAGGGGAACACGGGGCCGGCCGAGTGGCCGGCCCCGGTCGGAACGTCTAGGAACCGCAGATGCGGGAGGTCGCTGATGGGCCACCAGGACGCGGATACACGATGCCGCCCGTCGTGCGGTTGGCCGCGGTGGCGTCGGTGACATCGAGCCACACGGTTGACGGCGTGGAGCCGCAGTGGCCTGCAATCAGGTCAAAGATGTAGACGTCGGTGCGACCCTGGGCACTCGCCAAGGGGCCGCCGTAGTAATAGCTTGCGACGTCCTGGGACGCGTCGCCGCAGTTGCCGCGCTTGCAGTTGTAGGCGTAGCGGCTGTCGTAGGCGCGCAGGGCGTCGATCGTGCGGTCCATGAACTCCCAAGAGCCGCCGTGATCCTGGCAGGAATTGCGAAGCGCTGCAGGATAGGCTGCAGCAACCTGGTTCACGATTCGCGAATCGTTCGGCCGCGGCTTGCGCGTTTCGCCCGCACCCAACGCCGACATCGGCGCGGCGCAAGACGTGCTGGTGGTGTTGGTGCTCGTCGTCGTGGTCACCGTCGGCGTCGTAACGATCGGGCGCTGCGGCGAGAGGAAAGTGCCCCAGCTTGACCAAGGACCAAGCGTCGTGTCGAGGTGCGCGCGGACGCGCCACGAATAGACGCGGTCGTATTCGAGTTCGTAGTCGATCAGGTGCGAGCCGGTATCGGGACGCTCGCCGACGGTGCGGCTGTACACGGGTGACGTGCCGGTGTCGAGCCATAGTTCGATGTCGTAGGCAACCCCGATATTCGCGTACCGACCGGTAGCGTTCAGCCAAATCAAGGTCGGACGACGATCTTCCGCGCGTTCAGAGTTCACCGGGGTAATCAGCGCGGGTGCCGTCACCTTCAGGGTCGTCCCATCAGCGGCGTCCGCAGTAGAACCACCGACGGTCGCAGAGGGCATGGTGACGGATTGGGGCGCCTGGGAGCAGGCCGCGACCGCCGTCAAGAAGGCAAGACAGGTCCCAACTCGAAACAACTTCATCAAGCAAATCTCCAAGATGTGGCCGGCTGAATGCTGTGATGATGCAAAGAGCTGGGGACCCTTGCACGTCACATGACCGAGAACGAGTGTAGCAGAATTTCACAATCCCACGGTACAACCCCGTCTTTTTCTTATATTTAAGGGTACATGCCCGGTTTTTCTCATGCTAACATCTGGACGGAAGGGCTACCCAGAGCCCGTGGAGACGGAGCCAAAGAAACGATGAAGAGACCAGTTGTATTGCTTGTGATCGCTTGTGCTGTGCTTGTTGGATCAGCAGATCAGGCTTCTGCCCAAACTGGCACGTGGGCTGATCGCGGTTATATCAACGTCGGGTGGGGCGTGGAGTCTGGGTCTTCCGCCATGACGGACACGCAGAGGCGGACAGTCTACGAGGAGACCGCAACGTTCAACACGGCCACCACCTTTACCTCGGGCAGCCTGTTCGACGTGGGCGTCGGCCTCAAAATCTGGAAGAACCTGACCGTTGGTGTGGCCTATCATCAGGAGCAGAACGACGCGGAAGGTGAAGCCACCGGCTCAGTGCCGAGCCCGTTCTTCTTCAACCGCCCGCGTACCCTGTCGGCGAAAGAGCTGCTGGATCGCAAGGAAATGGCCACCCACGTCAACATTGGCTGGGTATTCCCGTTCAACGACAAGTTCGACGCGATGATCTACGGCGGTCCGTCTTTCTTCCGTCTCACGCAGGATGTGATTTCCTCGGTCACGCACAACGAGACGGGGGCGACCTCGACCACGGTGGGCGCGACGCTAGACACCGAGGAACGCAAGAAGAGCCAGACCGGTTTCAACGTCGGCGCCGATGTCACCTACATCGTCTGGTCGAACGACAGTGTGCGGCTCGGAGTCGGCGGCTTTGTGCGCTATTCGTCAGCCGACGTTGACCTCGAGATGCTGAGCGGCACGGCCCAGCCGACCAAGGTCGGTGGCACGCAGTTCGGCTTCGGCGCGCGGTTGCGCTTCTAACAACGCCGAGGTGCCGATGAAGGCGCTTCGTCACCACGATCCACTTCGAAAGGGCCCCCCCCCGGGGGCGGGGGGGGCCGCTCAACACCCCGCCGGGGGCCCTTTGACGGCGCGTCGCCCCCCCCCCCCACGCCCAACGGCCCGCCCCTAGGGGGCGGCCCTTTTGCTGTCGGCGTTGTCCGCTGTTTCGGTGTGGCTCTCCCTCGGAGTCATCCTCGTCGACGCCTCCGGGCGGATTGCGGCACTCCCTTCGCTCGTCATTCTGGTCGCACTCGCGATCGCGCTCCCGGGAATGGCTTGGTTTGCGAAGCTACGCCTCGGGCACGCCTGGCCGCTCGCTATCAGCGTTGTCGTGTGGCTGCCGTTCCTCGGACTGAGTCCCGTTTGGGACGGCCCAATCGAGGGACTCGTCTGGTCGGTGGTCGTCGTTGGCATGATCGCCGCCCGTCCCCCGAATGCGATCCGATCCTTCTCCGACGCGCGCCTGGCGCCGGTGATGGCGGCATTGCTGATGGCGCTCGGTTCCGCGGTGGTGTTCGGCCAGGTCCGAAACGTGATCCCCGGCGGGGACGAGCCCCACTACCTGGCAGCCACGCAAAGCCTGCTGCATGACGGCGATCTTAAGGTTGCCAACAACTACGAACAGGGTGAGTACCTGGAGTACTTCCCAGGACGCCTTGAGCCGCACTTCCTGCAACGCTCGAAGAGCGGCGAGATCTACTCGATTCACGCGCCCGGCGTATCCGTGATCGTGCTGCCGGCGTTTGCGCTGGCGGGCTACCCCGGCGCGGTGTGGATGATCATCCTCGTTGCCGCGATTTCATGCGCGCTGATGTGGCGCCTTGCGTTTGCGATCTCCGGCAGCGCCGCGGCTGCCTGGGCGGGTGTGACCGGGGTGGTTTGGAGCGCGCCGTATTTCTTCCACACGTTTACCATCTACCCGGAAATCATCGGCGGCCTCTGCGTCCTGCTTGGCACATGGCTGCTCGTTGAACTCGCAGAGGACCGCGACCCGGGATTGCGTAGCGTGACCGGCGTCGGCGCCGCACTCGCAGTGTTGCCGTGGCTGCACACACGCTTTGCGGTGCTCGCCGGCATCATCGGCGTTCTCGTGTTACCGCGGCTTGCAAGGCGCCCGTCCGGCGTCACCAAGGTCGCCGCGTTTCTTGCGGTGCCGGTGGCGTTGGGGGCGGCATGGTTCGCTTTCTTCTACATCATCTGGGGCAGTCCGAATCCGACGGTCGCCTATGGCGCGGACACCAGCACCGCGCTTGCCTATGTGCCGCGCGGCCTGATTGGTCTCGTGTTCGACCAGCAGTTTGGCGTACTCACGACCGCGCCGATCTATGTGATGGCGCTTATCGGGGCGGCCGTGATGTTCAGGTCGCACCCACGACTGACGATCGAACTCGCGCTGATCGTCGTGCCGTACGTGCTGGTCGTCGCGTCGTACGCCATGTGGTGGGGCGGCGCCGCGGCTCCAGGCCGATTCCTCGTGGCCGTTCTCCCGTTGGCCGCGCTGCCCATGGCGAAAGCATGGGCAGGCGGGGGAATCCTGCGGCCCATCGCGCTGGTGCTCTCGGTCGTGAGCGCGACGTTGATCGTGCCAAGGGCGATTGAAGATAGCGGCCGATTCATCTTCAACAACCGCAGCGGCGTTGATGCGACCGTCCAGTGGCTCAGTGCGAACACGCTGTTGCCGTCCGCTCTGCCGAGTGTGCACGCCGCCGGCGGATCTGCGGCTCTGCGTGATGGGTTGCTCTGGCTCGGACTGTTCACGATCGGGGCGATCGCGGCTGGTGCGCTCACCAGGCGCACATCGCGTGGAGCAAGTGTGGCAGCCGTCGGTGTGATGATCGCCATCGTGGTCTCCATCCTTTCGAGCATCGAAGGCGCGGCTCGGCCGGATCGTCACCTGGTGATGTTTGAGCGACTCCGGACGTGGCATGCGTTGCTCCTAGAGGTTCCAGCGTGGAGGCGACTCGAGCGTCCAGACCTGTTGTCGCGGCTCTCGATCGATATGCCCGGCAGCGGCGTGATCAATCGCGTTCCGGCAGGCGACTACGAGTTGACGTCAGTCCCGGGCGAGGGAACGGGCGCGGTCAGAATCTTTCTCGGTCGCAACGACGGCCCGATTGCGGCCCCGTCGCTCTCTGAGCTTCGCAGCGCTTCATCGCCATTCAGGCTGCGCCTGCCAGTGATGGCGCGCAACCTCAATGTCAGAATCGACGGCAGCACGCAAACCGTCGATGGGCTCAGGTTGAGACCAGTCGGCGTCGTCGCGCCGGCGTCAGGGCGGCCAGCCACGCGGGCAGCACGGTTTGGGCAGACGCGGGCGTTCTTCTTTAATGACTGGGCCTATCCAGAACGGGACGGCTTCTGGACGCGGGCGGACGGCGAGGCCACGGTCGTGCTGGACGGCGGCGCCGCACAGTCGTCGGGTCTGCCGATGTCGGTGACTGCGGGGCAGGAGCCGACAACCGTGTGGCTCTCGACCGGGGACTGGCAAGAGTCGGTGGCGTTGAAGGCCGGCGAGCGGCGGGATGTGGTGCTCCCCCCGGCGATCGGTGATGTCTGGACCCTGCGAGTGCGTTCCGGCGCCGGGTTTCGACCGTCCGAGCGAGAACCAGGCAATCGAGACGTACGCGAGCTCGCCGCGTGGATTGCCATGCGTTGAGGTATCGTCAGTGGGAACCCCGATGGACTCGTCGTTACTGAACCGGTTGCTGGCTGAGCGCAGGGACGCGCATCGCCGCTACAACGAGGCGCTCACCGCGCTCGATCACGCCGTCCAGGCCGTGCCGGTCGTGCCGGGCGCGCCGCCTGCCTACGACGAAACCGTACTGCCGCGCATTAACGACACCTGGAAGATCCTGCCGGCCGACAAGGCGCTCGATCCCTCTGTGGCGATGCTGTTCGAGCGGCAGGTCGCGTTCAACGCGGCCGTCGTTGACCACTTGAATCGCAACGTTGCGGCGCATCGTGAAACGCACGCCGCGCTCGAGCGCGCCTTGCCGGTGGTCCGCGCCGGCTTCGAAGCGCTCGCGACATTTGAATCACTCCTGATCCAATTCCTGCAAACGATCACGCCGCTTGCCGACACGCACTATCGAGAGATTGATGACGCGCTGGCCCAGCTGCGATCGGTCACCGACGTCGCGCAGCGGACGGCGATGATTGCGAAGAGGGAAGTGGAGCGGAGGTCGTCTTCCGCCCCGGCCTCGTCACCGGCCCCAGCCTCTGCGCCTGAGGCATCCCCGGCCCCCGACCAATACGTCGGCTTCGAGGATCGCTTCCGTGGCGCGGGGTCGGTGATCCGTGAGAGGCAGGCTGACTACGTGCCGTACTTTGCGGGGCAGTCGAATGTGCTCGACATTGGATGCGGTCGTGGGGAATTCCTGGACTTGCTCCGGGAGCGCGGCGTGAGCGCGAAGGGGCTCGACCTGAATCCCGAGATGGTCGAAGTCTGTCACTCGCGGGGGCTCGACGCGGCGAGCGGCGACGCGCTCAGTTACTTGCAGTCACTGCCCGATGAGTCGCTTGGCGGACTGATCGCGTTGCAGGTCGTAGAGCACCTGCAGCCCGCCTATCTCACCGCGCTGCTGGGGGCGGCGTTCGACAAGCTGCGTCCCGGCGCACGCATCGTCCTCGAAACGATCAACCCGTCTTGCTGGGTTGCGTTCTTCGAGAGCTTCATTCGCGACCTCACACACGTGAAGCCGCTGCATCCAGACACTTTGCAGTACTTGCTGCAAGCGAATGGATTCACGAATGTCGAGATCGTCTATCGGTCGCCGATTGCGCCGGACGGGCGCCTGCGGAAGGTGACGCCTCGGCCAGAGCACTTCGGCACCGCCGCAGATACCCTGACCGAGCTCGTCTCGTCGTTCAACAGCAACGTGGACCGTTTGAACGATCGAATGTTTTCGTATCAGGACTTCGCCGCCATCGCGACGAAGCCCTGACGTTTCCCGTCTAGAAGCGGCCGCGGCTGATCCAGATGCCGAACGTGCCCTGGTTGCGCGTCACCTGCGTGACGTCGTTCCAGGCCGGCGACGGCGATGAACCGCAGTGTCCGCCCACCACATCGATGATGTAGACCTCGGTCGACCCTGCATCGGCGCGGTTGCCGTAGTTGTAGGTCACGACGTCCTGCGACGGATCGTTCGGGTTACCGCGCTTGCCGTTGTAGCCCCAGCGCGTGTCGTAGGTGCGAAGCGCATCGACCACTAGATCCATGAACTGCCAGCTTCCGCCGTGGTCCTGGCAGGAATTCGCGAGAGCCGCGGGATAGGCGCGAGCAACGGCGTTCACCACGCTCGCTCCATAGCTCGGGAGCGGGCCACCCGCAGCCGCACGTCCGCCGGTACCGAGCGGCACACCACTGATCGTCCCGCCTCCGCCAGATGGCGTGGTTGGTGGTGGCGGCGCCGGGGGATCGGCGGTCGTGAATGACTGCACGTTGGAATAGTTGGATTCCTTCGCACCGTCGCTACCGCGCACGCGCCAGTAGTAGGTCGTCTTGTATGGCAGTTCGCCGACCGACATCACGGTCGTACCGTTGCCGTTTGCTGGGACGGTCACGACGGCCTGGATGGCGCTGAAGCCGCTGTCCGTGGCGAGCTCAAATCGATACGCAACGCCTGTGGTGCCAGAGATCGTCCCGTTGGTGGCCCGGAACTCCGGTTTGTTGGTGGTGAGCTTGCCCGAGGGAGCCGCGGCCACGGGGGCATCGATGACGACCGGCGGCACGATGCTGAAACTTGCGACAGCAGAGTAGGGGCCGACATTGGCGCCATCGGCCGCGCGGGTGCGCCAGTAGTAGGTGTAGCCGGCGCCCAGCGGCGCGGGCATCCGGTAGGTGGTGCGGCCGTCGCTGCCGAGGGCGATCTGGTCCGCCTGGTGCACGAGCTGCGAGAAGTTTGCGTCAGTGCCGACTTCGAGCTGCAGCCAGATGGTGCGGGCGCCGCTGGTGCCGGCATTCTCGATCAGGAGCGTCTGTGGATCACCTGTGAAGATCAAGGTCGATCCGGCCAGCGGCTCCAGGAGTTTGGGGGCCGTGATGTTCACGCCCGGAATGGGGCCGGCCACGGACGGCGCAGTGGGATTGGCGCTCTTGGCGGCCTCGCAGCCAACCAGGCAAGTGATTGCAAAAAGGGCACTTAGCCCTTTGAAGGGGTGGAGACTGGACATTGCGGGATTCCCTCTAACTGTGTCGTATCGGTCAATACTTCCCAAGGCTTTACACCTCGGCATATACCCGCGCGTTACCGCGCTGCTCGTTCTGCTGACGCCTCCTCAGCTCCGTCGCCGGATGAAATAGAACCCGCCCACCAGCGAGAGCCCCATCACCATGCCTGTGGACACGAGGGAGAGTGCCACTGCGGCATCAGTCGGAAGCCCGAACCGACGGAAGAAGAACGCGAACACCGCTTCGCGCACGCCGAATCCGTTGATGGACACCGGCGCCATCTGGACGACGAGGCTCACTGGTATGAGCACCGCGCCCAGAAAGATTGGCAAAGGAACTGAGAGTCCCTGTGCCGTCAGCAAATAGAAGGCCACAATTGTGATTTGCACCACCAAAGCGCCACCAAAGGCGCCCAAGATGGCACGGGGGGCATTTCTGAAGCGAATGACCGTGTCTTCGAGACGCTGCGCGCGCTCCGTGAGCCATGGCTTATTCAGCGCCCGGACTGGGAGCAGCGCGTGACCCACTAATTGTGGCATCGCGATTACAGAAATCGCCACGACTGCTCCGACCGCTGACGCGAGCCACAGCCATCGTGCCCCAGGGATGTGCACGCCGAACAGTTGTGCCACGAATGCGCCGGACGAGGCAACAATCACAAGCGCCGTCAATCCGATAACTCGATCCACGAGGATCACCGTCGTGGCAAGGGTCTTCGATCCGGCCGCGGGCGCCGTGTCGGCGATGCGCACGACGTCGCCGCCGATGTTGCTCGGCAGGAAATTGTTGAAGAACAGGCTGACCCAAATCGACTCGCTGAGGCGGCGCCGTTCGACGTGAATGTGCAGGGCCTGAAGCAAGCGATTCCAGCGCCACACCGAGATCGCCTGAGTAAACGTGTAGGCCGCAAGCGCGAGGAGTATCCAGGCGGGATTCATCCCCTTGACGCGTTCCCAGAACGCGGTGAGGTCGATCGATCGCAGGACGAAATATAGTGCCGCAGCGCTGACGCCGAGGCGTACGAGTAGCTTGAGCAGGTGTTCGTTCTCGCTTGTTGTGAAGGCGCTATTGTAACCTAACTACCGTCTGCTCAGCGAGATATAGTTAGTAGATAATAGAGTCCGTGCGAATCCTGATGCTCGCGCCCGAGCCGTTCTTCGAGCCGCGCGGCACCCCGTTCAGCGAATACCACCGCATCAAGGCCCTCGGCGAGCTGGGCCATCACGTCGACCTGGTCACCTATCCGATCGGCCGCGATGTCGAGCTGCCGAACCTCCGCATCTATCGCAGCTTGCGGCCGCCGTTTGTGACGAAGGTTCGGATCGGGCCGTCGTTCACCAAGATCGTGCTTGACGGTTTAATGCTGTTCACGATTGCCAGGCACGCCTTGACCAAGACGTACGACGCGATTCACTCGCATGAAGAGATGGGTCTCGTGGGCGTGTGGCTCGCGAAGCTGCTGGGCATTCCGCACCTCTACGACATGCATTCCAGCCTTCCGCAGCAGTTGAGCAACTTCAAATACAGCAAGTCGGCGGTGCTGCGCGGCGTGTTCAACTGGATGGAAGATCAGATGGTCCACAAATCGGACGTCGTGATCACCATTTGCCAGGAGTTGCAGGACACGGTTACCGAGATGGGCGTGGCCGATCGCTCCCTGTTGATCGAAAACGTCATGGGCGGGGATGTTGATGACCCGCCGAGCCGCACGCCGGAAGAGGTACGCGTGGCGTGGGGCGTTCCCGCGGATGCGCCGCTGGCGCTGTATACGGGGACGTTCGAGGCGTACCAGGGCGTCGACATGCTGATCGACGCCGTCGCGTTGATCGCCAGACGGCGGCCCGACGCTCGCGTGCTGGTCGTCGGCGGGGAACCCGCACAGGTCGAGCAGGCGAAGGCCCGCGCCGCCGCGACTGGAGCCGCCGGTTCGATGATCTTCACGGGCCAACAGCCGGCGCGTGAAATCCCCGGCTTCGTGCAGGCGGCCGACCTGCTGGTGTCGCCGCGCATTCGCGGAACGAATACGCCGCTCAAGATCTACTCGTACCTGCGCTCGGGTAAGCCGATCATCGCCACGAACCTGCTGACGCACACGCAAGTGTTGTCGCCCGAGTTTTCAAAGCTGGTGGATCCGACGCCGGAGCGGTTTGCCGAAGCGATCCTCGACCTCCTTGACCGGCCCGACGAGCGCGCGCGCCTGTCGAAAGCGGCGGCCGCTGTCGCGCAGGAAAAGTACTCGCGTGAGTCATATCTGCGTCGCACCGCCGAGGCCTATCGACGTCTCGCCTCGGGCACGCCGGCGGCGTCGAAGGAGCTCGCCCGACAGTGAGGGTGCTCGTCACCGGTGCCACGGGCTTCACCGGCGGACATCTCGCGCAGCACCTGAGCAGCACGGGCGACGACGTGCGCGTCTTGGTGCGGCCGAAGAGCCGCAAGCGGTTCGACGCGTCACCGCGGCCGTCGAAGGGGATCGCGGCGTGTGATGGGGATCTGGCCGACGCCGCGTCGCTACGGCGCGCGGTCGAGGGCGTCGAGGTGGTGTACCACATCGCTGCGACGTATCGCGAGTCGGGGCAACCCGATTCCGCCTATCGAGCGATCAACATCGACGGCACCAGGAACCTCCTTGAGGCGGCCCAGGCTGCCGGCGTGAGGCGCGTCGTGCATTGCAGCACCGGCGGTGTCCATGGGCACATTGCCAATCCGCCCGCCAATGAGGACGCGCCATTCAATCCCGGCGATGTCTACCAGGACACCAAGCTCGAGGCGGAGCAGGTCGCCCGGCAGATTGGTGATACGACGGGCCTCGATGTCGTGGTCGCGCGCCCGATCGGGATCTATGGTCCGGGCGATACCCGCTTCCTCAAGATGTTTCGCGGTCTCGCGCGCGGCAACTTTCCCATGATCGGGAACGGGCGCCCGTTCTATCACCTGACGTTCATCGACGACCTGGTCGAAGGATTTCGGTTGTGCGGAACGGTGCCGGCCGCCAAGGGCCGCACCTACATCCTTGCCGGCCCGCGCTACACGACGCTGGAGCAGTTGGTGCACCTGGTGGCGAAGGAACTCGCGGTGAAACCGCCGCGCGTCCACTGGCCGGTCTGGCCCTTCTGGACGGCCGGCCTGCTGTGCGAGATCGTGTGCGTCCCGCTGCGTATTGAACCGCCGATCTTCCGGAGACGCGTGGACTTCTACACGAAGAGCCGCGCCTTTGACACCACGCGGGCGCGCACGGAGCTTGGGTTTGCGCCCAGCGTCGACCTTGAAGAGGGCATTCGTCGCACGGCGGCGTGGTATCGACGTGAGGGTCTGCTCTGATGGCGGGCCGAAAGCTGAACGTCGTGCACATCTGCGACCACCTGGGCTGGGAGGGGTCGCGCATGCACGGCGTCAAGCGCCTGTTTGCGTGGATGATCCCGCGGTTTGACAAGGCGCGCTACAACGTCTCGTTGATCAGCCTTCGCAAGAAGGACTTGTCCGCGGACACGCTCGAGGAATTTGGCATCGACGTGACCTACATGGCGCGTCACAAGTTCGATCCGGCGACCTACCCGGCGCTGCTGAAGGTGCTTCGCGACAAGCAGGCTGACATCGTCCACATGCACGGCTACGGTGCGACGACCTTCGGCCGGTTGTGTGCGTGGCAGATGGGGATCCCAGCGATCTTGCATGAGCACGCCAATCACGGCGACACGCCGTGGTTCCAGAAGGTGGCTGACTACATTCTCGCGCCGCACACGGATCTCGCGATCGCGGTGTCCGAGTCGACGGGAGAGTTCACGTCGCGGGCGCGACTGATGCCGGTTGAACGCACCAAGGTCGTCTACCTCGGCGCGCCGCTCGACGAATTCGCGCGGCAGCGTACGCCGGATGAAATTGCGGCGGCACGACGGGCACTGGGCATTGAGCCTGGAACGATCGCGATCGGGACCGTGACGCGCTTGATGCCGTCGAAGGGCAATCAGTACCTCGTCGAGGCCGCGCCGGCGATCCTGAAGAAGCACCCGACCGCGCGCCTCTTCATCATCGGTGAAGGCGAACTCCAGTCCGAACTAGAAGCCCAGGCGCAGGCCTTGAACCTTGGGGACAGATTGGTCTTCAGCGGCTTCCAGCGGGATGTCGCTGCGGTCCTCTCCGCGCTCGACTACCTGGTGTTCCCGTCGCTGTGGGAAGGCACGCCCCTCACCGTATTCGAGGCCCTGGCGATGGGGAAGCCGATGGTCGCAACCGATGCCGACGGCCTGCTCGACGTGCTGACGCACCGCAAGGACGCGCTCATTGTTCCGAAGGCCGACGCTCCGGCGCTCGCGGCAGGTGTGAGCGCGATGATCGACCAGCCGGAGTTGGCCTCGGCGCTGGCCGCGGAGGCGCGCCAGACCGGGCAGCGCTATGACATTGCCGCCTTTGTGCGCAAGATGGAGCGGCTCTACGACCTGCTGCACGAGACCTCGCGTGCCACGCGTCGCGCGGGTATCCTGAAGCAGGATCTCGAGTTCCTCAACACCCAGAAGCGATGACCATCGATCAGGGCATGGCCAAGCGGTTCGAGCAGCGCAGTCCGGCCTGGCGGCTGGGCGCGGCGAGCACGGCTGCCATTGGCGTGCTACTGACGGCCTGGGCGCTCTCGGTCGACTTCCCCAAGCAATCGGGCGGCTTCGCCGGTGATGCGGCGACCTACTACACGATGGGCCATAGCCTGGCTCACGATCTGGACTTCGAGTTCAAGCGTGATGACCTCGTGCGCGTCTGGGAGGAGTTTCCGTCCGGACCCGAAGGCATCTTCCTCAAGCGGTCCACCAGCGGGAAGCTGTATTACGCGAAGGCCTACATCTACCCGCTCGTCGCAGCGCCCTTCATCTGGCTGTTCGGCACCAACGGCTTCCTGATCCTGCACGGCCTGTTGATGACGGCGTGCTTTGCGTGCGCGTACGCGTTTGTGAGCGCGCGCAGTCATCCAGTTGCGGCGCTGATTTTCTCCACCGCGTTTTTGTTCGTGACGGTTGTGCCGATCTACATGGCGCAACTTGGCCCCGACTTCTTCATCTTCGCGATTGTCCTCGTCGCGTATTTCTTCTGGTGCTACAAGGAAGTCGGTGGCCCGCCGGCGGATCGTCCGCATGCCCTGCGGACGCGATGGTTGCTGGCACAGCGATCGGATGTGATCGCGGCCGCGTTGCTTGGCGCCGCGACATTTGCCAAACCCACCAACGTCGGCCTGTTCATGCCGCTGTTCGTGTCGGCGGTATTGCGACGTCAGTGGGCACGGCTCGCGAAGATGTCGGGCGCGTTCTTCGGGACGGCAATCCTGTTGTTTGCGTTGAATGTCGCCATGACCGGCGAGTGGAACTACCAGGGCGGTGAGCGCAAGACGTTCTACGGCACGGGCGACGGCCGCTTCTCGGGCGGCTTCCCATTCCAGAACGACGCCAGCACGTTCGACTCGGTTGGGCTGTCGAGCGTCGGTGGCGGATCGTTCGGCGTGCTGTTCACGCGTGACGCGCTGCTCGAGGTGTTCCCTCACAACGTGGCCTACTTCCTGGTCGGCCGCCACACCGGCTTCGGGATCTACTACCTGCCGGGCCTGATGGCGGCGCTGTTGTTCCTGGTCGCCACGCGCGATCGGGCGATGTGGCAGTGGCTTACCCTCAGTGCGGGAGTGATCACAGCGGTCGTGCTGCTGATCTACATGCCATTTACCTGGTCCGGTGGCGGCGGTCCGGTGGGCAATCGCTATTTCCTCGGCACCTACGGCGTGTTCCTGTTCCTGATTCCACCGATGCAGACTGCGTTGGCGGCGTTGATCACGACGGGTTTCAGCGCGCTGTTCGTCGCGCCGATCATCTCTGGTCCGTTCTACGCGACGCGCAATCCGGCTGAGCACGCGAAGACCGGGCTGTTTCGCTGGCTGCCCACCGAGTTGACGATGGTGAACGACCTGCCGATCAACAATGTGCCGGCCCGCATCCGGCAGCCGTTGGGCGGGACCCCCCCCATCCTCGGATACTTCATCGACGACAACGTGTTCAATCGCGAAGGCGACGCGTTCTGGGTGCGGGGTGAGTCGCGAGCCGACATCCTGTTGCGCGCGCGGATTCAGAACGAGGCGGATGTGGCGGGCGTCGAGATGGCGCGATCGCTACGGATCGACAAGTTGACCGCGATTCTCGAGACCGGGCCGAAAGCAAATCGCGTCGTGATCTCGACCGGCGGCGAACGCCGGATCATCGACATGGCGCCTAGCTCGCAGCAGACGATCGAACTGGCGATGCCGCACGGGATGCCCTACAAGTACCATCCTGATTTCCCGACCAACTACGTGTACTTCGTCAGCATCTCGTCGTCGACAGGGTTCGTGCCGATGTTTGAGAACGGCGCGAACGACAGCCGTTTTCTCGGCGTCATGGTCCGACTGATCCCGACCTACGGAGCGCCTGAGTAGTGGCCACCATTGCCGTCGTCACCTCCAGCCCGCCGTTTGCCGAAGGCGGTCACCTGGTCATGGCCCGCGAACTGGTACGCGCGCTTCGCGAGGCCGGACACGAGAGCGGCCTGATCGTCACGCCGCAGAATCGCTTCGGCCAGCAGGGCAGTGCCTACCTGGCGGCCTGGTGCACCGACGTGCAACTCGCCCACGAAGAGAAGAAGGTCGACCAGGTGATCAGCCTGCGCTTCCCTGGGTATGCGGTCCAGCATCCCAATCACGTGCTGTGGCTCAACCACCGGATGCGTGAGTACTACGATCTCTGGGACCAGTTCAGCTCGCACCTGTCGTGGAAGGAGAAGATCAAGGAGGGCGCTCGTCGCGCATTGATCCATCGCGTCGACAAGCACCTCTTCAATCGCATGCAGCGCCGGTTCGTGATCTCCGGCACCGTGCAGGCGCGGCTGCGCCGGTTCGGCAATATCCAGTCGGATGTCCTCTATCCGCCGCCGCCGATGCGCGAGTACCGCCATGAGGGCTACGGTGACTACATCTTCGGCGTGTCGCGGCTGTCGCCACTGAAACGATTCGACCTGGTCCTGCGGGCACTGGCCGAGCCCGTTGCCGCCAGCATTCGCTGCGTCATCGCCGGAGAAGGGGCGGAACTCGAGCGCCTCCGCGCGCTGGCGAGCCATCTCGATATCGAACATCGTGTACAGTTTGTGGGCCGGCTGAGCGACGAAGACATGATCGGCCACCTCGCGCGCTGCCGCGCGGTGGTGTTCCCGCCGTTCAACGAAGACTACGGGTTCGTGACGGTCGAAGCCTACATGTGCGGCAAGGCGGTGATCACGTGCACCGATAGCGGCGGACCGTCGGAACTGGTGCGCGACGGTGAGACCGGCTTTGTCACCGATCCGACGCCCGAAGGCCTGGCCGAGGCCATGCGCACGCTGACCGATGACCGTACGCTGGCGCAGCGCATGGGCGAAGCGGGCCACGCCGTGGCCGCGCAAATGACCTGGCGGAAGGCGATCGAGCAGCTACTTCGCTAGCGTGTTCGCGCGGACGTAGGCAATCACCTCATCGAGATCACGT
Organism: Acidimicrobiia bacterium; assembly: GCA_038144855.1. Taxonomy (GTDB): domain Bacteria; phylum Acidobacteriota; class Vicinamibacteria; order Vicinamibacterales; family UBA2999; genus 12-FULL-67-14b. The sequence goes on along the minus strand of JAYQOO010000023.1, from coordinate 5,020 downwards.
TCCAGCGAGCGTTGCGGCGCAAAGCCCAGCGCCCGTCGTGCGGCGCCGATGTCGGCAATCGAGTAGCGCAGCTCACCGGCCTGCGCCGGCGCATAGGCCGGTGATGTGCCGGGCGCAAGCTTTGCCAGGACTAGCGTCGCTAATTCGTTCAGCGACGTGCCGCGTCCCGTGCCGAGGTTGTATCGGCCAGGCTGGCGGCCGATGGTCGCGATGGCGCCGCGCACGATGTCGCTGACGTGGATGAAGTCGCGGCGCTGCTCTCCGTCGCCAAAGATTGTGATCGGCTCGCCACGCAACAGCCGGGTGATGAAGATGGTCAACACGCCCACGTAGGGCGTAAATGTCTGCCCAGGTCCGTAGGTGTTGAAGAACCGCACCGCCGTGAACGGAATACCGCGCGCGCTGAGGATCTGCTGCGAGACATCCTCGGCAGCGAGCTTGCCGACGCCGTAGGGAGAGATCGGCCGCGTGTCGTGCTGTTCGTTGATCGGAGCCGCTGACGGCGCGTCGGCGTAGACCGCCATCGACGAGGCGAGCGTGAACCACTTGATGCGTGACGGATCGAGGGCGCGCAGAATGCGGGCCGTCCCCAGCACATTCGTGTCGAGGTCTTCAACCGCGCGGTCAAAACTCCCGCGGATCGTGACCTGCGCCGCCAGGTGAAACACGCAGTCGACGCTCGTCAGGGCAGCGGCAATTGCCCCGTCGTCGCGAATGTCGCCGTGAAGAAATCGCGCCCGCGGATCGACGGCTTCCCGCCGGCCGACGGAGAGATTATCGAGGATCGTGACCTGGTGGCCGCTGTCGAGCAGGGCACGTGTCAGGTGTGACCCGATGAAGCCGGCGCCCCCCGTGACGAGCGCGTGCGTGCATCCGCCGCCAAGGCTACAGATGGCAGGCGCGTCCGTCATGCGGGATGCTGCAGGTGCGACTGCACCACATCGGCAACGCCGGGGCAGTAGACCGTGTGCTCGCCGTCCATCACCACCGAGTCGAGGTCGGTCGTCGCCGATACCGTCACGCCAGGCAGGATCACGCTGTTCGAGATCCTGATCGGGTGCTGCACGGTGACGCCCTTGCCAATGACGCTGCGCTCGACCGTCGTGCCGTGGGCCAGGATCGCGCCCGGGTCGACCAGCCGATCCAGGTTGGCGCGTGCCAACTCGATCAGGTTGATGGTCAGCAGGTCCGCGGGCTTGGTGAGATTGAGGTCGTGTTCGACGATCGGGTGGTGGTGCGTGACGTAGCCGTCGTCGATCAGGATCTGGATGCTGTCGGTGATCTCGTACTCGTCGCGCATGGCGGTGCGCGGCGTTCGCCGGATCGCGTCGAAGATGTGGGGGTCGAACACGTACAGGCCGCAGCCTTTCAGCTGGCTGTCGACGTAGCGCGGCTTTTCGATGACCCGGTGCACTCGGCCGGCGTCGTTGGCCTGGATGACGAAGTTGCGCCGTACCATTTCTGGATTGGGCTCGTACATGCTCACGAGGTTGGCGTTCACCTCACCGCTCAAGACCTGGTCGCACAACGGGCGCAGGGGGGCTTTCAGATGGAAATAAATGTCACCGAGCATCAACAGGAAAGGCACGTTGATGCGTGGCTCCAGCGCGCCGACCGCGTGCGCGAGGCCAAGAGTGCTCTCCTGCTCGAGGAAGTTGATCTTCACGCCGTACTGGGCGCCGTCTCCGAAAGTGCTCGCCACCTGGTAGCCGAGATGGCCGACGACGATGTGCACCTCGGTGATGCCGCAGTCGCGCATCACTTCGATCTGGTGGGCGAGCAGCGGCTGGTTCAGGATGGGGAGGATCGGCTTTGGGCTCCGTTCGGAAAACGGATACATGCGCGCGCCCTTGCCGGCGGCGAGGATTACGCCGACCATGCGGCCGTTCAGGCTACCCGCGAGCGTCATGCACCACCTTGCAGCGGATCAATTCGCGCATCACGCGGACGGCGTCGAAGGCGCGAATCTTCTTGCCTTCTTCGAACGTCCGGCCCGAAAAGCTGACCGGCACCTCGGCAAACCGAGCACCGCGCTGTGCCAGCCGCGCCGTGAACTCGGCTTCGAAATCGAAGCCGTTGGCGACGATGCGCATGTCCCTGATGAGCGATGCGCGATACATCTTGTAGCAGGTCATCAGGTCCGACACGTTGACCCCATACAGAGCGCGCGTCGAGGCGGTCATGAAGAGATTACCCATGCGATTCAACCACCGCATGCCGTCGATCGAGCCCTTGAAACGGCTGCCGTAGACCACGTCGGCACGATCATCGAGCAGCGGCTCGAGCATCGGGATGTAGTCCTGCGGGTCGTACTCGAGGTCGGCGTCTTGATGGACGATGATGTCCCCGGTCGCCTGTGACCACAGGTATTTGATCACCCCGCCGCGGCCCACATTTTCGTCCATGAAAATGACTTTCAAGCCCGGCAGCGATAGCTTCGAGAGGATCTCGCGGGTGCCGTCCGTCGACCCGTCGTCACATGCCAACACCTCGACCGTAAGGCCGGTGTTGACGGCGACGACCTGGTTCAAGAGGCGCTCGATGGTGGCCCGCTCGTTATAGATCGGGACCAGCACGCTCAATCGGCGAAGGGAAGGCATGCGCCGCCCATTACGATAGCACTACGGAAGTCCTGCTGTGGCTGAGATTTACGGGGATTATTAACAGAATAATCCGCTGGTTACGATACACTAGACGGCAGTATCCCCGAGGCAACGACTCATGAACGATCGATTTGACTGGAAGAAGACGGCGTTGGTGCTTGGCGCGGTGATGACCGTGGCCTGCTCAGGCACGCCGAACAGCCTGGTATCGCCGAGCGCGGTGCTGGGCGACACGACCGCGCTCAATGCCGACGGTTCGAACCTCAAGGTGAACCAGCCCCTGCCGGTGACGCCGCTGTTCGAGCTCACGAACGTCTCTGTAGCGCCGACGTTGACGGCGCGCGGGTCGACGGGCCTCTATCAGACTGGTGCCGCCCTGTCGCACCGCTTCCAGGTGGCTGAAGCCGACACGTTTGCGACGGTGACCGTGAGCGGCATGGGCGTGACCGACGCCTCAGGCGTGACCCGGTGGACAGTCGATCCGCCCCTGTCCGCCGCAAAGCGATACGTGTGGCGCGTCCGCGCCGAGCTGAACGACGCTGTCGGGCCCTGGTCGACGACCTTTGCCTTCACGACGGCCGGGGCGACCACGATCACGCCAACGACGACGACCACCACCACGGGTAGTGGCCCGCGGCCGGCGGATCCGCCCGCAGGCCAGCGCCTCCCGCTGCCGGACATGCAGTCAGTGCTGGCGCGCTTCTCGGACGCGCGGGACTCTTGCCCCCGCGGCATCAAGTACGTCAACAACCCGTGGCAGGATCGGGTGATCGACGCGTTCCGCCTCATTGATACCCGGTGGGGCTACAACGGCAAGCCGACCCGAACTGCGGCAGATAACGGCGGCTTCCCAGTGGTGGCGGCCGGCGATGAAGCGGCGTATCACTACGGTGCCGGCCCGGATCAGGGCTCGCCTGACGTGCACCTGGTGGACCTGCTGATCTCGCACTGCGGCACGCCGTTCCTCGGCTGGCGCGTGTTCACGGGCGAAGAGCCCGGCTTCTGGACCGGCGCCGGACGATTCTAAGGATCTATTGATCTGGTGATTTCGCGATCTGGTGATCAGATCGCGGATCACCAGATCACCAGATCTACCTGGACGCCCATTTTGCTGCGAACGTATTGAGGATTCGCTCGGCAGCGATGGCGTTGGCGCGCGCGCTCGGGTGGTGGTCGAAACGGCTCGCCCACAGATCCCGGTGATTCTTGACCTGCGCGAAGTCCTGGCGCAGATCCACGCACGTCGTCTCGTACTCGTCACAGGTCGCCAGGACGCGATCGTGCAGGTATCCGAACGGATAAGTGTCGGTGATCGGCGCCGCTGTGTCGGGGAACAGCACGATGCTGATGGGTATACCGGACTGGCGTGCGTGGTCGATCAGCTTGTGCAGGAGCAGGCTGTCTTGTTGTGAGTAATGGCTGTGTGGATCGGCCAGGCGATCGTGAATGAAGTCCGCGTATGAAGGCGTCCAGCCTTTCCGCACCTGCAGCTCACTCCACTTCATGTTCGCGATGGCATACAACGCCGAACTGGCGTCGAGCCATTGGTGAAAGGCCGGCAACAGCGGGCGAAACTGCGGACGCCCGGTCATGTCGTCGTCTTCCATATCGTTGACGTACCACTGCAGCAAAAGGAAGTCCGGATGAATCGTGCCGAGCAGTTCGGCCACCTTCTTCTCGTGTTCAGGCGTGTTGTCACCCGGCGTGCCGAAGTTCAGAACCTCGATGTTCGCGGGTAGTCGCGCCTGGAGGAGGTCGGTATAACGGTCCTGCTGCGCGACGCCGTTGCCGTAGGTAAATGAGTCGCCGACCACGGCAATGCGGTAGACACCCGCTGGCTTCGTCACGCTAAACGCCGGCCCCCGATACCCCTGGGCATTGGTGCGGCTTGGACCGCTTCGCAGCCATCGGCGCGTGAAGAAACTGGAGTTGTCGGTGCTCGTGGTGACGTCCCTGAACACGGAGCGCGTCGCGAACTCGGCTGCCGTGAGCGACAAGGCAAGCACCACCAGCAGCAGGAGCACGCGGTTCCGCGCCCTGGCGGCCTGGGCACGCGTCATGCGGTCGCGGAGCGTGATGCCGATGGCCAATGCGCCGATGATCAGACTCAAGGCGAACTGGATCCGATCGGGATCACCCAAAAGCGATGCGGGCAGGGCATCGGCGGCCACCAACAACACGGCCATCATCGCCAGTACAAACAGGCGGCGCGAAGGGAGCGCTTTGACGTCAGGGAAGTCGATACGGAGGGGCATCCGCGGTGGCCGAGATCAACGGCCTGCCTAATTATTGTGCATAAAATTTGGTGGTCACACCATTAATCGAGGAAAAGACCTCGCGGTGTCTGACGCCATTCCCCCGGCCTCGGATCCCCGCGCATCGACGCTTCGAACCACCAACACCCTGCTGGCGCTCGC
>JAYQOO010000022.1:0-39419 GCA_038144855.1 Acidimicrobiia bacterium | reverse complement strand
GCGGACACCTGGATTCATGGCATACGGCCAGCGGCGCGACCGACAACGCCGACGGTGCCGTGGCCGCCATGGAGGCCCGCGTAGTATGTGAGACCGGGAGAATTGACGCGTGTATTTGAATGTCTTGTTGACGCTTGTCCTGCTGTTTGTCCCCACCTTCACTTCCGCGCAGACGTCGGCGACGCTGGCGGGCCGTGTCCAGGACGCCACCGGCGCGGTCGTCCCAGGCGTCTCGGTCATGGCGCAGCACGTCGATCGCGGGATCGAACGCACGACGGTGACCGATGCGTCCGGCTATTACGTGCTGGCCGGCCTGCCCGTGGGCACCTATACCGTGACCGTCGAACTCACCGGCTTCAAGGTGATCCGGCGGGAAGGCGTTGGCCTGGCGGTGGCCCAGAACGCCACGATCGACTTTGCCCTCGAGTTGTCGAGCCTCGCCGGGGACGTGCAGGTGGTGGGGGTCGCTCCGCCGGTCAATACGCGCACGGGTGAGCTGAGCTACCTGGTCGACAGCAGTGCGATCGAGCAGTTGCCGCTCAATGGACGCAATTACACGGATCTCGCGTTCCTGCAGCCCGGGGTGACGCCATACCCTTTCCGCGACGGCGGATCGGTGGTGGCGCACGGTCTCGGCATGAGCGTGAACGGGCAGGATCCTCGCGCGAACGTCTACCTGCTCGACGGCACGTTGCTCAATGACATGACCAACGGCCCTGCCGGCAGCGCGGCGGGCACCGCGCTCGGCACCGAAACCGTGCAGGAGTTTCGTGTCGAGACCAACGCCTACGGGGCGGAGTTCGGCCGGATGAGTGGCGGACAGATCAACGTCATCACCAAGTCGGGCAGCAACACCCTGCGAGGAAGCGGCTACGAATTTCACCGCAACGACGCGCTCGATGCGAAGAATTACTTCGACACCACCGGCAAGCCCGACTTCACCCGCAATCAGTTTGGCGCGACGATCGGCGGTCCGGTGAAGACCGACAAGTTGTTCTACTTTGCCGGCTTCGAAGGCCTGCGCGAGAACCTTGGCCGCACCATCACGTCCGCGGTGCCTGACCTCAACGCGCGCCAGGGGCTGCTGCCCGACGCCGCCAACCCTGGTCAATTCCTGAACGTGGGCGTGCAGGCCGCCGTGGCGCCCTACGTGAATGCGTATCCCGCGCCCAACGGCGCGAGTCTCGGCGACGGCACGGCGCTACATAGCTTCCAGTTCGACCAGCGCATCGACCAGAACTTCCTGCAGGGCCGGATCGACTACAACTTGTCGCCGTCCGCGCAGCTCTTTGCGCGCTACACGTTTGATGATGCCGATCAGCGCCTGCCGACCGACTATCCGCAATTCCCCAGGACGTTCGTGTCGAGCAATCAATTCTTCACGACCGAGTTGAAGCAGACCTACACGTCGAACCTCCTCGGCACCTATCGCTTCGGCTACAGCCGCACGCGCGTCGGCCAGGACGTGGAAGCGAACACCACCCTGCCGGCGTTTGCGCTGGGGCGCCCGTTCATCGGCAACATCGACGTCGGCGGATTGCAGCGCTTTGGCACGCAGAGCTCAGGCAACCTGCGATTGCGCCAGAACGTGGCCAGCCTGCAGGCCGACCTGGTCTGGAATCGCGGCCGGCACCTGGTTCGCATCGGCGGCCTTGCCGAACACTACACGCAGGACATGGTGAACCCGACCTTCAGCCTGGGCACCTACACGTTTGCCAATCTCCGCGCGTTGCTGACCAACACGCCGACCAGCTTCATCGGCCTCACGCCAACGGCGTCGTTCGAGCGTCACTGGCCGTTCTGGATCGCCGGTGGCTACCTGCAGGACGAGTTCCGCGTCCATCCCCGAGTGACGCTGACGGCCGGCATTCGCTACGAATTCATGTCGATGCCGATCGACGAGGGTGGCCGCGACGCGGCGCTGGTGGCGCTGACCGACCGCACGGCCTCGACCGGCCGGCTGTACGAAGGTCCCGACTACAACAACGTGTCGCCCCGGCTGGGCGTCTCGTGGGACGTGAGCGGTGATGGCCGCACCGCCGTGCGTGGTGGCTACGGCCTCTACTACTCGACCAACAGCTCGCAGAACCTGATCGTGACCGTGACCAATCCACCGCAGACGCCGCGCGTGGTCTACCAGGCGCCAACCTTTCCGAATCCGCCATTCGAACGCGCGTCCGGCCTGTCGATCCGGCCGGTGCAGTGGGACATCGAAACGCCCTCGATTCACGTGTGGAACGTCAACGTGCAGCGCGAACTCGGTGCGGAGACGGCGGTCACGCTCGGCTATGCGGGTTCGCGTGGGCTGCACCTGCTGCGCAGCAACGACCTCAATACGGCGCTACCGTCGACCGGCGCGGATGGCCGGCCGTTCTTTGCCGCCGGGTTACCGCGGCAAAACACCGCGTGGACGACGATCGAGGCCAAGACGTCCGACGGTGATTCCTGGTACAAGGCGTTCATCGTCGACGCGCGGCGCCGCTTTGCCGATGGCTGGTCCATGCAGGCGTCGTACACGTGGTCGGATTCGGAAGACACCACGCAGGCGTCGACGTTCTTCTCGGATGCGACCAACGGCACCACGTCGGCGTTCCCGGAGTTCATTCCTGGCTACAACCGTGGCCCGTCTGACTTCAACGTGCGCCACAACCTCGTGGCCAACGCCACGTGGGACATCCCGTTCGGCCGTAACCTGACCGGCGTCGCCGGCGCGGTGCTGGATGGGTGGCGCGTGTCGGCGATCGGGAGCTATCGCAGCGGCTATCCGCTCACGGTGTTCGTGTTGAACAACCGCTCGCGTTCGCAGTGGCAGCCGTCGCTCGGACCGGGCATTGGCCGCGATCGCGCCAGCTACGCGGCCGGCTTCAGCGCCGACAATGCGGTGAAGGGTGACCCTGCCCAGTGGTTCAATCCGCAAGCCTTCGCCTTGCAGCCGGCCGGCACGTTCGGCAACGTTGGCCGTGGCGAACTCGAAGGACCGGACCTCAAGCTCGTGGACCTGGCGTTTGTGAAGGACGTCAAGCCCACGGCGGGCACCGGCCTTGAAGTGCGCGTCGAGATCTTCAACATCTTCAATCGCGCCAACTTCGGCGTGCCGAACCTGGTCGCGTTTGCCGGCGCTGCCGACGGGGAAGCGCCGCTCGGCAGTTTTGGGCGCATCCGGAACACCGTGACCAGCGCGCGCCAGATGCAGATTGGTGTGCGGTTCCGCTTCTAGCTCGGCGCAACACTTACGCGCAATGATTCGTTTGCCCGGCGTCGCCGGGCGCAGGGAGAACTGATTTATGTCGACGTGGATCGCTCTGGCTTTTGGCGCCGCACTCTCGTGGGGCATGTATGGCGCGTCACTGCATCGCGGACAACTCGCCCTGGGGAGTCCGATGAAGGCGCTGCTGTGCGTCGGCATTGCGTACTTTCTGATCGGGGTCCTGGTGCCGACCGGTGTGCTCAGCTCACAAGGCGAGCTGCGCAACTTCAACGGCACCGGCACGATGACCGCCACCGTGGCCGGCGCGCTCGGCGCCATCGGCGCCGTGTTCATCATCTTCGCGTTCCGCAACGGCGGCTCACCGACCTACGTGATGCCGATCGTGTTCGGCTTCGCACCGCTCGTGAACGTGGTCACGACGATGATCATCCATCCGCCGCAGTCCTCGATTAACCCGCTGCTATACCTCGGATTTTTGTTAACGGCCGCTGGGGCCGGAATGGTGCTGTACTTCAGGCCGGCAAGTTAGCCTGCAGGCCGGTCCGTAAACAGGGCCGGCGCACGTTCGGTAGAGGAAGCGTATGAGCAAAGTCGTCCTGGCGTTGGTGGTGTGGATGGCCTGGGCCGGCGTGGACACGCTGGCGCAGCATTGGCCGGCGTGGCGCGGCCCCACGCACGACGGCGTCAGCACCGAAAAGGGCCTGCCCGACTCCTGGTCAGCCACCTGTGCCGATGCATCGCACGCACAAGACGACGCCTCCGGTTCCGGCGGTCCGTTCGCCGGCGACACCGCCTCGAACGGTGCGGCCGAAACGCTGCAGCGCGGCCAGCGCGCTCCTGGCAGCAACTTCGAGGGCCGCCCGCTCGTCCCGACGATGTGCAGCAAGATCGAAACGAAGAATGTCGCGTGGAAGCTGCCGTTGCCGGCCTACAGCGGCTCCACGCCGATCATCTGGGGCAACACGATCTTTCTGAACATCGCCACCGGCACCAACACCGGCGAACTCGAACTCTGGGCCATCGATCGCAATACGCAGAACGTCATGTGGAAGCGCCGGATCGTGGCCGCCAACCACATGGAACGCAAGCAGAACATGTCGTCACCGTCGCCGGTCACCGACGGCAAGTACGTGTGGGTGATGACCGGACTCGGTGTCCTCAAGGCCTTTGATTTTTCCGGCACGGAAATCTGGATGCGCGACATCCAGGCTGATTACGGCCGGTTCGGATTGAACTGGGGCTACGCCAGCACGCCGCTGTTGAAGGGCGATGCCCTCTACGTGCCGGTGTTGCACGGCATGAAGACCGATGATCCGTCGTACATCCTCAAGATCGACAAATTGTCTGGCAAGACGATCTGGAAGGTCGAGCGTCCCAACCCCGCGGTGCGCGAATCGCCGGACGCCTACATCACGCCGGCCTGGATCGACGCAGGCGGTCGACCTGAATTGATCATCACCGGCGGCGACGTCGTGTCCGGACACGATCCGGCCACCGGCAAGGAATACTGGCGTGCCGACGTGCTCAACCCGGATCGCAATGGCGCCTATCGCATCGTGGCGTCGCCGACGATCGTCAACGACCTGATCATCGCGCCGACGCGGGTGAATCCGCTGACGGCGATGAAGCCGGGCGGCAGCGGCGACGTGGCAAAGACGCACGTCGCGTGGCAGTTTGCCCAGGGGCCCGACGTGCCGACGCCGGTGAGCGACGGCAAGTTGCTCTACGTCGTCCGGGACAACGGCATTGCCTACGCGCTTGACGTCAAGACCGGCGCGACGGTCTACGGACCCGTGCGGTTGCCCTCAGGCACCTACAGCGCGTCGCCGATTCTTGCTGACGGCAAGATTTACGTGACGACCGAAGAGGAAGGCCTGACGACCGTGTATCGCGCTGGTCCGAAGTTCGAGGTGATTGCCTCGAACCGGCTGCTCAATGATTGTGCGCCGTATTGTCTCAGCACGGTCGCCGTGTCGGAGGGGCAGCTGTTCATGCGCACGTCGTCGTATCTTTGGGCCATCGGCGATCGCCGGAAATAGAGCCCGGGGCGAACCGGACGGTCGCCCTAGAACCCCCACGCGATCAACGTATCGACATCCTTCACGATGATGGTGCGCCCGGTGAACGCCGGGTGCGCCCACATGGCTGAATCCGCTACGGTGTAACGCTTGACCTCTTCGTAGCGAGCCGGATTCGCCTTCACCACAACCAGCTCACTGTTCGTCGTCGCCATCAGCAGGTACTCGCCGGCGCGCACGATCGACGCATTCTCGGCTTCGCGTCCCTTCGACAGCCACAGTGTCTTGCCGCTTGCTACATCAATGGCGAAGAACTGCCCGCGATTCTTGGTCGACAGGCCGAACAGCGCGGTGCCGCTCAGGGCAGGGGAGCTCATGTACATCGAGACCTGATCGTTGCTCCACACCTGCTGCGCCGACCACTTGCCCTGCGTCGAGACGAGGCGGACTGCGATGGTCGGATTGTCGAGACCTGCGTAGATCAGCCGATCGCCGGCAATCAGGGGCGTCACGGAATTCTGCTCGTACGGAGTCTTGATGGGCAGCTCCCAGAGCAGCCGTCCTTCGCGAGCGTCGACGCCGACGAATTTGTTCTGTGATTGGGTGACGACATGCCGAACGCCCGAGAACGTCGCGATGATCGGCGATGCATAGGCCGGCCCGTCTCCGGTCCACTGCCACTTGACCGCGCCGGTCGCGACATCCATGGCCGTCAGCGCGCCGCTGCCCTGACCGCCGAGGAAGGCGATGACCTGCGTGCCGTCGACGAGGGGTGAAGTCGCCGTGCCAAACTCAGGCGGATTCTTCGGCGCAACCTTCCGCCACAGCAGCTTGCCGCTGTTGAGGTCGTGCGCGGAGTAGATGCCGCTGATGCCGAACGTAAACACGCGGCCGTCTGCGACGGTGGGGGTCGACTTCGGACCGGGGCCGTGTCCGGTGGCTGCCGGATTCATCGTGTAGGGGGCGTCGACGGCGTCCTGCCAGAGCGGCTTGCCAGAGGTCAGTTCGTAGGCGGCCACGATTTCCCGATTGCCGACACGGGAATGCAGGATGACCCGGTTGCCGGCCACAACCGGCGAGGCGTGTCCGGCGCCAACGGTGACCGCCCATTTCTTCGTGAGCTGTGCCGGCCACGACGCCGGAGCGGTGAACGCCGCCGCCACGCCGTCCCTGGCCGGGCCACGCCACTGCGGCCAATCCGCCTTCGCAGCCACGGAGAAGGCCGACAGCACCAATGCTCCGACGATGACCGGCTTGCGCACGCTATTCCCCCTTGATCGCCGCGGTGATGGGAACCCGGGTCGTGATGTGAATGGCTGCCAGCGACGCGAGGCTGCCGGTGATCACGACACCAACCAGCAGCCCGATCACGCTCGCCCATGGCAACGCTTGCGCGCGCTCCATCAGTACCGGCGTGATAGCAATGAACGCGCATCCGGCGCCAATCGTCAGGCCGCCGATGACCAGCGTCAGGCCTTCCGCCAGCACCATCGTCCGGACATCCGCCGGGGTGAAGCCGATCGCCCGGACCAGCGCGATCTCCTTGCGCCGCTCCAGCACGTTGCGCGCCAGCACGGCGCCCAGACCAATGGTGCCCAGGAGAAGGCCGAGCGATCCCAGGGCCTGAAACGTCGCGAGGTAGGTGTTCTCAACCTGGTGATACGAATCCCACCGCTCGCGCGTGTCGACGACGTCCAGGCCGAAGTCCGAGAGGCGGTCCTCGAGATAGGTCGTCACCGCGGCGCGCTGCGCTTGCGGCGATTCGATCATCCAGGCGCGATAGCCCTCCTGCCGCGGGAACAGGCGCATGAACGCACTCTCGCCGATGATCATCTCCGACTGCAGGACGCTGTCGGCCAACGCGCCAACAATGCGAAGACGGATCGGCTCGTGGCCCTGCGGCGTGAAGGTGAAGTCGTCACCGATGCCGAGGTGAAGGCTGTACATCAGCGTCGTCTGGTCGGCGATCGCCGGAATGGCGCCATCCTCAAACGTGCGATTGAGCAGCCGCCACGGATTGGCGATCTCGTCGGCGGACGACGCCATCGACGCGGCGAACGTGAAGCGTGGCGATTCGAGGAACCGGGATTCAGGCGCGACGATCCGCGGATTGGTAGGGCGATACAGCGTCAGGCAGCTCGTTTCATCGCCCGGCCGTAGCCGGAAGCGGGTGATTGAGACGCCGTCGAGTTCCTCGGCGGCCAGGCCGAGTTCGTCGCGCCCGGCGGCGTCATTCGGATCGTGCATCAGCGGCGCGACCGATTCGCCCATCAGCGTGAAACCGCCGGTGCCTGACCGCGCGTTGGTTGGCGCGGCAGAGACGTCCTTCTTGAATGCTCCGACCGTCACCAGCACGAAGCTGGCAAAGGCGATCAGCGCCAGGCTCAGCACCGATCGTGCGGGCCGGGCGGAGCTTTGCCGTATCCCGAGCGCGAACAGACCCTGCGTGCCGCGGCCGAGCGAACTGGACGCGGATCGGCGTCTGAGCAGGATTGACGCGGCGCACAGACCGGCCACGAGCCAGGCTCCGCCCGCGCCAAAGAAACCGGCCGTGTGATCGAGGTTGCCGGTGACGGCCATGGAGAGCATCGCCAGACCCAACACGGCGAACGCGCCGGCCACGATCCTGGTGATGGTCTTCGCGCGTGGCGTTGTGGCGGTGGTCGCGCCTTTGAGGAGCGCGCGTGGTGAGCGGCGGCTCAAGGCACGGATGCCGCCCCACAGCGCGAGCAGTGCGACCGAGAACGCGCCGGCGACACCGGCGCTCAGAGGAGCCGGGTCGACGTGCAACAGCAGATCGCGCGTGCCGACCGCACCCATCCACCAGGTGCGTAGTCCGTACAGGATCAAGGCGCCATAGGCGACGGCGGCGACGCTGCCGATCACGGCACCTGTGCCCGTGAGGATCAATCCCTCCCTGATGAAGGCGTTGCGAATCTTCGATCTCGAAAATCCGATCGACGCCAGGAGCCCAACCTCGGTCGTGCGCTGTTCAAGGCCGACGGCGAAGAACAGGTAGGCGAGCAGCAGTGCCGACACCACCAGGAAAAAGCTGAAGTAGAGGAAATACTGCCCGAAATCCGTCGTCCCCTGCGACGCCGCAATGGCGTCATCGCGTACCAGCCGCGCCGTCAGTCCGGCGGCTGCCGGGTCCAGTGCCTGCGTCGTCACCGATGCGCTGCCTGAAAGGCGCAGTGACGACACGTTGCCGTAGCGAGAACCCCACAGCCGCTGTCCGTCTTCGAGAGAGATGATGGCCTTTGGCGCGGCGCGATACCTGTCCCAGTAGTCCTCGTCCCTTGGTCGAATGCGCTTCAGGTCGACGGGGAAGGGTGGATCCCACGACGTCATGTCCTGCGCATCGCTGATGCCCGGATACTCTGGCGTCAGCGTGGGGTCGGCGCCGTCGTCTTTCATCGGCGTGATTGCGGAGACGGTGAACGCGGCCCGGGAGGTGGAAAGGCCCTCCTCGTCGGACCAGACGTAGTACTCGAGCGTGACCGTGTCGCCGGCCTTGGCTTGAAGATCCGCCGCCGCCCATTCATTGAGCCGGATCGTCCCGCGACCAGGACCTTTCGCGGCGACAACGGAGTAGGGAACCTCTCGATCGCCGACCCGCAGGGAGTTGGCCACATAGGCCAGCACCCCTTCGGATTGCAGACCGTTGTCGCCCGCAACCGCCCTGATCCCTGCTGCCAGGTCGTCGGTCAGTAATCCCGCGCGGGACTCGACGATGGTGCGGCCATCGGGCGACTGGCGGACGCGCAGGCCGAAATCGTCCAGATCCGCCGCGGGCGCGATCACCTGGCTGATGAGATCGTCGGGCCGGTCGTTCAGTGCCAGCAACAGCGCGTTGACGCGATCATCGATGGCGAGATCCCGTTGCAGCCGCGGCAGGGACACGTAGATCGCCAGCACCGGGCCCTGTGCCGGCGCGAGCGAAAATTCGCCCAGCGAGGCGCGATCCAGTACGCGCGCCACCGTGAGGCGAATGCGCTCGCCGGCGGCGTCGCGCCGTCCTTGCAGCGTCGCCAGGGGAATATCGGACGGCTTGGCCACGCGCAGCGTGATGCTGTCGCCGGCCTTCGCACCTAGTTCCGCCGCGAGGGCTTCGCTAACGAACGCCTCACGATTCTGAGGAGCTGGTCCTGCCACGCCGTGGAAGTCGAAGAAGCGTTGATCCACGCCGTAGGCCGCCACACGGCCCGCGGCGCGCTGCGACTCGTCGTGTGAGACGGCGGCGTCAGCCACGATCAACGGTGCTGCTGCCTTTACAAACTCTGGCGACTTGGCGGCGACATCGGCGGCGAGGGCCGTCCTGAAGAAGGTTGGCGCAATGACGACAGCGTCGGTGTTGCCGAGGCGCCCGAGCGCCAGTTGCTGCAGGCTGTTGCGCACGGACGTGCCGACCAGCAGGGCCCCGGCCAGGACGGCGACCGCCACGGCTACGCCGAGGACCACCAGGGCATTGGTGCCGGCGTAGTAGCGAAGGCTTGCGCGGGTCAGCATGCCGCGTGGCCTACCCGCGCTCCGCGCCGGCACTGGTGTGGAGTTGGCCGCGATCCATCCTCCACCGTTTCGAGAACCTGGCGCCCAGCACATCGCTGTGCGTGACCACGATCATGATGCCCTTTTGCCGTTGGTGCAGGTCGATCAGCAGGTCGGCAACGACCTGTGCGGTATCACCATCGAGATTGCCGGTGGGTTCATCACACAGCACCAGGCGCGGGTTGCGAATCAGCGCCCGCGCGATGGCGGCACGTTGCTTCTCACCCCCCGACAGTTCGGCGGGGCGATGGTCGACGCGGCCGCCAAGGCCCACCATTCCGAGCAGTGCCTTCGCGCGCTCGGCCGCGGTGGCGTCCTCGGCGCCCACCATGGTTGGCACCAGCACGTTTTCGAGCACCGTGCACTGCGGCAACAGGCAGTGATCCTGGAGCACGAAGCCAACCTCGCGATTGCGAAACGCGGCGAGCTGATCGGCCGACAACGCATACGGATTGGTCCCGTGCAGGTCGATCGAGCCGCTCGACGGCGGCTCAAGACCGCCGAGCATGTAGAGCAAGGTGCTCTTGCCGGAGCCGGACGGTCCCATCACGCACGCCGCCTCGCCGTCGTTCAGTGACAGCGACACATCGCGCAGGACGGTGAGATCACCCGAGGGGGTGGGATAGGTCTTGCTGAGCTGCGTGGCTGTAAGCATGGAGCACGGCCTCGGCCATGTGTTGAACAGTGTAGTGGTTGCGCACGCCTTCGGCGCCGCGCTGCCCGATCTCGCGCCGGCGCGTGGAATCTTTCCACAGCGCTTCAATCGCCTCGGCGACGTCGCGTCCCTGGTCGCTGGCTGAGAGCACGCCGCCGCCGGTGCGGGCGATGACCTCTGGATACGCGCCGTGGTTCGGCTGCACGACGGGTACGCCGCACGCCATGGCCTCGAGCACGAACAGGCCTTTCGGCTCGTGATACGGCGTTGGCACCGACAGCAGGTCGATCTCGTGGAAGAACTGCACCTTCCTGGATCGTTCCACGGCGCCGCGATAGACGAACTCGTCGGCAAGTCCGGCCTCGGACAGCGATCCGACGATCTGCTCGAGATACGGCTTGTGCTCCGGCGGCAGATATCCCGCGGCCATCAAACGCGACGGCGGCAGACCCTTCTCAGTTCGCAGGATCCGATAGGCCTCGGCAAGATTGTGCAGCCCCTTCTCCGGTGCGACCCGCGCAAAGTAGCCGATGGTAAACGTCTGGGAGCTGGACGTCGGGTCGTCCCACTTGTTCGTGAGGTCGGTGACGTTGACGCCAAGGCCCGCGACGCGGATCTTCGACTCGGGTATGCCCAGGTACCCGCGCATGAATTGCGCGTAGTAGTCGCTGACCGCGATGAACAAGTCGACGTGCTGCACCTGCGAGCGCACGAGTGCGAGCGCTTCCGTCTTGTACGGCTCGGGCAAGGCTTCGAGGAACAGGTCCTCACCCTGCAGGGTGACCACGACCGGGCGGTTCAGGGCGTGCTTCAGCGGCGCGACCAGGTTGATCAGCAACGTGTAGGGCACGTTGATGATGTCGGGAGGCGGTTCGCTCTTGACGAACTCGATCAGCTTGTCGGTTTCCTTGCGCTGGTTGCCTTCTGCTCCGCGCAGTGTCGAGACGGTCAGGGCCCCGAGTTGCTTCGGGTCGACCGCGATCGAGCCGCTGGTAAAGGCCTTGATCACGCCGGGAGCGTCGAGCAGCCTGTCGAAGAAGTGTCCTCGCCGAAACCACGGCATGTGCTGCTCGAGGTAGACGCTGATGCCGCCGAAGAAGATCTGATCCTGGCGGCTGACGTTCTCTTCGTCGGTCAGGGTCGGCGTGTAGAAGGGCAGCAGCGTGACGTCGTGTCCCTGCCTGATCAATTCCGCCGCGAGGGCGTTGTCGCGCATGCAACTGCCGCAATACATGCTGGCGGCACCTGCTGACAGCGACAGGATTTTCACTGCTTACGCCAAGCGCTGAATCGCGCGTCGAGCATAGAGATGCTCGAACAAGTTGCCCTCGTGCGGCTGGTCCCACCCGATCTGCGTCGTCGACAGCGGTCCGAAGTTGAGGCGATCGACGTGCGGAGAAGCCACGAACCGCGCACGGAATGCGGGATCATTCGAGATGCAGGTCACGACCAGCGATTCGCCCAGGCAGTTCGGCAGGTCTTCCGCCGCCACTTCGACGACGCTCGCGAACGGGAACAGGAATTCTCGATTGGCCAGCGGATGACTCGCGTCACAGCGCACGACCGTTGGCAGGACGTAGGTGCCGCCATGCACCGTCGCGACGCGATCCTGACCCCGAACGTCCGCAGAGACATCACGCGCCTGCTTTCTGGCGGTGCCTTCCGCGCCGTCGGTCGACATGTCGTTGTCGATCATCGACGAAATGCGGCGGCCGGTGTCCGGATCCGCAAATGGCGCGAGCACCGCCGCCGGATCGTCTGAGGCACGAGGCGTCACCGTGGCGAGCTTCCTGGCCAGGGCATCGGCAATGGCATCGGCGTGTTTGGTCACCCACACCCCCGACGCATTCACGCACGAGCGGCCGCCATTGCTGGAGATCGATTCGGCGATGACGTCGATGTACTGCTCCCAGTTGTCGGCGACATCCGGGCCGATCACAACCTTGCTGTAGCCGGGGCCATGCACCTCGACGCGCCCGCCTTCAGCTTTCCAGCGCTTCGTCGATGCCACGTCTCCGAACACCATGCCGCGGCCGGTCGATCGCAGGATCTCGTTGCCGCCGGCGTGATCGGTCGGATAGTAG
Source organism: Acidimicrobiia bacterium (assembly GCA_038144855.1). Taxonomy (GTDB): domain Bacteria; phylum Acidobacteriota; class Vicinamibacteria; order Vicinamibacterales; family UBA2999; genus 12-FULL-67-14b. The sequence goes on along the minus strand of JAYQOO010000022.1, from coordinate 26,906 downwards.
CCAAACACTTCCTTCGGCGCGCCGGCCGCGATCCACGCATAAATCATGCGCAGCGGTGTCCACGGCTCCGCGCTGCCGGGCTTCAACACCAGCGGCATCTTCATCACCGTGGCGGGGGCCCAGAGCGAATGCACGCCAGGGGAGTTCGATGGCAGGACCACGCCCATGGCGTCGGCGCGGGCGTAGAAGCTCAACATCTGCCCGTTGACCATGCCGTAGCCGGTGTCGAGCACCGACAGATCCAGGCCGCGCGTCAGCCCCGCGAGCACTTCCTCGACCTTGTCGAGGACGCCGTGGACCTTCATCATGTTGCGCTTGACGTTGCTGAACGGCGCGCCGGTCGTCGCCGACACCTGCTCGATGTAGTCCTGCGGTGACTGCATGGTGCCGCTGTCGGGATCGAGCGGCAACGTGTCGTTGAGGAAGTGTCCGGCTGCGCGGCCGGCCATCGCGACCAGCTCCTTGTAGGGGATGGCCTGCAGGCGCGCGCGCGCCTCGCCCTGTTTCAGCAAGTCGCGACGGATGAGCCCGATGTTGGCCTGGCTCATCGACACAAACGGCTCGCGGGTGCGGAAGTGCGGGGTGACGACCTGGTTCACGCTCCGATACGGGACACCCCAGCGAAGGATCGGCAGATGGAGCATCAGTAAACTCCTTCGACCACGCTCTTCTGGAACCGCGAGAACGGCCGGACATTTCTCACGCCATCCCATGGATACTGCTCGCACGGCAGTTCGCGCTCGCATTCGTCGCGTTCGAGAAACCGCGGCATGAAGAATTCCTTCGTCAGCGTCGTCCGGCGCGGGCGCCCGGTCTTGCCGGAGTCGACGAGCGTCCACGGGTTGTCCGGATCCACCACCTCGATCATGGCTCTCGGCGCGGGCGGGTAGTAGATGATCGCCCAGTTGTCTTCGGGCGCCGGTGCCTTCGAGGGGCCAAGTCCCATCAACGTGTTGCCGTAGGTGGGCGCGAAGTGGGCGCCCTCCATCAGTTCTTCCACGGCAAAGCGATGAAACTGCGGCGTCATCTCGGTGCCGCCGCAGAAGACGCCGGTGATCCCGGCCTTCTTCAATGAAATGCGCTCGCACAACGCTTCGAGCAGCTTGGGTGTCGTGAACAGGCACTTGATCGAGCTGTGGGCCTTGAGCAGCGTCAGCGCCTGGTCGATCACGTGGCGCTTGTAGAGCTCCATCATCTCCATCTCGCCCATCTTGATCAGCTTGATGACCCAGCGCGGATCGAGATCGACCATGAAGCACATGCCGCCGCGATGCTGGGCGAGGTGTTCAATGGCGAGGCGGAGCCGGCGCGGCCCACTGGGACCGATGTGCAGCCAGTCGGCGCCCTTGGGAAACTTGTCGTCGGGCAGCGTCGCGCTGTAGTTCTCGTAGTCGATGCGGAAGTCGTCGACGTTGACGCGCGACTTCGGGACGCCGGTGCTGCCGCCGGTCTCGAAGGTGTAAATCGGCTTGTCCTTGTAGGCCTTCGGCACCCAGCGCCGGACCGGACCGCCGCGCAACCACTCGTCCTGGAAGAGCCCGAACTTGTCGAGATCGTTGTAGGTGTGAATTTCCTGACGGGGATCCCAGCCGGCCTTCTCGGCCCACTCCAACCAGAACGGGCAACCCGTTTCGGGATTGAAGTGCCATTGCATCAATTCGCGCACCCACGCATCGAGCGCAGCACGTGACTTCTCGAGGTCGGACGAGGCGACGGGCATATCCACGGAATTGTATGACAGGGTGAGCGCCGCATGTCTCACCCTGTCACGGTCGCGGGAGGGAGTTAGTGCGGCATCAGCACCGTGTCGACGACGTGAATCACGCCGTTCGACGCGGTGATGTCGGTCTTCGTCACGGTGGCGTTGTCGACCATGACCTTGCCGCCGGCGGCGTTGACCTTGATCGAGCCGCCCTGGACGGTCTTGGCGTCCTTCACCTTGACGACGTCGGCAGCCATCACCTTGCCGGCCACGACGTGATACGTGAGGATCGCGGTCAGCTTGGCCTTGTTCTCGGGCTTGAGCAGTTCTTCCACCGTGCCCTTGGGCAGCTTCGCGAACGCTTCGTCGGTCGGTGCGAACACCGTGAACGGACCGGCGCCCTTGAGCGTGTCCACGAGCCCGGCGGCCTTCAGCGCGGCCGCCAGCGTCTTGAACTGGCCGGCGCCGACGGCGGTGTCGACAATGTCCTTACCCTGCGCCTGCAGCGACGTGCCGAGCATGCCCACCACTGCGATTCCCGCCAACACCTGCAACACATACGCCTTCATTGCTTGTCTCCTTGATCCCGCATGGCACCCGCCAATACGGCGGAGCGCGGGTTACGTTGGATGAGACGAGGGCGCCGCAGCCGCGGTTGCGCGCGGTCCGCAAGTCGTTTTCGCATTGTGCATAAAACGGCAACATGTTTAACTCACAGTTAAATGAGTTCACCGACCCTGACGCGCGGACTGCGCAGCTACGCCATTGGCGGCAAATTGCGGGCATTGCGGCTGAGGAAGAAGATGCGGCTGGTCGAGCTGGCGCGGCATACCGGCTTGTCAGCGGCGATGTTGTCGAAACTGGAGCGCGGCCAGCTGTTTCCGACCTTGCCGACGCTGTTGCGCATTGCGCTGGTGTTCGGCGTCGGACTGGACCACTTCTTTTCGGCCGGCACCCCGCAGCGCGCGCTCGGCGTGGTGCGGCAGCGCGACCGCACCCGGTTTGCCGAGCGGCTGGGCGGGCGCGACATCCAATGGGAGTTCGAGTGCCTGGACTTCGCCGCGACGGAACGCCGTCTGAACGCCTACTGGGTTCACTTCAGACGGCTCGACAAGCCCAAGTCACATCAGCACGACGGCGGGGAGTTTGTCTACGTGCTGAAGGGCGCGCTGGTGATCCAGGTCGCCGGCGAATCGCACGAGCTGCAGGCCAAGGATTCGATCTACTTCGACTCGTCGCAACCGCATACCTACACCAGCGCCGGCGACGCGGGATGCGAGGCCGTGGTCGTCACGGCGCCCTAGCTAGGGCACAAGAATGTTGTCGATGTCGATGCGTCGCCCCTTGTAGCCGCCAGGGCCATCGTTGAGCGGCAGCGAGAGGAAATACTCGATCATCGGCTTGTCGTCCGTGAGGAGCGGTCCGTCACCGGCAAAGTCGCGCATTTCGCCGGGACCGGCCAGGAAAATCCGCCGCAGCGTCGCGATGTCCCAGGGGAACTGCTCGAAGCCGGTGCGGCGCGCTTCATAGGCGGTGCGACTGAGCGTGAACGGCTCCATGCTGCCGAGCATCAGGCTGCCGTCGCCCCACAGCGTGGTGTAGGGGAAGACCGACATGAACGTGCGCATCAGCAGCTTGTATTCCGTCTCGGTGTCGCCACCGTTCCACTGCATCGCCAGGCCGCCCGGAGCGAGCCGGCTGCGCACCAGCTCGTAGTACTCCTTTGAATACAGCGATCCGGCGCCGGCGTGCCTCGGCAGGATGATGTCCGCCGTGATGACGTCGTATTTCTTGCGCGACATCATCATGAAGTTGCGCCCGTCGTCGACGTGCAGGTGGGCGTTGGGCCGCGCCAGCAGGTCGAAGTTGATGTCCTTGAAGAACTCGGATCCCGCGACGACCGCCTGCGACAGCTCAACGACGTCGGTGTCGACGCCCATGCGCGCGACCGCGCCAGGGGTGGCGCCGCCGCCAAGGCCGATCACCAGCGCGGTCTTGGGATTGGGATGCAGCATCACCGGCAGCGCGCCGATGCGGTGGTGCACGAATGCCGTCCCCGGGGAGTTGTTGGCCTGGTGGTTGCCGTCGAGATACATCACGCGCATCGGCTGGCTGCCGCGGCGGTCGTGCACGGCGACCGTGGTCTGCGCGCCTTCCTGGCGCCACACCAGCGACTCGTTACGATGGAACCGCTCGAACGCCACGTCGAATGGATCAACCGACACCAAGGTGCCGCCAACCAGCAGGAGCGCCGCTGCGGCGGCCACGGAGATCGACGCGCCCGCATGCTGGCGCCGGTCTGACCACGCCAGGGCGACGCCCGAGAGGGTGGCGAACGACGAAACCAGGATCAGGCTGTTGTGAGTACCAAGCCAGGGCAAGAGCACGAAGCCGGCCAGTACCGATCCGAGGATCGCGCCGAGCACGTTCAGCGAATAGAACTGGCCGGTGCGACGGCTGGTGTCTTGCGCGTTGGCGCCGCCGATCCACAACGTCAGCCCGATCGGGAACGCGACGCCGAGCAGCAGCGTGGTAGGGAGCATCGCGATCAGGCTCGAGGCCGCCAGCGGCGCCAGGTACGGACTGACGCCGATCCGTTCGAACAGCGGCGTCGCCGCGTCGGAGGCGGCCTGAGCCTTGGTCAGCAGGTTGAACGACACCACCGCGGCAAATCCGATGACGCCCTGGATGCCGGCAAGCACCCGCACCCACGGCAAGCGCAGTTTCAACAGCGGAGCGGCCAGCGCGCTGCCGAGCGCAATGCCGGCCAGCACGCATGCCAGCATGATGGTGAACGCATAGGCCGTCGGTCGCAGGAACACCACCAGCATCCGGAACCAGATGATCTCGAGCGCCAGTGACAGGAAACCGGAGATGAAGAACGCCCACAGGATCAGCCGCTGCTGGCCAGGCGTCGTGTCGGCGATCGGCGTGGTCGCGGCACCGGCGGCGCCGCTGGTGGATTGCGACGGCAGCGCCCGGCCGGCGACGATCGCGATCAACCCGATGAGCAGGTTCGTGGCGGCGGCGATCTGGAACGAGCGCATCACGCCGAGTTCGGAGATGAAGTAGAAACCGGCGACCAGGGCGCCGACGATCGCGCCGGTGGTGTTGATCGCGTAGAGCACGCCAATGCGTGAGCCGATGGCGTCGCGCGTCACCGCCGACTTGATCACCAGCGGCAGCGTGGCGCCCATCAGCGACGTCGGCACGATCAACAGCAGGAACGCGATCACGAATCGAATCACCGTCATCGCCGCCAGCGATTGCGGCAGCGACGGGTGAATCGCGATCCAGAGGTTGGTCAGGGCATCGAGCAGAAACGGCGTGCTGAACGCGGTGACGCCAACCAGCACCTCGGCCACGCCGAAGGCGACCAGTGGTTTGGGAATCCGCACCGCAAGGCGGCCGGCGAGCCAGCTGCCGGCACCGAGACCGGCCATGAATCCGGCCAGCACCGTGCTTGCCGCATAGACGGTGACGCCGAACACCAGCGCCAGCATGCGCAGCCACATCACCTGGTACACAAGCGCGCATGCACCGGAGCCGAAGAACAAGACAAGGAGCAGGGGCAGCAGCCAGCGGGGGGCGGCCTGCCCGCTCTCAGAAGCGGACACTGCGCGGCAGTGTATCAGACGGCGTTGCGCTTCGGAGGCATCGGAAAAAACGAAGATGTCCTGGCAATGTAGGCGAGGTATTCCGGCTTGGTCTCCCGCAGCGTCTGTTCGAGCAGCGACACGCCCGAGACGCGGATCAGCAGCCACGTCATGATCGCGGGCCCGATGACGCCGGCGAAGTTGCCGGTGGCAACCGCGAACAATCCGAATCCCCACCACATCACCGCTTCGCCGAAGTAGTTGGGATGCCTGGTGTAGCGCCACAACCCGGAATCAAGCACGCGGCCCTTGTTGGCGGGACTGGCCTTGAAGCGGCGCAGTTGCTCGTCGCCGATCGCTTCGAAGAAAAACCCGATCGCAAACAGCATCGTGCCGGCGATGTCGAAGACGGTGAACCGTTCCGGCGTGGCCGGCGCAATCGCCCAATACAGCGGCATCGAGATGATCCACGCGATCACCGACTGCAGCACGAACACCTTGAAGTAGCTGAACCACCACCACGAGGCGCCGCGTTCGCGACGCCACTTGGCGTAGCGGAAGTCCTCGCCGTGGTTGATGTTGCGCGCGCCAATGTGCCAGGCGAGGCGAATCGCCCACAACGCCAGCAGCGAGACGACCATGCGTCCGCGGCTCTGGGCGCCATCGGTGGTCAGGAAGTAGGTGAGCCCGATCAGCAGGATACCCGGGCCCCACCACATGTCGACGATCGACGAGTTGCGGACGATCAGCGAGGCGATCCAGAGGATCGTGAACAGCGCGACGACGGCCGCAAGTCCGGTCAGCAATTACTTGGGCGGAAACCGGGAAACGAGGTAATCGGCCAGCGGTTCTCTCTCCGCTTCAGGGACCGCCGCGCCCCAGCGCACCATCTTGGCGATCGAGTTGGTCCAGCCGGTCTTGCTCAGCCGCTGCTGCTCGACGATGTCGGCATCGTGGCACGACAGGCACGCGCGCTTGAACGTCGCTTCGCCGGCCGCCGTGTTGGGGTGCGACACGGCAGGCTTCGGCGCAAAATGCGCGGCCAGGTACGACTGCAGCACGTCGCGCTCTTCGGGGGTGACCTGCGCGCCCCAGCGCATCATCTTCGCCACTGAATTGGTCCAGCCGGCGAGCGACAACTTCTGCTGTATGACGATGTCGGCGTCGTGGCAGCTGATGCACTTCGCCTTGAACACATCGGCGCCGGGGCCGGCCGGGAGTTGTTGCGCGTTTGCCGTCGTCGCCGCCGCGACGATCAGGATCGCTACGACGCGTCTCATTTCACGTCCACCCGCACGGAATCGTACTGGTTCCAGAGGTAGCCCGAGGGATTCCACTGCGAGACCGCCGGCTGCATGTTGCCGCGCGAATCGGTGGCGCGAGACAGGATCAGGTACGACTGCGCCTTGTCGGCGTTGATCGTGCCCTCGAATCGCCGCCACGCGAACCTGGCCTGTTCGCCGGTCAGGCGCGCCGGCTGCCACGTGGCGCCGTTGTCGATCGAAATGTCGACGGCCTTGATGTCGTCTTCGCCGGCCCAGGCAAAGCCGCCGACGTTGATCTTGCCCACCGTCAACGACGCGCCATTCTCGGGGGTCGTGATCAGCGACTTCACGGGCATGCCACGCAGCGGCAGCATGTCCTTGGCGTCCACCGCTGCTCCCGGGGCGACGCGGCGATTCGGGTAGCGGTAGCCGGTGGCCACCCAGAAGCTGTCGGAGTCCCTGGCGATCAGGTTCAACGCGTTCAGCCACTTGATCGAATACGCGCCTTCCCAGCCGGGCACGATGGCGCGCAGCGGCGCGCCGTGCGCGAGCGGGATCGGCTGGCCGTTCATGTCCCACGCGATGATCGTGTCGGGGTGCATCGCCTTGGTCATCGGGACCTGGCGCACAAACGCCGGCTGGGTGCCGAGCGGGCGATCCGCCGCGTGCATCTCGACGTTGAGGGCGGTGGTCTTGGCGCCGGCTTTCTTCAGGATGTCGGAGAGCCGCGCGCCGGTGAATCGCGCGGTGCCGACCGCGCCCTTCTCCCATTGAATGCCCGCGGGCGCCGGATTGAAGAAGGCGCGGCCGTTGCCGGCGCATTCCAGGGTCATCGTCACGGTATGCGCGGGCAGCTTCTTGATTTCGTCCATCGACAGCGCGAGAGGAGAGTCGACTTCGCCGCCGACCTTCAACTGCCACGTGGCCGCATCGACCGTCGGCACCGGCATGTGGCAGCGCACATAGAAATGCTCGATCGGCGTGATGAAGGAATTGAGCAGGCCGACCGGCGTTTCGAAGTCTGGCGGGCGCATCGAGCGCACGATCAGCTTCTCTTTGCCGAAGCGCTGCACGTTGGTTTGAGCCTGGGCGAACAGGTCGGCGGGAGCAAAGCGGGCGGCCGCGGCGGCAAACGCCAACTGCGTCAGGACATCACGTCGAGAAATCATGATGGGGATTATGACGGCAACTGATGGGAGGCGGAAGTTTAATCTTCAGGAGGTGGTCGAACGTCGCCGAAATTGCCACGGGTTCGGCGCGTTCGATATCAGTCCCCGTTACAAATCGCCCAGCTTGTCCAGCAACAGACGCCAGCGGCGGCGCGCGACCAGCATCGTCTGGCCGTTCGACAGCAGGATCTCGCCGGTGCCGTCGTTGAACGGCTTTGCCTCCTTGACGGCGTCGAGCCGGATGATTGCGTTTCGCGAGACCTGGAAGAACGCTTCCGCATCGAGGCGGCGAGACAGCGATGCAAGCGTGGGCTGCATCGACAATTGCTTGCTCGCGGTCGTGAGGTGAGTGATGCCATCCACGAACGTGAAGGCGACGACCTCGCCCACGGGCACCACGCGGAAGCGGTTGCCGCGCTTGGCGAGAAACCGCGTCGGCGCCATGCCGCTGGCCTGCGTCAACTGTTCGAGCGCTCGGTCACGGCCGGCCGGCGCCGAGGCCATGCGCACGCGGTCGATGGCGGCGGCCAGCCGCGCGCGGTTGACCGGTTTAAGCAGGTAGTCGAGCGCCGACAGCTCAAAGGCATCGACCGCGTATTGATCTAAGGCGGTGCAGAAGATCACGGCCGGCCGGGGCTTGCCGAGCGATGCCGCGACATCCAGTCCGCTGGCGCCCGGCATTTGGATGTCGAGCAGCACCAGGTCCGGCGACAACTCGGTAATTCTCTCCGCTGCCTCGATGCCGTCGTCCGCTTCGCCCACGACCTCCACGTCAGGATGCGCCGTCAGCAACTGCTTCAACCGCTCACGGGCCGGTTGTTCGTCGTCCACGATCAGGGTTCGGATCAACTCGAGACCTCGGTCACGCTCTTGACCACCATTACCGTCACGTCATCCTGGTCTTGCAGGGCGCCACGATGCTCGTGGACGGCGTTCAGGATGGCGGCACAGATTTCCGACGCGCTGCGGTCCCGATGGTCCGCGACAGGCTGGATCAATCGTGCCTCGCCGAAGTCGTCGTCCGCCGCGTTGCGCGCTTCGTGCACGCCATCTGTATATGCCACGAACAGCGAGCCGGGCGTGAGCGTTAACGAATGCGAACCGAACGTCCCGGCTTCGATCAGGCCGAGGGCAGGGCCGGTGGCGGTCAGCAGCCTGTTCGTGTGCGATGGTGGCGGTGGCAGCACGAAGGCGGAAGGGTGCCCGGCATTCACCAGCGTCAGTCGCGCTGTCGTCGCATCGAGCACGCCGTAGATCGCCGTTGCGTAGCGAGCGCCATCAGTCGTCGCATAGACATCGCGATCGACCGCCGCCATCAGGTCCTCGGGATCAAGGTGTGCGAGCCTGGCCGCCGTATTCACGCGCGCCTGGACGGCTGATGCGACGAGGCCGGCCGCCACACCTTTGCCCGAGGCATCGCCCAGCAGCAAGCCCCACGAGGCGTCGATCGGGAAGACGTCATAGAAGTCCCCGCCGACGCCGCGCGCCGGCAACGAGGCGGCGGCGCAATCGAATCCAGGGATGCGCGGCAGTTGTCCCGGCCACATCTGGGCCTGCACGCGAGTGGCCGCCACGACGTCCCGCTCGACCGAGAGCTTGGTGAGCCGCGCGCGAACCCGGTCGAGCGTCGCCGATAGCTTCGTGCGCGAGACCGGCTTGAGCAGGTAGTCGGTGGCTTCGACGGCAATGGCGTCGAGCCCATAGTTGTCGAACGCCGTCGCGAAGACGATGAACGGGCGAGGTTCTGGCAGGGACGCGGCGAGCGCCGTGCCCCTGACTTCGGGCATCTCGATGTCGAGGAATACCAGATCCGGCCGCGAGTCGCGAATCAGCAGGAGTGCGTCCGACGCATTGCCGGCTTCACCCACCACGGTGACACCGCCGGCTGCTTCAAGCAGCTGGCGCATCCGCACGCGCGCCGGCGGCTCGTCGTCGACGAGGACGGCGCGGATCACGCGACCACCTTGGTCTGCGGCATTGCGATCCGTGCCACCGTCATCCCCGCCTGTTCATCACGCGTCAGCGTGAATGACGCGCGATCGCCAAAGTGCCCTTTCAGTCGCTCGCGCACGCTGTGCAGCCCGAACCCCTCACCGCTTTGCCCTGAGCGGCCGGACGTGGATCGCGGCGTGAACGGACCGCTGTTGCGCACCTCGATCGACACGGCGTCGGGCGCCGAGCGCGCGACCACCTGGATGCGACCCGGGCCGCGCTCTTGCGACACCCCGTGCTTGACCGCATTCTCGATCAGTGTCTGGAGCAGCATTGACGGAATCAACGGCGCCGGCGCGGCGTGATCGGAATCGATTGAGTAGGCCAGCCGCTGTCCGAAACGCGCCTGCTCCACGTCGAGGTAGGCGCGCGCGAAGGTCAGCTCCTGGTCGAGTGGCGCCCACTCCGAATCAGACCGGCGCAGCGTGTAGCGGAAGACTTCGGCCAGCTGTTCGACGGCCTCATCGGCGCGCGCGGGATCGGTGTGGATCAGCGACGCGATCGCGTTCAGCGCATTGAACAGGAAATGCGGGTTGATCTGCGCGCGCAGCGCCTTGAGCTCGGACTTGCTGGATTGCAGCCGCAGTTCCTGCGCGACCTGTTCCTGCTCGACGCGGTGGCGTTGCAGCCGGATGTTTTCCAGCATGAACCCAAACACGCTCCCGAGCGATCGCAGCAGCGTCAGGTCTTCCGAGAGCAGGTGCTTGTGGTGCTCGCCCTTCAGCACCGCCAGGCGGACGATGGCGCCGGACACCGGGCTGACCAGTTTCACTTCCGTCTGTGTTGCGGGCTCCAGGATGGCGCGGGAGCCGACCAGCACGACGATCCTGGCGTCGAAGATCTCGGTCAGCCGCGCCTCGGTCGCCTCGATCAGCGACTTTTCGTCGGTGGCCGACCCGAACGGTCGATCCTGAGTCTCGAACGGCGGGCAGGCTATCCTGATCGGCACCGTGCGTACGCGCTTCGCACCGGCACCGACCGGACACCTGCACCTCGGACACGTCGTCAACGCCCTCCAGGTGTGGCGCGCGGCACGGGCGGCTGGCGGATCCGTGCTGCTGCGCATCGAGGACCACGACCGGCAGCGGTCGCGGCCGGAATTCGAGGCCTCGATCCTCGAAGACCTCGCCTGGCTCGGCTTCACCCACGACGGGCCGATCGTCAGGCAAAGCGAGCGCGAGGCGATCTACCGCGCCGCGCTGCAACCGCTGATCGAGCATGGTTGGGTGTTTGGGTGTACGTGCTCCCGGGCGGAGATGGGCAGCGGACCCTACGCAGGCACTTGCCGTGAGAAGGGCATCGCACTGGCGGACGGGGTTGGCTGGCGCGTGCGGATGGATCCCGGCGAAGAGCGATTCGACGACGGGTTCAAAGGACAACAGGTGCAGGACCCATCGACGCAGTGTGGAGACCTGCTGATCCGCGACCGTCTGGGCAATTGGACCTATCAGTTTGCCGTCACCGTGGACGATGACCAGCAGGGGATTACGGACGTGATCCGTGGTGAGGACCTGCTTGACTCCACGGGCCGGCAGATCCGGCTCGCACGGCTGCTCGGCCGGACCCTGCCGCCGCGCTTCTGGCACCACGCGCTGGTGATGAAGACGGCGTCGCAAAAGCTCAGCAAATCCGACGGCGACACGGGTATTCGGGATCTCCGCGCGGCTGGAGCTACGGCCGACGCCGTGCTCGCGCTTGCGCGCAAAGCTGGTAATCTACCGGCATGAAGCACCTGATGTTCGCTGTCCTGGCGCTGACCTTGCTCGCGCCCGCCTTGCCCATGGCCCATCCCGGCCACGATCACAAGCTGATGGGCACCATCACCTCGGTCGACAAGAACAAGGTTGTCATGAAGACGACCGAAGGCAAGGATGCGACCTTCGAGGTCACGCCGACCACCACCTTCAAGCGCGGCAAGGACAAGGGCATGCAGTCGGAGCTCAAGTCCGGCATGCGCGTCGTCGTCAACGTCGGCGACGGCGTGGCGCCGATGAAGGCGAAGGAAGTGCAGTACTCGGCGCCTGCGACGACGGCCGCGAAGCAGTAACGAGATTCGGTGCGCGACGCCTTCACCATTGCGGTCAAGGACGCGACCGAGACCTGGCGGGACGGCCGCTTTCGATCGGCGGCCGGGCTCCTCATCCTCCTGATCATTGCCGCCGTGGCCGGCGGCGTTCACAACCAGTCAGAAATCGCGCGCCAGCACCGTGACGCGCAGCGGGCGGAGCGCGACGTGTGGCTCGAGAAGGGCGACATGAATCCGCACGCCGCCGCGCACTACGGGGCGTTCGTGTTCAAGCCGGTGCAGCCGCTGTCGGCGATCGATCCCGGACTCGATCCGTTCGTCGGGGTGTTCGTGTTTCTCGAAGCGCACAAGCAGCAGCTGGCTCGCCATCGCCCCATCGAGGATGCCACGCCCACGCGGCGACTCGGCCAGCTCACGCCGGCCTCGGTCGCGCTCGTGCTGTTGCCGCTGCTGATCGTGTCGCTGACGTTTTCGAGTTTTGCCGGCGAGCGTGAACACGGCACGCTGCGGCCGCTGATGGCGATGGGCATCAGCCGCCGCTCGCTGCTGACCGGCAAGGCACTTGGGGCGATGTTGCCGCTGGTGGCGATCATCGTGCCCGCGGTGGTGATCGGCGCCGTCTTCGTGTGGACGAATGCGCCTGCGGATCCTGAGGCGCCGGTCGCGGCGCGTGCCGTCGCGATGCTCGCCGTCTATCTCGCCCACGCGTTGATCTGGGTCGGCCTGGGACTCGCCGTGTCGGCGCGCGCCAGGACGCAGGGGACGGCCCTGATCGTGTTGCTGGCATTGTGGTTTCTGAACGCATTTGTCGCGCCGCCGCTCGCGATGGCAACAGCAAAATGGATCGATCCGTCGCCGTCGGCGATTGAGTTCGCGGCGTCGATTCAGGACGAGAAGGATTCCTGGCCAACGTGGGACGCCCGCGTCGAGGACGTGACGACACGTTTTCTCGACGGCGAGTTTGCATCGACGATGGCGCCGTCGAACGTCGAAGTGACGGCGCTGCTTGAATCCGAAGCGGACGAGACGGCGCTCTACAACCGCCGCTTTGATGCGCTGTTTGCGCAGTATGCGCGGCAAGCCCACACGTTCGAGCGGATCGGCGCCTTGGCGCCGACCCTCGCCGCGCGCTCGTTGTCGATGGCGTTTGCCGGCACGGACGAGGCGCATGACCGGCAGTTCTCAGCCGCGGCATCGGCCTACCGCACCCAGATGCTGACGACGCTGAACGGCGAGCTGGCGGCGTACGGGCAATTCAACACCTTCGACTACACGCGTGGCCGGGACCTGTGGGAGAAGGTTCCGCCGTTCGATTACGAGGTGCCGTCGGCGGCGTGGGCGTTGTCGTCACGCGCCTGGAGCGCGATCGTCCTGGCCGGCTGGCTGGTGACCGTCTCGATCGCCGCGGCGTGGTCGGTGGTCTCCATGAAGGTCGGGCCATGATCCGCCTTCTGGTCCGACACGAATGGCACGTCCTGACCTCCCACGCGGTCGTGCAGCTGGTGGTCTTTGTGTTCGTATCGGCGTTGCTGGCCGCGACGTTGCTGGGCGTGGCGCGAGACGTTCGGGAGCGTGCCACCGCGCTGGTCTTCTCGACGAGCGGTGAGATCGGGCGCGGCGGCCGCCCGCCGTCACTGCGCGCCGATGCCGTGGCCAACGAGCGCGGCTCGCTCGCCTTGCTGCCGCCGGCGCCGCTTGGGGCGCTCGCGATCGGCCAGAGCGACGTGTACTCGAACTACTTCAAGATCACCGCGCGGTCCCTTGACGGGCTGGTGACCGGCGACCAGATCGAACATCCGCTGCAGGTGGCGAGCGGGCAGTTCGATGTCGCGTTTGTGATCCTGTTCCTGTATCCGTTGCTGATCTTCGCGGTGAGCTTCGACCTGACGGCCAGCGAGCGCGACCGCGGCACGCTGCGCATGGTCTTGTCGCAGCCGGTGAGGCTGCGCGAAGTGGTGGCCGGCAGGATGATCGTCCGAGTCGTGCTGCTGCTGGTGCCGGCGCTGGTGGTGCCGCTGGTGGCGGGGTTGATCGCTGCGCGTGTCGAACCGTCGTATGTTGAACGCGCACTCGCGTGGAGCCTCGCCGTCGCCGTCTACGCGGCTGTGTGGCACGGTATTGCCTTGATCGTGAATGCCGGAGGCCGCAGCGCGCCGGCCAACGCCTTGGTCCTGGCCGGCATCTGGCTCTTGCTGGTTGTCGTTGGCCCCTCGACGGTGAACCTGCTGATCGGCACGTGGTACCCAATGCCGTCGCGTGTCGACGCGGCGGTGCAGGCGCGTTCCGCAACGCAGGAGGCCAGTGTCCAGGGAAGCCGGGAACTGGGGCAATTCCTGCAGGATCACCCGACCAGCGGCAACGTGGGCCAGGAAGGCATGCGGCAGTTCGCCTTGCTGCAGGCGCAGCGCGACCAGCGCGTGGCAGACCGGCTGCAGTCAGTGGAAGCGGCGTTCAACGATCAACTCGCCAGGCAGCAGCGTCTCACCTCGCGGTTGAGCGTGCTGTCGCCGACGATGATCGCGCAGGGCGTGTTGTTGGACGTTGCCGGGACCAGCACACATCGCTTCGAGCACTTCCGTTTCGAGGCCGCGGCATTCCAGCGTGAGTGGCGCGCGTACTTCGAGCCGCGCGTGCTGGATGCTGCGACGCTGACGCCTGAGGAATACGCCCGAGCGCCGGTCTTCACATACCAGGACGAAGGGACGGGCGCGATGCGCGGCCGCATCCTGGCGCCAATTGCGACGTTGACCGTGCTCGCGCTGTTGTTGTGGTGGGCCGGTTTCCGTCGCTACGAGGGCTATCAATTGTGATTGAGGCAGCGGACCTCTGTAAGTCGTTCGGGAGCAACAAGGCCGTCGATCACGTGTCGTGGTTGATTCAGCCTGGTGAGGTGTTCTGCCTGCTCGGCGCGAACGGCGCCGGCAAGACGACCACGATCAACATGTTCCTGAACTTCATCCAGCCCACGTCGGGCGAAGCGCGGATCGGCGGACTTAACGTCGCCGCACATCCGGTCGAGACGAAGAAGAAGCTGTCGTACATCCCGGAGATGGTGACGCTTTATCCAACGCTCTCTGGGCTGGAGAACCTGCGCTTCTTCACGCGGCTGGCACAGGCATCCGTAGATTCGGACGTTGAGCTGATCACGATCCTTGAACAGGTCGGGCTGACTGCAGATCAAGCTCGTCGTCGCGTCGGCGAATACTCAAAGGGGATGAGACAGAAGGTCGGCATCGCGATCACGATCGCGAAGGGCGCATCCGCATTGCTGCTCGATGAGCCGACCTCCGGTCTCGATCCGAAGGCCTCGAACGATTTCTCCGAATTGCTGACCACCTTGAGTGTCCGCGGCGTCGCGATCCTCATGGCGACCCACGACCTCTTTCGTGCGAAGGAGTCCGGCACCAAGGTCGGCATCATGAAGCACGGCCGCCTGGTCGAGTCGATCGACACGAAGCGGCTTGGTCATAGCGACCTTGAGCAGATTTATCTTCGGCATATGCACGACTAAGCGAGCCCTGCTCCAGGGACTCCTTCCCGCGGCGTCCGCCTCCAGGCGGACTGTTCCTCTTCCTGCGGCGTCCGCCTTTAGGCGGACTGTTCCCCCAGGCTGGTTCCGACTCTCCTCGTTCGCGGGATCGGGACGAGGCATCGCCCGGCGAGGGCCGCTCAGCTCGCCGGACAAATCTTCGCTCGGCGCATCAAGCGCACCGCGAACTCGCGTGATGCTTGGCTCAGACAACGCCTGTCGTGGCCTCCGCTCGATTTGTCGGTGAAGAGCACTGAGTCGGCTCGTTCGAGGCCCTCGCCTCTCGACGCCTCGTCGCGGCACAAGAATTCTTCCTGCGGCGTCCGCCTTTAGGCGGACTGTTCCTCGGCTGGTTCCCACTCCCTCGTTCGCCTGATTCGCAACGAGGCATCGCCCGGTGAGGGCCGCTCAGCTCGCCGGACAAATCTTCGCTCGGCGCATCAAGCGCCCTGCGAACTCGCGTGATGCTCGGCTCAAACAGCGCCTGTCGCGGCCTCCGCTCGATTTGTCGGTGAAGAGCACTGAGTCGGCTCGTTTGAGGCCCTCGCCGGTCGATGCCCAGTCGCGGTGGGTGGCGAACGGATGTCCGGGCCGGCGGGTAGGCTATCTGCCATGCCGGTAGGCCGTAACTTTCACAACCCACTGATGGGAGTCGTCCCTATGAAGCATATAATGTCAATAATGCGTTACATTTAGTAAAGCTTAGATTACAGTTCCTCGCCAGAAGCTGAACATGCTGACCGCCATCCTTCATCGTCGACGCAAAGCCGCCAGGGAAGCCGCTGAAGCCGCCAAGCTCGCTGGGAAGAGCGCAGGTGAAGTTGCGGAGGCGACGCATCGCGTCTACGGCGCGCGTCTTTTGATTGCGGGCCTGCTGTGGGTCTCCTTCTTTCTCATCGCCCGCGGGCTGCTGGCGATGGACGTCGGTTCATCATGGGTGCGGGCTGGCATCGCGCTGGTGCCGGTGCCGTTCTTCGTCTGGTATCTGCTGACGTGGACCAAAGGCGTTGCGCAGATGGATGAACTCGAACGGCGCATCGAGCTGGAAGCGCTTGGCTTTGCGTTCCCCGCCGCGCTCGTGCTGCTCATGACGCTCCGCCTGCTCGACGTCGCCATCACGCTCAATCCGGACGACTTCAGCGTGCGGCACATCTGGGCGATGCTGCCGCTGTTGTACTACGTCGGCCTGTGGCGCGCGAAGGCGCGCTACCAGTGAAGAATCGATTGAAAGTGTTGCGCGCCGAGCGCGACTGGTCGCAGCAGGACCTGGCCAATCACCTTGGCGTGTCGCGACAGACGATCAACGCGATTGAGACCGAAAAGTACGACCCCAGCCTGCCGCTGGCGATGAAGATCGGCAAGCTGTTTAGCCAGTGCGTCGAGAAGATCTTTACTTTGGAGGAATAGGCGCGATCGCGTCGCTCAGCGGGCCATTCAACTCGTCGTAAACGCGATGGCAGGAACCAGTCGACAGCTGTGTCTCGAACGCGCGATTGACCGCGGGCACATCGCCGGTGACGGCCACCATCAGCTCCTTGATCTGCGGCATGATCTCGGTGCGCGCGGTGTCTGGATCCACGCCGCGTGACCTTGCGTCGGTTCCGCGCTTCACCAGTTCCTTCAACACCGCGTTGGTCGCCTTCAACAACTTCTTGTCCCGCAACGGCTCGCCATGGCCGGGGACGATGATCGAGGCATCGAGGCTGTCGATGTAGTCGAGCGTCTTGATCCACCCGCTGGGATACGAACTCAGCGCGAACGACACCGGATTCACCAGCAGGTCACCGGTGATCACGATCTTCTCCTTCGGCAGATACAGGAACGTGTCGCCGGGCGTGACCGCGCGATCGATGTTCCGCAACCGCACTTCGCGATCGCCAAGCGTGATGACGTGCGTGCCGGCGTAGGTCTCGGTCGGCAGCGTGTGCGTCACGCTGGTTTTCTGCTCGAGAAAGAACCTCGCGTCCGCAAGCCCTTGCTGCAGTTGCGGCAGGTTGGCCGGCTGTGGTGTCGCCGCTTCACCGGTGGCGATCCGCTTCTCGAGCATCGCGATATATCCGGGCAGCTGCGAATCGAGTCCGGGCTTGTTGAACTCGATCGCCGGGCCGGCCATCATCGCCTTGGTCTTCTCGTGCGCGATCACCTGGGCATTCGGATAGGCGCGCTTATAGACCTCGGTCCCGTACCAATGACCCCAATGCCAGTGCGAATTGACGATGTAGCGGACGGGTTGTGAGGTGAGGGTTTTCAGGTCGGCGAGCACGGCAGCGGCCGCCGACGGTGTGCCGTTGGTGTCGAACACCAGCACGCCGCCGCCTTCTGAAACACCGTCCGAGATGATGACGATCGAATTGCCGTCCAGGCCGACCTCGCCATACGGCGCCGTGCGATAGAGATAGATGCCGTCGGCGATCTGCACCCGCGTGGGCGCTGGACGCGGTGTCGGCTGCAGGCTGGTGATCAGCAGCAGCGCCGTGGCGACGGCAATCTTCATTTGGTGAAGTTAATCACCCACTCGCTTCGCCCGCCCATGAAAAACCGCGAGGTCGCGCCCGCGAGCTTGTCCGTCCCGGTACCGGGGGACGAACCGATCACCTGCGGGTACCAACGTCCGCCGTTGAGGATTTTTTGCGGCGCCGACCAGAGCGACGGATCATCGAGCCGTGGCGCATACGAAACGTAGACTCCCTCCTGGCTGTAGTTCTCGTCCTTGGCGCGGTTGAGCAGCATCACGTACTGCTCGATGGCCGTGTTCCAGTGCACGGCGGGGCCCCAGAACGCGTCGACCTTTTCGTCGGTGTCGTGCCATGGTTGTGCCGGCGGCACGAGCGGCGTGGCCGAGACGTACGTCCAGGCCAGGGTCGGCTGCGCGCCTGGTAGCGCCGCGACGAGTTCGCGGCGACGCGAACTGTCCCACACACCGTTGCGCCACAGTTCGACGCGCCTCGAAGGACGGTCGCGATCCGCCCACGCGATGCGCGCCACCGCGACACCTTGCGAATACTGCAGGGTCGGATACTGGCTGTAGAACATGTAGAGAAACTGCTTGTCCTGGTCGAGCATCACGCTCAGGTCACCGACACCGCCGATCACGTAGCGATTGGTCGAGCCGCAGGCGATGGTGTTCAGCCGCGCCTGAATGACGATGCCGAGGTCCTGCCAGGTGCGCCCGCGATCGGTGGACTTGGCGGCGCCGATGCGCGGTTCGAAGCGGTCATCGCGTCCGCAGCGCGTGGCCGGCATTTCGTTGTGGTAAAAGCCGTACCAGGTGTCGACGTTGTCCGAGATGATGGCCTCCATCCAGACGCCATAGCCGGGATGCGGTGTCAACGTGATTGGGGCCGCAGTACCCATCCTGACGACCTCGGGCCCTTCCGCAATCGACGGCACCCCTGAGTGGGAGGTCATGACGAACATCTTCCGCAGGCCGTCCTCGAGGTCCCAGATGACCGGACTGTTCGAGTCGACCGTGCCCGGCAAGGCCAGCACCGGTGCCGGCGTCAGCGTCACGCGTACACTGGGCGCCACCGCGAACGGCACAGCCTCCGCAAGAGCGAACCACGCCAAAACCACACAAAACAACGAACCTGCAACCTTCATAACCTCAGCCATTCAGCTCCGAGCTGGCACGATCGGATACTGTCTTTTCATACGGCGGAATACCGGCTTCTGTTTAGGCAATCGACAATCGGCTATCCTTCACGAATGTCTCCGGTTGTCTCGACCGCAAGGGACGTCGACACCGCGCAGGACGAAATTGCGGCGCTGCAGCGCGCGTTTCACGGTCCAGGCGATACGGCGACGCGCTCCGCCACCAAGATCAACAATGCCCAGCTCACCGTGACGCGAAACAATGCGTCAGATTTCCAGGATCGCCAGGTGTTCCTGTATGTCGACGGCGAGTTGTGGGGGAAGGTGAAGTACAACCGGCCGGTGACGCGCGAGATTGCGCCCGGCCGTCACACCGTGCGGGCGTTCAATACGCTCTTTTCACACACGATCGAGATCGAGGCCGCGGCCGGGGAACACGTGCGGCTGAGGTGCAGCAACGCGCTGGGAAGGGGCGGTTGGATCATGATGGTGATCTGGCAGATCGCCGCCCTTCGGGTCAGACTCGAACGCGAGTAGTTACTTGTCCTTCACGATCTTCGACGCGGTGATCCACTTGCGGCCGTCCTTCTCGGACACGGTGCCGGTGATGGTCACCTTCATCGGTTCCATGCACGCCTCGCCGGTCTCCTTCGAGACGTCGTTCTTCGTGACGTAGAACTCGGCGGTTGGCGCCTTGGCGCTGCCGACCATCAGCACGTCTTGGCATTCCTTGGCATCGGGCCGCTTCAGGAAGCACTTCGCGCACACCATCTCGCCCTTGTAGGCCTGGTCGGCGGCGGCAAACGCGGGCACGGCAACGGCCAGCGCGCCGAGGGTCGCGATCATTTCACGTCGGGTAATCATGTGAATCTCCGGTTATTGGCCGGGCTTGAGGCCGGGCCGTTCCACCAATTCTATGCGCGCGCCGGCGGGTCCTGCCACGTAGGCAAAGTTGATCGACGGCCCGTTGGGCAGCGTCAGTGGACGCGGTTCCGAGGTCGCCACCACCTGTTGCGACTTGAGCTTCGCCATGGTGTCGTTGAGCGGACCCACCGAGCGCCAGCCGATATGATCGATCGCGCGGCCCTGGCTGGGTTCCGCCTCGCCCTTGGTGATCAGGATCCACACGCTGCTGAAGCCTTCGTAGTCGTAGCGGATGCCGTCGATCGTGCCCTTGAGGCGATCCTTCTTGCCGCCGAACTTGTCGAGCAGCCAGGCAAAGCCTTCATCGGGATTGGGATTGCGCAGGTGCACGTGGTGCAGGCCGAGCAGATCCGGATCCTGCACGACTTCAATGCGCGTGCCCCACGGATCCTCGAGGAACGCCAGCTTGAACAGCTTGGGCACATCGCGCACCGGTGAGGTGACCTTGATGCCGGCCGCTTCCCATTCCTTCATCTTCGCGTCGAGGTCGGGCACCGAGAAGCCGAGGTGATCGATCGAACTGCCGGCGCTGGGTTTGGCGTCCTTGGAGACGAGGAACATCAGGCGGGTGCTGCCGTACATGATCCGGTTGGGCGCTTCGGTGATGCGACGGCCGCCGGGGATGTGCTTCTCGTACCATGCGGACGCGACGGCCGCATCTGGCACGTTGAGGTGAATGTGGTCGTACGGATAGGTCGGCGTCTGCGCTGTGGGCGCGCTGCTGAACAGCCCGAAGACACCGGCAATGACGAGGGCCCGAACGAGATATCTGGAGACGTGCTTCATGGCGGGCTATTGTATGCTGACGCGAAGTCTCCGGAGGGATTGGTTGACACGATTCGTCGCAATGTTCCTGGTGTTGGTCACGGCTGGCGTCGTCACGCTTTCGGCGCAACCCAGGCGGACGTTTACGAACCCCCGGCCGGAGCCCTATTTCAAGACGTTGTTTCCGAACGCCGGCGGCTTCTCGACCTTTGGCGGCACGCCGCTCCATTACAAAGTCTACGGCGTCGATCCCAAGACCAACCCGAACGCGCCGCCGATCGGCTTCATTTTCTGGACCACCGACGTGGTGCCGACCGATATCGGCTACCACGGTCCCGTGCATTTCCTGGTCGGCATGGACACGCGTGGCGTGATCCAGAACGTGATCATGGACTACAACTCGGAGCCCTACGGTTACTTCTCGGTGGATCCGCCGAAGTTTGTCGAGCAGTTCAAGAACAAGAGCATTCGCGACCCGTTCCAGGTGGGCAAGGACATTGCGGCGGTGTCGCGCGCGTCGATCACCATCAACCACTCGGCGCGCGTGCTGCGTGAAGCCACGCGCACGATGGCCAAGACCTTCCTGCGGCCGGAAGACCTCAAGCAGTGAATCAGGCCAGCTGGCCAGCAGGCTATCAGGCCATCACGATGGCAATTCAGCAGCCCGATCCATGGGGCTTCGAGGACGCGCCGGTCGAGACCTGGGCGGACATCCTCGCCCCGCAATACCAGGACATTGCGCTACTGAGCGCGTTCATCATCCTGGCGCTCATCAGCTTCCACCGCAAAAGCGTCGTCCTGAAATACGTGACGTTTGCCGCGGCGATTGGCTACATGGGCTTCGCCAAGAGCTACCTGATCTCGATCACCAACATCTTCAGCGTGGTCGACTGGACCTGGCCGGTCTTCAAGTACAACATCGCGTGGTACCTGTTCTTCGGCTTCACGGTCGTCTCGACGGTGTTGTGGGGGCGGTTGTACTGCGGCCGGATCTGCGCCTACGGCGCGCTGACGCAGACCCTGGATGCGATCCTGCCGGCGAAGATGCGCGTCGACGTGCCGTACGCGATCGAGAAGCGCGCCTCGCTGATCAAGTTCGGCATCCTCGCCGGCGTGCTGGCGTACTACGTCGCGACGCACAACGTGCTGATCTACCAGTACACCGAACCGTTCTGGATGTTCAGCCTGCTGGGCACGCCGGTGATGTGGACGATGCTCGCGGTGCTGCTGGCCGCGACGCTGTTTGTCCGCAACCTGTACTGCCGCTTCCTGTGCCCCGTCGGGGCCACGCTCGGGCTGATCTCGTTGGCGACGGTGTTCAAGATCAAGCGCTGGTCGGAGTGCAAGACGTGCCGCATCTGCGAGAAGACGTGTCAATGGGGCGCCATCGACGGCCCGAACATCCTGGTCACCGAGTGCGTCCGCTGCGACGACTGCGAGCGGCTCTATGCCGATCAGCAGAAGTGCCCGCACTGGCGAATCATCGAATATAACGAACGGAAGCTTCGAGTATTACCGCTGCAGCCAGTGCGCTGACTGCGCGTGCCTCCTGCGCGCCTGCAGGCGCTGCAGGCCTGTCGGCCTGATATAGAATTCCTTCCGCACATGGCAACCATAGCGACCGCGACGAGCAAGCCACGTATTTCACCGACCGCGCAGATCATGATCGGCCTGGTGGTCGGCCTGATCGCCGGCATCCTGATCAACAACTACAACCGCGATCTCGTGGAAGTGATCCGGCCGTTCAGCCAGATCTTCATCCGCATGATCCAGATGATCATCGCGCCGTTGCTGTTCGGCACGCTGGTCGCCGGCATTGCCGGCGCCGGTCACTTCAAGGACGTCGGCCGCATGGGCTTCCGCGCCATCGTCTATTTCGAGGTGGTGACGACGCTGGCGCTGCTGATCGGGCTGCTGGCCGTCAACATCATGCGCCCCGGTGATGGTCTGACTCTGCCGCCGCCGGCCGGCGCGCCGCCGGTGAGCGCCCAGGCGCAGACCTGGCAGCAGATCATCCTGCACATGGTGCCGACGTCGGTCATTGACGCCATGGCCAAGGGCGACGTGCTGCAGATCGTGGTCTTCAGCATGATCTTCGCGATCGGCCTCGGCATGGTGGGCGAGAAAGGCCGCCCGGTCATCGAGTGGGCCGAATCGCTGACCGAAGCGATGTTCAAGGTTACCAACATCATTATGCTGTATGCGCCGTTCGGCGTCGGCGCCGCGATTGCGGTCACGATTGGCCAGAGCGGACTCGCGGTGCTGCAGAACCTGGCCTACCTGGTGTTCACGCTCTACGTCGCGCTCGCGGTGTTCTTCCTGATCGTGCTGATCCCGGTGATGCTGATGTTCCGCATCCCGATCGTCGGCTTCTTCAAGTCGATCAAGGAGCCGATGCTGATTGCCTTCTCGACCACGTCGAGCGAGGCGGCGTTGCCGCGCGCGATGGAGTGCGTCGAGGCGTTTGGCGTGCCGCGCAAGATCGTCTCGTTCATCATGCCGCTCGGCTACAGCTTCAACCTCGACGGCAGCACGCTGTATCTGTCGCTGGCGGCCGTGTTCGTGGCGCAGGCGGCCGGCGTCGAGCTGACCGTGGGCCAGCAGATCACGATGATGCTGACGCTCATGCTGACCAGCAAGGGCGTGGCCGGCGTGCCGCGCGCGTCGCTGGTGATTCTTGCCGCGACGCTGGCCAGCTACAACCTGCCGCTCGAAGGCGTGACGCTGATCCTGGGCGTCGACGCGATCATGGACATGGCGCGCACGATGACCAACGTCACCGGCAACTGCCTGGCGTCGGTGGTCGTGGCCAAGTGGGAAGGCGAGTTTAAGCCGCCATCGACAGCGGCCGCCTAAGGGGCGTTGGTGGGCGGCTTGATCTGTTCGAGCCGCCCACGCAAGCCACTCGACACCATCACCTCGTTCTCAGCCGTCACGATCACGCCTTCCACGCCGGCGAGCTGTTCGATCAGCTGCATGCCGTCGTGCGGTCCGAGCAGGAAGACCCCGGTCGACAACGCATCCGCGATCACGGCGCGATCGGCGACGATCGTCACGCTGCGGCAACCGCCGATCGACGGTTCCCCATAATCCGGATCGATGATGTGGTGGTAGCGCCTGCCGTCCTTCATGAAGAAGCGCTCGTAGTCGCCTGAGGTGCTGAACGTGCCGTCGCGTACGTCGAGCGTCGCAAACGGCTCGTGCGTGCCGCGCGGATCGGCGATGCCGAGTGTCCATGGGGCGCCGCCGTTGGTGCCGGCGACGTAGAGATCGCCGCCCGACTGGATGATGAAGTCCGCGAATCCACGGGCCCGCAGCAGGGCAATGGCGCGATCGACGGCGTAGCCCTTGCCGATGCCGCCGAGGTGCACCTTCATGTTCGGCTTGTTGATGAACGCCGTGCGAGCGGTGGCGTCGACCTGCACCGCCCGAAAGTCGATCCGTGGCAGGCGGATCTCGATCAGTCGCCGATCCGGGACCAGGTTGTCCTGGTCGTGATCGAACCGCCAGATGTCGCTGAGCGCCCCGAACGTGATGTCGAACTTGCCGCGAGTCAGCTCGCTGATCTCGGCGGCCTGCTGGAGCACTGCGATGGTGTCGTCGCTGACCCGCACTGGCGCCAGGCCGGCGTTCTTGTTGATGCGGATGACGTCGCTGCCATCCTTCCACACGCTCAGCAGGCCTTCGAGGCGATCGAACTCCTTGAAAATGCCTTCAATCGCCGCAACCGCGCGCGCCTCGTCCGTCGTCCAGGCGCCGACCCGTAACTGCGACCCCATCGCCACCCGCGAGCGCTCGATCAGGCGTGGCGCCGGTGCCGGCGGTGGCGACGCGCACGCGACGGTCAGCAACAAAGCCAGTATGCTGAGGAGGTGAGCACCACCGCGACGCTCGAGATCGTTCGCAATCATCCGCAGGACATCCAGGATCGGCCAGTCTACCTCTGGATCGACGGCGTGAAGTCGGACCGCATCCTGAGATACGGGGCGACGTTCACGCAGCAGATCGAGGCCGGCCATCACACGTTGAAAGCGCACAACACCTTGTTCGGGCAGACCGTGGAGTTCGACGCGGCGCCGGGCGAGACGGTTCGCTACACCTGTGAAAACGGGCTCAGCCCGGGCGGCATCGTCATGGTGCTGATGATGGGCGTGGCGTATCTCAAGGTCCGGCTCAAGCGAATTTGACCGCCGGCGCCCGGCGCGCCTTTGCAAGCTGCCACATCTCGTTCAGCGCCATCCCGGCGCTGATCGCCCCCACCACCACGAACGTCCACCAGATCGACCGGTTGAGCCAGAACTCGGCGCGCGCCAGTTGCGCGGCCTCGGACGGGCCGCCGATCAGCGTGATGAAATGGTCTTCGCGCAAGACGACGGTTGCGATGATCAGTGCGGCGATGCTGACCACGATGTCGACGATCGACGCCGCGGTCGTCCGCCAGGGCCGGACCAGGTCGGCCAGCGAGACGCCGATGCTGGCCACGATCGTCAGGACGATCGGGTAATAGAGCTGGTTCCACACCGGGTCGGCGGTGAACTGGACGCGAGCGCCGTCGTAGAGAATGAACTCCGGCAGGCCGACCACTTTCGTCCAGTAGATCAGGAACGCGACCTGGAACACGAGACCAATGACGGTCTCCGATCGGGGAATCTCGCGTCCCTGGCTCGGGGCCGGCAGGCGACGCGGGTTCCAGTTCTCGAGTGCGGTGAACTTGACGCGCTCGTGCTCGAGGAACGCAAACACGATCGTGACGATGCCGACGGCATAGATGGCGCCGTTCCACGCGGAGCTGAGCATGCGCGAGAACCACAGGCTGGGGTGATCGGAATAAAGCGCGGTCACCGCGCCGCGCACCAGCACGAGCGGCAGCACGACCCAATAGACGGCGATCGACACCGTCTGGCGGTAGTAGGGATACATCGCCGGCCCGATCAGGTGCTGCTGGGGCATGTAACGGCTCGCCATCAGCCAGGGATGCCCGTGCGGCTTGAGCAACTCCGCCTGCTCGTCATCGTTAAGGGCGCGGCCGAGCGCCTGCTCGCGTTCTTCGGCCTGCGAGCGCAGGTTATCGGTCAGCTCCGAGACGATGTCGGGATTGGCTGACTTCGGAAGGTGACGGCGCACCGCGCCGATGCAGCGGTCGATGAGATCCATGGTTTACACAATCCTGTCTAGCGACGTGTTGATCGCCTTCCATTCGGCGAGGAGCTGCTTGAGGATCTGCTTGCCGTCGGGCGACAGCTTGTAAAAGCGCTTGTTCCGCCCGCCTTCCTCACGCCACTCGCTGGTGAGCAGCGCCTGCGCCTCGAGCCGGCGCAACAGGGGATACAGCGTGCCTTCATCGATATCGAGACCGAGATCGAAGAGGGCCTTTCTGAGCGTGTATCCGTAGTGTTCCGACCGCAGCTGCGCCAGCACCGCCAGCGTCAGGCTGCCGCGCCGCAGCTCCAGCCGCAGCGTGTCAAAGAGGTTCGGGTCCATATCCTGTGCGCCACATACTGTGCGAGGCATACTGTATGCAATACAGTATACGGATGCAAGGTCAAAAGGTTCCGGAACAATCAGGCTACAGCCGGATGCCGCAAGAGCCCTGGGCGGGGCCCGAGCCTTCCGCGTTCCTGCGGCGTCCGCCTTTAGGCGGACTGTTCCTTTAAGCCCACCTGTATCCGTGTTTGGTAAGCGGCAATGACCGAATGCGCTGTCCGTTCACCGCGAAGATCGCGTTGCAGACGGCCGGCAGGATCGGCGGCAGTGCGGGCTCGCCGAGGCCGGTCGGGCTGTTGTCGGACATGACGAACTGCACGTCGATCACCGGTGGTGACTGGCGCATGCGGAGCAGTTGGTACTGATTGAAGTTGCTCTGCACCGCGCGGCCGCCTTCGATCGTGATCTCCTGCGTCATGAGTTCGGACAGGCCGTCCATCACCGCGCCCTGGCACTGATTGATCGCCATGCTCGGGTTGATGATCTGCCGGCCGACGTCGGCCGCCACCCACACCTTGTTGACCTTCAGCGCATTGTCTTTGGTCAACGTGATCTCGGCCACTTCGGCGAAGTAGCCACGATGGCTGTAATGACACGCGATTCCCATCGCGGTGGTCGCGGTGTTCTTGCGTGCGGACCAGTTCGACTTTTCCGCAACGGCCTTCAACACCCCGGTCATGCGCTCGGCACTGAAGCCGTCGCCGGCAGGTTTTGTGCGCGGCGTGGCCAGCAGGTCGAGGCGGAACTGCAGCGGATCCTTGCCGGCCGCATTCGCCAGTTCATCGATGAACGACTGATACACCCACGCCACCGCGTTGCTGCGCGGCGCGCGCAACGCGCCGGTCGGCACGCCGAGCGGCATC
>JAYQOO010000021.1:36448-39480 GCA_038144855.1 Acidimicrobiia bacterium | reverse complement strand
CCTTCCTGATCTCAATCGGGTACGCGTGAGCGTCGCACCGCATGATGGCGAGCAAGACGCGCTGCTCGAACTCCCCTAGAATATTTCGTCCGCCCATGATTGCCAGTCTTGTTCGCCTGTTCGCCTGCTTTGACGAGTCTACTTTGTGAACGGTTCCCCAAATTCGCTCGTCAACTTGTCCCAGGGCTGGTCACTGGTTTCTGCGGATTCGTCCCTGTTTTGTAGCTGATTCAGGCCTGAATTCATCACATTCGCCTTCACTTTCGCCACGAGGGCAGTGACAAAATATTTGTCGTTTGGGTTCGATCCCTCTTTGTCGGGGCTGACCCGTGCCCACACACGGGCCAGCCGTTTTCAGACCCTTGCCGGGAGGCACCCCGGTTGTTTTGGAGGAGCAAGAAATGACGTTCAGAAAGACGTTGATCGCGTCGGTGATGATGCTCGTGATCGGCGTGACGAGCGCCGTTGCACAGCAGCAGACCGGCGAGATCTTTGGAAGGGCGGCGGACACATCAGGCGCAGTGCTACCCGGCGCGACCGTGACGGTCGCCGGTCCCGCGCTCATCACACCGCGCGTGGCGGTGACGTCGGAAACCGGGACGTATCGCATTCCGGAACTGCCGATCGGCAGCTACTCGGTCACGTTCGAACTCGCCGGCTTCCGGACCACGGCGATCCAGGACATCCGCATCAGCATCGGCTTGCGCGCGCAGGTCAACGCCGCGCTGGAACTGTCGACCGTGCAGGAAACCGTGACCGTCAGCGGCGCCAGCCCGCTCGTCGACACTCGTGAGACCGGCACCAAGGCGAGCTTCGATCTCGAGACGCTGCAGAACATTCCGTCTGCGCGCGACCCACTGTCGACCGTGCAGGAAACCGTGACCGTCAGCGGCGCCAGCCCGCTCGTCGACACTCGTGAGACCGGCACCAAGGCGAGCTTCGATCTCGAGACGCTGCAGAACATTCCGTCTGCGCGCGACCCACTGTCGACCGTGCAGGAAACCGTGACCGTCAGCGGCGCCAGCCCGCTCGTCGACACTCGTGAGACCGGCACCAAGGCGAGCTTCGATCTCGAGACGCTGCAGAACATTCCGTCTGCGCGCGACCCGTGGGTCATGCTCGAGCGCACGCCCGGCATCTTCATGGACCGCGCCAACGTCGGCGGTAACCAGTCGGGCCAGCAGTCCGGTTATATCTCGCGCGGCTCGTCGACCGGCAACAACAAGTGGTCGATCGACGGCGTCGACATCACCGACATGTCGGCGACCGGCTCGTCGCCGATCTACTACGACTTCGACATGCTCGAAGAAATGCAGGTCACCACGGGCGGCGCCGACGTCACGCAGCAGACCAGCGGCGTCGGCATCAACCTCGTCACCAAGAGCGGCACCGACCGCTTCAAGGGCAACGCCCGCTTCCTGCTGACCGACCAGAAGTTCCAGAGCGACAACATCACCGACGAACTGCGCGCGCAGGGCGCCGGCGCTGGTGCGCCGATCCAGAACATCAAGGATTACGGCTTCGACATCGGCGGACCGCTGGTCAAGGGCAAGCTGTGGTACTGGGGTTCGTACGGCACCCAGGACGTCAAAGTCGGCGTGGTCGGCTTCTACAAGAACAACGCGACCTGCCGCCCGAACGGCGTGGCGATCAACCCGCGCACGACCGACACCGAAACGCTGCGCGATTGTCTTGAGACCGACCTCACGACGCTGAACAACTACAACGTCAAGCTGACGTGGGTGCCGTTCAGGAACAACCGCTTCAACTTCCAGAACACCTGGGCAGAAAAAGTCCGCAACGCGCGTGGAACGACCTGTCGCCCCGCGTGGGCGCGACCTACGACCTCACCGGCAACGGCAAGACCGTGATCTCGTCGTCGTTTGCGATTTACTACGGACAGATGTCGCCGGGCCAGCTGTCGAGCCAGCTCGCCGCCACCAGCGCCGTGTTCGTCCGCTACCCCTGGACCGACACCAACGGTGACCGCTTCGTGCAGGCCGGCGAAGTCAACACCTCGGTGCCGTTCCTGAACAAGAGCACGGCCTACGATCCGGCGAACCCGACCAGCACCACCTCGCCCACCCGCGTGGATCCCAACGTGAAGAACGACCGCACGAAGGAGTTCATCGTCGGATTCGATCGTCAGCTCGGATCGCAGATGGCGTTTGGCGCCAGCTACATCTGGCGCAAGTACGATCGTTTCCTCTGGAACGATCGCGACAACTTCACCAGCGCGAACTACCGCGCGGTGACCTTCACGCCGACCTGCACCGTGGCCGGCGCGCGCTGCGAAACCGTCACCTACTACGAGCCGACCGTGCAGTTGCCGGCGGCCAACACCTACACCAACATCCCGGACCGCTGGCGCGATTTCAACGGCGTGGAGTTCACCTTCACGAAGCGCATGGCCAACCGCTGGTCGCTGAACGGCAGCTTCGCCTACAACGACGCGGTCGACGTGTGGGATTCGCCGAACGCCTATGAGAATCCGACCTGCACGGCCAGCACGGTCGCCGGCGCCAACCCGGTGATCGCCTGCCCGGGCGAGATGGTCTACGCGCCAGAGTCGGCCGGCAGCGGCATCGGCAACGTGTTCCAGAACTCGAAGTGGCTCGTGAAGATGAACGGCCGCATCCAGTTGCCCTGGTCCTTCAACCTCGCGGCCAACTACCTGGGCCGCCAGGGCTTCCCGTTCCCGCAGACCGTGCAGTCGCCGGCGCGCGCCAACGGCGCGGGTCAGATCCATGTGCACATCGACACGCTCGGCGAGAACCGTTACGACAACCTGCACACGGTGGATATGCGCCTCGATCGCACGTTCCACTTCGGGAGCGTGTCGGTGGTGCCGGCGGTCGACTTGTTCAACCTGACGAACACCAACACGGTGCAGGCGATGAACAACAACCAGTCAGCCGCAAACGCCAACCAGGTCAGCGGTATCCTGCCGCCGCGCATCGCGCGCTTCGGCGTGGCTGTTCGCTGGTAAATAACAGCGTATAAAGGCTTTACCTGAATATGTGCCCTGGAGC
>JAYQOO010000021.1:12351-36438 GCA_038144855.1 Acidimicrobiia bacterium | reverse complement strand
TGAATCTGGGCCCTGGAGCACTGCTCCAGGGCCCTTTTTCGTTCAGGCCTACCGACTTTCCGGGATTCAGAGGCTTGGACACCTTCCATCCAAATTCCCGGATTTGTCCCTGGATTGTGGCAGTTTGTCACAAGTTTTTTGGGATTACAGGCCTGTTTTCATCCCTTTTCCATCCCACTCCGCCCTGACGCCAGTGGCACAAATGCTGCTCTTTGGGACGTGCACCTCTGTAGTTGGGCCGAGCCGAACTGCCGATAAGTCGGGGCGGCCACGTGTAATGACCTTCGCCGGGAATTGGTCCCTGGCGTTTTGGAGGATGGGAAATGACGTTGAGAAAGACGCTCGTCGCATCGGCGTTGATGCTCGTGCTGGGTTTTACCAGCGCCTTTGCGCAGCAGAACACCGGTGAGATTTACGGAAGGGCGGCCGACACGTCGGGCGCCGTGTTGCCTGGCGCGACCGTGACGGTCGCGGGTCCCGCGCTGATCACCCCGCGCGTCTCCGTGACATCGGAAACCGGCACCTACCGAATTCCGGAACTGCCGATCGGCACCTACTCTGTGACCTTCGAGCTCGCCGGCTTCAAGACGACGGCGATCCAAGACATCCGCGTGACCATCGGCTTCCGTGCCCAGGTCAACGGCGCCCTCGAGCTCTCGACGGTGCAGGAGACGGTGACGGTCACCGGCGCCAGCCCGCTCGTGGACACGCGCGAAACCGGCACCAAGGCGACCTTCGATCTCGAGACGATGCAGAACATCCCGTCGGCTCGCGACCCCTGGGTCATGCTCGAACGTACTCCCGGCATCATCATGGACCGCGCCAACGTCGGCGGTAACCAGTCGGGTCAGCAGTCGGGCTACATCTCACGCGGTGCGTCGACCGGCAACAACAAGTGGTCGATCGACGGCGTCGATATCACCGACATGGCGGCCACCGGCGCCTCCCCGATTTACTACGACTTCGACATGCTCGAAGAAATGCAGGTCACTACGGGCGGCGCGGACGTCACGCAGCAGACCGGCGGCGTCGGCATCAACCTCGTCACCAAGAGCGGCACCGACCGCTTCAAGGGCTCAGGCCGTGCACTGTTCACCAACGAAAAGTTCGTGGACGACAACATCACCGCCGAACTGAAGGCGCAGGGCGCCGGCGCCGGCGCGCCGATTCAAGACATCAAGGACTACGGCTTCGACGTCGGCGGCCCGATCCTGAAGGGCAAGCTGTGGTACTGGGGTTCGTACGGCACGCAGGACATCAAGGTCGGCGTCGTCGGCTTCTACGAGAACACCCCGGAGTGCCGTCCCAACGGCGTGGCGATCAACCCGCGCACGGCCGAGACCGATCTGCTCCGCAGCTGCCTGTCGACCGACTTGACGACGCTGAACAACTACAACGTCAAGCTGACCTACGTGCCCTTCCGCAACAACCGCCTGAACTTCCAGAACACCTGGGCGGAAAAGGTGCGCAACGCGCGCGACGCCGGCGATACGCGTCCGATCGAGACCACCTACCGCCAGAAGGCAGTATCGAGCGATTTCGGCCAGTTCGGGTGGCTCACCGGGCCGTCGCCGTTCTGGAAGGTCGGCGATCAGCACGTAATCAGCGACAAGATGCTGGTAGACGTGATGTGGGCGCACCTTGGCAACAACTTCACACTGGACTTCCACGAAGATGCGCTGCGCGATGTGCAGGCCCGCCAGGAAGTCACCACCGGCTTGTGGGGCCGTTCGTTCCAGGCGTCCACGTTCCTCCGTCCGACGAACAGCCTCGATGTGGTGAGCAGCTACTTCGCGCCGGGCGTGCTCGGCGGCGACCACTCGTTCAAGTTTGGATATCGGTGGCGCTCGGCTCACTCGACGAGCCTGAACCATCGCGGCGGATTCATTGATGCGCGCTTCCGCAACGGCGTCGCGGCTGAAGCCGACATCTGGCGCGACGGCAACTCGGTGTCGCACCTGAACACCAACGCGTTCTACCTCCAGGACACCTTCACGCGCAATCGCCTGACGGTGAACATCGGTTTCCGCTATGACATTCAGGACGACCGCGCCGAGGCCGCTGAGGTTCCGGTCAACCCGTTCTTCCCGACGTTGATGCCGGCCGTGAACTTCCAGGGCGCCGACACGGGCGTGGTGTGGAAGGACTTCTCGCCGCGCGTCGGCTTCACCTACGACCTGACCGGCAACGGCCGCAACGTGTTGTCCGCGTCGTACAACACCTACTACGGCCAGATGTCGCCCGGGCAGCTGTCGAGCCAGCTCGCCGCCACCGGTGCCGTGTTCGTCCGCTACCCCTGGAGCGACACCAACGGCGACGCGTTCGTGCAGGCGAACGAGGTCAACACGTCGGTGGCGTTCCTGAGCAAGAGCACGGCCTACGACCCGGCCAACCCGACCGCCACGGCCTCGCCGACGCGCGTCGATCCCAACGTCAAGAACGACCGCACCCGTGAAATGATTGTCGGCTTCGACCGCCAGCTTGGCTCGTCGATGGCGGTCGGTGCCAGCTACGTGTGGCGCAAGTACGATCAGTTCCTCTGGAACGATCGTGACAACTTCAGCAGCGCCAACTACCGCTCGGTGACATTCCAGCCCACCTGCAGCGTCGCCGGGGCACGCTGCAGCAGCGTCACCTACTTCGAACCGACGATTCTGATTCCGTCGGCGAACGTCTACACCAACGTGCCGGACCGCTACCGTGATTTCAACGGTCTCGAGTTCACGTTCCAGAAGCGCATGGCCAACCGCTGGTCGGCGAACTTCAGCTACGCGTTCAACAACGCGATCGACCACTGGGATTCGGCCGACGCCTACGAGGATCCGACCAATGTCCTCCAGACCAACGGCTATCAGTACGCGCCGGAGTCCGGCGGCTCGGGCATCGGCAACGTGTTCCAGAACTCGAAGTGGGCGGTGAAAGCCAACGCCCGCGTGCAGCTGCCGTGGTCGATCAACGCCGCGGTGAACTACCTCGGCCGCCAGGGCTTCCCATTCCCGCAGGGCATCCTGACGCCGGCGCGCGCCAACGGCGCCGGCACGGCCACCGTTCTGCTGGATCCGCTGGGTGATGTCCGTCTGGACGACCTGCACACCGTCGACTTCCGCGTCGACAAGACGGTGCGGTTCGGTTCGTTCACGCTGGTCCCGGCGATTGACGTGTTCAACCTGACGAACACGAACACGATCCAGGCGATCAACCGCAACCAGGCTGCAACCAACGCCAACTCGGTGAGCGGCATCATTGCTCCGCGCGTGCTGCGCTTCGGCATCAGCGCCCGCTGGTAAATACCGCGAGCGTCTGAAACGACAGGGCCCCGGGGAGAAATCCCCGGGCCCTTTTTCTTGTACGGCGGAATCGTTCGTTTTGACGAAATATCTCTGACCCTCTAGCATCGGTCGCACATGGCAGTCTCCAATCGCGATGTGCGTCTCGTGCAGGTCGCCTATCCGCAGATCTATTTTGCGTGTCATACCAGGCACGTACGCCGCGCATCCACAGCCACCCGGCTGTCGGCGTCCGATTCAACGCTGCTCGCCCACCTGGATGAGGACGATCCCGTGCGCGCGACCACCCTCGCGAAGCACCTGGGCCTCGCCGCGTCGACCTTGTCGGCGGCCATTGCCCGTCTCGCAGCGCTTGGCTATGTCGAGCAGCGGCGGGATCCACGGGACGGTCGTGCCGTGAGCCTGCTGCTGTCGGGCAGGGGGGCCGAGGCCATGCAGGCCAGTTCGGTGCTGGACAGCGCGCGGGTCAGGAACATGCTCGCGACGCTCACCGTCGCAGAGCGCAGGCAGGCATTGGCAGGCATCGGCCTGCTGGCCAGGGCGGCACGAGCATCAAGAGGAGAGAAGCGATGAAATGGGTGATCTGGATCGTCGTGTCGCTGGTAGCCGTCGTCGGTGTGATCGGATTGATCGGCTTCTTCCTGCCGGTAAGCCATGAAGCGTCACGCAGTCTCGACATCAATACGCCACAGGACCGCGCCTTCGCCTTGCTGGCCGACGTCGACAACTACCTGAAATGGTGGTCCGGTGCGACGGTGAAATCCGAGATCGTCGAGCGCGTCCCGCCGTCGAGAATCGTCACGCGAGTGGTCGGCGAAACACAAGTCGGCGGCACGTGGACGATCGATATCACCCCGATCGATTCGGGGTCGCGAATCACCATCACCGAGCGGGGCGAGGTCTACAACGTGGTGTTCCGGACGCTGTCGCGCTTCGTGTTTGGTCACACCGCGACGATGGAAGCCTGCCTGGAAGCCGCCAGGAAACGCCTTTCCTGACGGCCGGCGGCCGAGTACTCCCCGGCCATCTCGATATCTTTTTCCTGGCTCAGAAGTCCAACGATGCGCTCTCGTGCCATCGGCTCATCGTCTACCACCATCGTGCGAATCTTTGTCACGCCATCCGTCCTTTTTCATTGCCCGTGGGTCGCACGGGCAAAGGCAACGCTAGGCCACGGCTGAGCCTTCTTCACGCATCCCTACTTCACTTGCAAGCTCCGCCATCGGAATGGCGATGCACACGAGCAACCCGCCCTCGGCGGGCTGCCGGAATTCAAACCGGTGCAACGACCCATACAGATGGTCGAGTCGTGACCGGGTGTTACTCAGCCCCACGCCGCGATTGAAGTCAGTCAATCGCGCGGCGGAGAGCCCGACGCCGTTGTCCTGGACGTCGAGTTCGAGCAATGCGCCGTTGCGCCGGGCCCGCACGGTGATCTGGCCAGGTGTGGGCCTGGGACCAATACCGTGCTTGATGGCGTTTTCGACGAGCGGCTGGAGCAAAAGGTTGGGGACCAATGCATCCAGCGTGTCCGCCTGGACGTCGAATACCACTGTCAGACGGTCGCGGAAGCGGGTTTGTTCGATTTCCAGGTACTTGGACAGGAAATCGAGCTCCTCCTTCAGGGACACTTCCTGGACGCCGACTCGCTGCAACGACATCCGCAGTAGGTCGCTCAGCCGGGCGATCATCGCGTCGGCCTCCTCAACGTCCCGGTGCATCAACGCGGAAATCGTATTGAGCGTGTTGAACAGAAAATGCGGCTGCATCTGCCGCTGCAAGGTGTGGAGGCGCGCTTCGACCAGACGCGTCTCGAGCTGCGCGGCATTCAGTTCACGCGCCCGGGCCTCGTGAAGATACTTCAGCGCCGTGCCGACGCCGACGATCGTCCAGTAGGTCATCATTTCCCAGTCGAAGTTCAGGGACAGCATCTCCTGGGCTTCGTGGAGCCACGTATCGAGCGATTCGCCGATGATCCAGTAAGGCCCATGCGCAGGGCCACGGTGACGACCGTATGGAACGACGTGGCAATGACCACGCAGGCAAGATGGACCGGAATGGCGGTCTTCCAGGTCGCGCGGTCGAAGGGAAAGCGCCTCGTCACCCGAAGGATCGCCGGCGCAATCGCCGCCCACGAATACCAGTAGCCAAGATTCAGCGTCAGCAGCAGTCCGAACGCCGCCGGCTTGTCGGTGAACGTCGAGACGAAATAGAACGCCGCAAACGCGGAGAAGAACCCGAGAGCCGTCGCGACGCCGAAGATGATGCGGACCGGTACGTGGCCGAGGGAGGGAGTCATAGCGGCAATATCCGTCTGCCGCCACCGGCGGTCAACGGCTATTTCGCGTACTCCGCCTCCGGCGGAGCCGCCACGGGAAACGCCGTTCATCCCAACACTCGTCCCACTCGGGATCATGC
Organism: Acidimicrobiia bacterium; assembly: GCA_038144855.1. GTDB lineage: Bacteria > Acidobacteriota > Vicinamibacteria > Vicinamibacterales > UBA2999 > 12-FULL-67-14b. The sequence continues at coordinate 30,733 of JAYQOO010000021.1, read as the reverse complement.
GCTTCGGCTATAGCGAAGAGCATGCCGACCACAGACGGCGCAGAGGTAGCCGCAGAAGGCGCCGAAAGCTCAGAGTTTTGCGAGTTCCAAACTCGGAGAAGGTTCCAGAAATCCAGCGCGTTGAAGATTCGCGCGTTTTACTTGTTCGGTTTCAACAGCAGAAATCCCAAAGGTGGGACGGTCAGACTGAGTGAGAACGCGTGGCCATGTGCCGGCATGGCATCGGCCGCGACGCTGCCCTGGTTGCCCATATTGCTGCCGCCGTAGACCTCCGCATCGCTGTTCAGGATCTCTTCGTAGTCACCATCGACCGGCACACCAAGCCGATAGCCCCGACGAGGTACCGGCGTGAAATTGACGACGGCGACGACCAGTTCCCGGCTGTCAGATTCCTGCTCTCGACGCGTCCGCTGCAGCGCGATCACCGAGTGTTCGTGATCGTGGCAGTCGATCCATGCAAAGCCGGCTGGATCGAAGTCATCAGTCCACAAAGTGGACTCCCGCTGATAAACGGTGTTCAGGTCTCGCACCCACCGCTGCAGCCCTGCGTGGCGAGGATCGCCGAGCACCTCCCAATCGAGCTGCCAGTCATGGTTCCACTCGCGCCATTGGCCGATCTCGCCGCCCATGAACATCAGCTTCTTGCCCGGATGCACGAACATGTAGCCGTAGAGGGCGCGCAGGTTCGCGTGCCTCTGCCACACGTCGCCGGGCATCTTGTCGAGCATCGACCGCTTGCCGTGCACGACCTCGTCGTGCGAGAACGGCAACACGAACTTCTCGCTGTAGGCATACATCATCGAGAAGGTGATCTTGTTGTGGTGCCACTTGCGGTGGATCGGATTCTCTTTCGTGTAGTCGAGCATGTCGTGCATCCAGCCCATGTTCCACTTGTAAGTGAAACCCAGGCCACCCAGATGCACGGGCCGCGTCACGCCCGGCCACGACGTGGATTCTTCGGCGCAGACAAACGTGCCCGGGCAGTCGTGCTCGACGAGCATGTTCAACTGCTTGATGAATTCGATGGCGTCGAGATTCTCGCGCCCGCCGTACTTGTTCGGGATCCACTGCCCCGCCTCGCGTGAGTAGTCGAGATACAGCATCGACGCGACGGCATCGACCCGCAGGCCATCAAGGTGAAACTCGGTCAACCAGAAACGCGCATTGCTCAACAGGAATGACCGGACTTCATGCCGGCCGTAGTTGAAGACCAGCGTGCCCCAGTCCTGGTGCTCGCCTTGACGGGGGTCCGCATGCTCGTACAACGCGGTGCCATCAAATCGCGCGAGGCCGTGTTGGTCCTTTGGGAAATGTCCGGGGACCCAATCGAGAATGACGCCGATCCCGGCCTGATGAAACGCATCGACGAGGAACTTGAAGTCCTCAGGTGTGCCGAATCGGCTGGTTGGCGCAAAGAAGCCGATCACCTGGTATCCCCACGAACCGGTATAGGGATGCTCCATGATTGGCAGCAACTCGACGTGCGTGAAGCCCATGTCCTTCACGTACGGCACGAGGCGTTCGGCCATGTCGCGATAGGTATGCAGCGTGCCGTCTGGTGAGCGCTGCCAACTGCCAAGGTGCACTTCGTACACCGACATCGGCTGCTGCTTCCACTGGCCTCGTGACGGGCGCGCCGACATCCAGTCCGCGTCCTGCCACTCGTAGGCACTGCTGTCCCAGACGATCGATGCGGTCTTCGGTGGCGTCTCGAAGTGGCGCGCGCACGGATCGGCCTTGAGCACGGTGTGTCCGTCGGCGCCGAACACCTCGAACTTGTAGGCCGCACCGGCAGCCAGCCGCGGGACAAACGCCTCCCAGTAGCCGGACGAGTTGAGCTGGCGCATCGGGTGCTGCGCGCCGTTCCACTGATTGAAATCGCCGACTACGTTAATGGCGCGCGCATTGGGAGCCCAGACCGCAAACGCCACGCCGCTCACGCCGTCGTGTTCGACCACGCGAGACCCGAGCTTGTTGAACGCCTCGACGTGCGTCCCTTCACCGAGCAAATGCAGATCGAACTCAGTCAGCATGGACAGGCCAACAGGCTAACAGGCCAACGGGCCGATTCGGCGTCTTTTCTGATACGTTTGGCGCACATATGAATCGCCGCCACTTCTTTTCAACCCTTCTTGCCGCTGGCGCAGCGACGCCGGCGTTAGCCCAACAAACCCCGGCGCCTCAGCGCATTGATCGGCTTCGGCTCGACGCTGCCGAGAGCATTTTCGGTGTCGATTTCACGGAGGCCGAAGAGCAGATGGCGCTCAACAGCGTCAATCGCAACCTGGCCAGCTATGAAGAGCTGCGCAAGTTGAATGTGCCGCTCGACACGGAACCCGCGGTCACGTTTCGGCCCTACCTGCCTGGCAAGAAGCCCGCTGGCCGCTCCACGCCCGGCGCGAAACTCAAGGTGACGCGCCCCGTCGTTCCAAACAACCTGACGCCGGAGCAGATCGCCTTCTTGCCCGTGACGTCGCTCGCGGTGCTGATCGAAACGAAGCGCATCACCTCGACTGAACTCACCAATATTTACCTCGAGCGGCTCAAGAAATATGACCCCGTCCTCCACTGCGTTGTGACGCTGACCGAAGACCTGGCATTGAAGCAGGCGGCGGACGCGGATGCCGAGATCAAGGCTGGCAAGTATCGCGGTCCCCTGCACGGCATCCCGTGGGGCGCAAAGGATCTGCTCGCGACCAGGGGGATCAAGACGACGTGGGGGGCCACGCCGTACAAGGACCAGGTGATCGACATGGACGCGACCGTGGTCGAGCGCCTCAACGCGGCGGGAGCTGTGCTCGTCGCAAAGTTGTCGATGGGCGCGCTTGCACAAGGTGGCGTGTGGTTCGGTGGATCGACGCGCAATCCGTGGAACACCGAACGCAGTTCCAGTGGATCGTCTGCCGGACCGGGATCCGCAACGGCTGCGGGCCTCGTCGGCTTCTCGATCGGCACCGAAACGCTCGGCTCGATCATCTCGCCGTCGGTGACCAACGGCGTCACCGGACTGCGACCGACGTATGGCCGCGTGAGCCGTCATGGCGCGATGGCGCTTAGCTGGACGATGGACAAGATCGGGCCGATGTGCCGATCGGTTGAGGATTGCGTCCTTGTCTTGAACGCCATCTACGGCAGCGACGGCAAGGACGACACGTGCACGGACGCGCCGTTCGAGTGGAACGGTGACCGCCCCCTGTCGTCGATGCGCATTGGCTACATCCAGCGCGAGTTCGAGGGCGGTGGCGGATTCGGAGGTGGCGGCGGTGCAACGCCGACCGAGGCGCAGCGGGCGGCTGCCGATACACGTCGCACGATGTATGCCACGGCGCTTGATGTGTTCCGCAAGGCCGGCGCGAAGCTGGAGCCGATGTCGATGCCGGACTTCCCTACCGGTGCGATCGGATTTGTGTTGAGCGCCGAAGCTGCCGCGGCCTTTGACGATCTCACGCGCGACAAAGAGAAGCTGGCGACGCTAACCGGGCAGTCACCGGGCGACTGGCCGAACACGTTCCGCAGTTCGCGCTTCATCCCAGCGGTGGAGTACATCCGTGCGATGCGCGCGCGTACTTTGCTGATGCGCGAAATGGATAAGGTAATGTCGCAGTACGACGCGTTCCTCAGCCTCGCGACCGGATCGTCAAGCCTGCAGGTCACGAACCTGACCGGGCACCCTGCAATCGCGCTGAAGTGCGGATTCGTCGACAACATGCCCCAGTCGATCATGGTGACGGGACGGTTGTACGACGAAGCCACGATCTGCCGCATCGCGCTGGCCTACGAGCAGGCCACGGGGTGGCACAAGAAACATCCGACGCTGTAGGGGTCCGGCTAAAGCCGGACTCCGCAGGATATTGGCGGAGATTCACGCCACTTCCCGAATTCCTGCGGCGTCCGCCTTCAGGCGGAAGGTTAGGTTTGCGAGCAGACGAACAGGTTGCCGAATTGACGGCAATCTGTCGTCGCCGTCAGCACCTGCTGGTAGTCAGAAATGGCCGAACAGGCCGTGACCGCCACGACGTCCGTAAGGCGCCAAGGCAGGCCGGCAGACCTACGGGCCTTCAGGAATTCACGGCTTCAAGCGGGTTCCCGGATTCACAGTTTGGCTTGCCGGCGGGGCGGCGTGCTTCTCCACCCACCGCGCCAGGTAGTCAAGCGACTCGCGAACCGTCGGGATGTACGACGGGCTCTCACCCATCGCATCCGCAACATCCTTATCAAGCTTCATGCGCGTCTCGGCCGTGTATTGGAACCCCTGCACGCCGTCGTCATCGCCAGACATGTGCCACACGCCTTCGACTTGATAGAGACGATGTCGATCCTTCGGCTCTACTCGCTGCGCGTAGGCACGGATCTCCCGAATCACGAGGTCGTCCCACGTGCCAACCACTTCGATCACCGGCACGGACGGCTTTGCGGTCGAGTTGATGACCTCACCAGCCGGGCGTGACGCCGCGGTCACGGCGCTCGCTCCGGTGTACGGCCACAGGCGTCGTGCGGCGACGGGAGTACCGATCGCTTCCGAGTAGGACACGATCCTGGTGTCGCGGTCCGACAGGCCAAAATGGGCGCGCGGATCGATCAAGGGCCACAGCGCCGCCATGCGCTGCTGCCGATCCATGCGCGTGATCACATCACCACCGGCGCCGGCAATGATCACGGCACCGTCGACCGTTGGGGATGCCTGCTCGACGATGGCGCGCGTGATGCCGCCGCCGGCGGATAGCCCGACAAGGTAGGTCCGGCCTGGCGCGCGTCCGGCCTTCGCGGCGACCTCGGCCTTCGCTTGTGCGATGAAATCGAGCGTGATCTTCACGCCTTCCGGAGAGCTGCCGACGCCGTCGCGATCGATGCTGCCATAGGCAAACCCTTTGTCGATCGCGTAACGACCGATCACGTCGTCGAGTGCAGTTTCGGAAGTTGCATAAACCTTCCCGGATCGATCAACAGCACTGCCACCACTGCCACCGTGGGCCCCAATGACGAGCGCCCCGTTCCAATTCGGCGGGATTCGCAATACATGCCGGCGTGGCACAGGCTGAGCATCCGTGCCAGCCACTAGGACAAGAATGCTCAAGGGCACAAGCAGCACCTTTCGCACCCCACGCACCTTTCGCACCATACGCACCATACGCACTAGAATGTTCATCATGACAACCGCGACATTTGATACATCGGAAGGCACCTTCAAGGTCAAGCTGTATGACGACAAGGCGCCGAACACCGTGGCCAATTTCGTCGGCCTCGCCGAAGGCACCAAGGAATGGACCGATCCCAAGACCGGCCAGAAGGTCTCGCGCCCGTTCTACGACGGACTGATCTTCCACCGCGTCATCGCCGAATTCATGATCCAGGGCGGCTGCCCGATGGGCAACGGCATGGGAGGCCCGGGCTACAAGTTCGCCGATGAATTCGGCCCCGGCCTGCGCCACGATCGCCCCGGTCTGCTGTCGATGGCCAACGCCGGCCCAAACACCAACGGCAGCCAGTTCTTCATCACGCTCGTGCCGACCCCATGGCTCGACAACAAGCACGCGATCTTCGGCGAAGTGATCGAAGGACAGGACATCATCGGCAAGATCGGCACCACGCGCACCGGCGCGCAAGACCGTCCCGCCAAGGACATCGTCATCAACTCGGTCAAGATCACGAAGGGCTGATGCCTGCTCCTGCGGAATTGATGCCGCAGGTCTACGACGAGCTGCGGCGGCTGGCAGCGAACTACCTGAGACGTGAGCGTCCCGGGCAGACGTTGCAAGCCACCGCGCTCGTGCACGAAGCCTACCTGCGGCTCAGCAACGAACAGCACCAGCCGTGGAAGAACCGCACGCATTTCCTTGCCATCGCCGCGCTGTCAATGCGCCAGATCCTGGTGCAGCGCGCACGTGCCAACACCCGCTTTCACCTCGCCTTCACCGCAAGCACCTACCCCGAGCAGCTGTCGGCGCAGCGCAAAACAATCGCCACGATGGTGTTCGCCGCTGACGTAGGCTTTTCGTTGATGATGATGGCAACGGGCCTGGTCATTGCCGGTGACCACACCGGGTGGGGCGCGCTGATGGCCGCCTTCGGACTCGGCGCCGGCATTGGCTTCGTACTGATCGAGCCGACCACGGCGCGAGCCGCCTTTGGGGACGAGGCGTAAATGGCCGTTTGGGACAACGAGTCACCAGACCGGCAGCAACCGCCCGCGTGGCTCCTCACGGGCCACATGCTGCTGTGGAGCGACGGCTCCCCCGCGCACGTCGACATGTCGCCGTTCAAGGAGACGCAGGATGGCTGGGAAGCGCAGCTGATGATCAGCCGCAGCGCGCTGCAAGGCACGCGCTGGTTGACGATGACGATGCGAATGACGCGTGAGGTGCGAAGACAGTGGGAGGCCGACGGCCGATCCGCACGTTTGCGCGCGCTGCAGGTTCTGGCGAATTACTTGCGACTGACCGAATGGTACGAAGACGACATCGGGGTGCTGGATCTGAAGTAGCCAGATGCCAGTAGCCCGGAGTAACAAGGCCTGAACTTCTGGCTACTGGCTACCGGCTACTGGCTACTCCTTGTCGTTGCCACCCGGCAGCTGCGGCAAGCCGGTGGCCGCGGCCGGTTTCAGCAACCCGCTCTGGGTGTAGATCTTCAGCTTCTCGCGCGTATCGATGATGTCCAGGTTTCGCATCGTCAACTGCCCAATGCGATCCTGTGGGGTGAAGAACACTTCCTCGCCCTTCTCCATGGTCAAGCGCTCCGGCTTGTAGGTCAGGTTCGGGCTGTCGGTGTTCATGATCAGGTAGTCGTTGCCGCGGCGCAGCTGGATCGTGACTTCGCCGGTCACCGCGCGCGCGACCCAGCGCTGCGCGGTCTCACGCAGCATGAGTGACTGAGAGTCGAACCAGCGCCCCTGGTAGAGCAGGCGTCCCAGACGGCGGCCGTTCATGCGGTACTGCTCGATCGTGTCTTCGTTGTGAATGCCGGTCACCAGCCGCTCGTAGGCAATGAACAGCAAGGCCAGTCCCGGCGCTTCGTAAATGCCGCGGCTCTTGGCCTCGATGATGCGGTTCTCGATCTGGTCGCTCATCCCGAGGCCGTGACGCCCACCAATCGCGTTGGCTTCGATGAACATGTCGAGAGCGGTCGCGAAGGTCTTGCCGTTGATCGCGACGGGATGCCCTTCCTCGAACCGGATGCTGACCGTCTCGCTCTTGACGTCGACGTCGTCCTTCCAGAACGCCACGCCCATGATCGGCTGGACGATGGTGATGCCCTTGTTGAGGAATTCGAGGTCCTTGGCTTCGTGCGTCGCGCCGAGGATGTTCGAGTCGGTCGAGTAAGCCTTCTCGACGCTCATCTTGTACTGGAAGCCGTGCCGGATCATGTACTCCGACATTTCCTTACGGCCGCCAAGTTCATCGATGAAACGCTGATCGAGCCAGGGCTTGTAGACGCGCAGGCTCGGGTTGGCGAGCAGGCCGTAGCGGTAGAAGCGCTCGATGTCGTTGCCCTTGAACGTCGAGCCGTCGCCCCAGATATTGACCTCGTCTTCGCGCATGGCCGCGACCAGCATCGTGCCGGTCACCGCTCGGCCGAGCGGTGTGGTGTTGAAGTAGGTCTGCCCCGCTGTCGAGATGTGGAACGCGCCGCACTGCAACGCCGCCATGCCCTCGGCCACCAGTGCCTCGCGACACTCGATCAGCCGCGCCTTTTCGGCTCCGTAGGCCATCGCCTTGCGCGGGATCTCGTCGTAGTCGGCTTCGTCGGGCTGGCCGAGATTCGCGGTGTAGGCGTAGGGAATCGCGCCCTTCTCGCGCATCCAGTGCAACGCGGCGCTCGTATCGAGGCCGCCTGAAAACGCGATTCCGACTTTCTCTCCGGCGGGAAGGCTCTGCAGAATGTTTGGCACAGCCCTTAATTCTATTTCAGGAAACTCTCGATCGCATTGATGACTTGCGCCGGCGCTTCTTCGTGCGGCCAGTGACCCGCCTCCGCAATCTCGACGACCTGCGCGTTCGGCAATAATGATCGCCAACGCGCGAGCTGGTGCGGCTTGAACGCGCTGTCCTTGAGGCCCCAGACGATAAGTACCGGGCGCTGCTTCAATTCACCAATTCGATCGAGCAGCGATCGATAGTGCGCGCGCGATCCGATCAGTGATTTCGCGAGCGCGTGCAACACGAGAACGCGAGAATCCCGATCGCGAAACACGTCGAGGTAACGCGCGTGAATCTCAGGTGTGAGCTTCTTCTTGTCGCCGTACACCGACGGCATGATCAGCTTCAGTGACGCGTTCGCGTACTTGTAGAGGAATCGGCCGACGGGTCCGCCGGCCAGTTTCGCGCCGCCTGCCAACGGGTCGTCATCGAGCGGCCACGCCCAGGTATTGAGGATCACGACGCGCGCGACCCGCGAATCGGCGGCCAGCGCGAGCGGCAGACCGATCGGCCCGCCAAAGTCGTGCACCACCAGCGTGAAGCGATCGAGCCCGAGTCGCTCGACAAATTCCCGTAACACCTCGGCGTGCGCTTCGGGCGTGTAGGCAAAGCCCGCCGGGCGCGATGAGAGTCCAAACCCGAGATGGTCGGGGGCGATGCAGCGATGCCGGGTCGACAGCGCCTTGATCAGGTGGCGGTATTCAAACGACCAGGTCGGAGTGCCGTGCACCAGCAGCATCGCGTCGCCACTGCCCTCATCGACGTAATGCACATCGCCGGCAGCCAGCGACAGCGTGCGTGACTGAAACGGGTACTCCACATCCATGCGTAGATATTGGACGCAAACACCGCTCGTCCGCTACCGCCACCGCTGGCTGGGCGCTCACGACGTAGGCGCAATCGACTCGTCAACGCACAGACCGCCTCCGAGACGGTGTCATTCGGCTGGTGTGGTCGGCGCTCGGCTAGCCGGATTCGGCGGCGACGGTATACGCTGTGCGTATGCCGCTGGTCGACGTCAGCACGCTCCCCGTTCGCGAATTGTTCCCGGGCCTTCGCGCCCGCCTGATTCACTCCGATCACGTGACGCACTCCTGGGTCGAGGTCGACCCGGGCGCCACGTTCCCGGAGCATCAGCATCCGCACGAGCAGATCGTGAGCGTCCTGTCTGGGGATCTGGAGTTGGTCGTCGACGGCGTGTCACACATGCTCAGGCCGGGCGTGGTCTTCGTCATCCCGCCGCATGTCCCTCACTCGGGCCGCAGCGTGACGGGCGCGCGTGTCCTCGACACGTTTGCGCCGGTGCGCGAGGACTACCGGTAACCCGCGGCGCCCAAATCCTGCCCCGCGCTACAGCGATGCGCTGAGGACCGGGTCGCGCTCCATGACTGCGCGGGCGTAGGCACAGATCGGGACCACCTTCAAGCCGCTGTCCCTGGCAAAGGCGACGGCCTTCTGTACCAGCTGGAGACCAAGTCCGCTGCCACGGAGGTCTTCATCAACTTCGACATACTCGATGCGCAACACGCCGGCATCGGTGCGGGTAAATTCCAGGAATCCGAACCGCTCGCCATCAAGGCGCAGCACAAACTCGTCCACGCCGTTCAGTGCTTCCCGCTCGATACTGACGTTCCGCTCGGCCATTGCTACCGCGCTACCTGGTGATCGTAATGGTGACCTGCCCGTCGCCGGTCAGCGCGCCGTCGTCGGCACGTGAGCGCAGCACGTAGGTGCCGGGCTCAGAGAACGTCGCCCACACCGTCACCTTGCCGTCATCGGGCATCTGTGGCGCCACCCAGACGGGCGCCCACGGTGAGTTGGCGCCGGCACGCGTGTCTTCCCACACCATGATCTGCTCGGGCGAGAACGTCACGGTGTTCTTGCCGCGATACACGAACCACGACAGGTGCAACCCGACGTTCTTGCCGACAGTGACGCGGGCAGGCGGCTGCAGCGCGCGATTGAACGTCGTGGTCGAGGTCACGTTTCTCGAACCGCTGTTGTTGACCGCGGCTCCAGACAAGCCCGAACCTCTGCGCTTCGGGATGCCATCGTCGGTCACGACGGCCGTCAGCGGCACCGCTTCACCGACCTTGGCGGTCAGCGACTTCCGGCCCTGCACCTCGACAACGGGCGGCTTGTTGGCACGGATCTCGGGGCTGCTCGAGCCGGCCCCAAGCGCGCCGGTCTCGGAGGCGCGCACGACATCATCAATCTGGTAGTCGATGCGGAGGCTGGCGTACGCCTTCTCGGTCTTCCCTTGCGTGGTGAGCGTCCAGGTCAGCTCGTCGGTGTCCTTGAAGCCGGCCGGCACGGGCACGCGAAACACGAAGCGGTTACGCCGCGGCAGGAAGTGGGTCGGCTGCCCCTGGTCGGCGCCGCCGATGTTGAAGCTGTTCTCGGGTCCAACCGGCACGTCGAGTTCTTCGATCCAGTTGCGATTCATGTAACCGAACACGAAGTACTTCTGCCCGTCGGTGCCCACTTCCCACCCTTCATACGCGGGTGAGACGTTCTGTCCGCTCGAGTACGACAGCGACTGGGCGAACAGTCCGGCTGAAGCCGGACGCCCCAGGATCATCAACACACCGATCGCCGTTAGCAGTTGTCTCACTGTTGCTGCCTCGGTGCCGCCGTGGGCTGCTGCGGCAGGATGTTGCAGAGCGGACAGCCGATCACCATGCTGTTGCGCGTCAACTTCAGCCTCTCTCGCCGCGCGGCCATTTCCGCCTGGAATTGTTCGTCGGTCAGGAACACGCGGTTGCCGAGATCAATGAACATGTTGGCCACTGACCGATTGCCGGACCCCTGCCAGTTGCGAGGATCGGGCACGTTCTTGTTCGAGGGTGAATTGTCCATGTAGCCGACGATGTGCAGGATCGTGTCTTTCGGCAGCAGCGGCGCCGCATCGTCCGCGTAGTCGTAGCCGCGCACCCAGTTGTGGTCGTAGCCAACGCAATTGATGGTCTGGATGTTGTAGCCCCAGATCGCCTCGAGGCACATGCGCTGACCCGGCGCGTGAAGGTGCGGCTCAAACGACAGGATCTTGGTGTTCTCCTTGAGCAGCGCGTAGGCGTGCAGTTGCTGCCCGGGCTCCATCGCCTTGATGTCGATGTCGACGCCATTGCCGAGCGAGTAGGTCGCGCGCCGGTATTCAGGCTTGTAGCCTTTCGGCATGAACTTGAACGCGATCTCGAGATGGGCCTTGGTGTCGCGCCCGTTCGAATGCAGGTGTACTGAGTCCGACACGATGCTCGAGCCGGCCTTCAGCAGCCGGGCGGACTTGGCGTCGAAGAAGTCGGCTTCGCGTCCCACTTCGTGCACCGGCCACGACGTGCTGTCGTCGGGAACGTTCGGATCGCCGGCTTCCTCGCCGAGCACGCGTGCTCCAGATCATGTGGTGAAAGACAAAGCGGCCGCCAACGGTCTCGCGGCCGGTGCCGCCGGACCCAGCGTCATTCACTTCGCGAATCTCGAGCGCCGAGACGTATCGATCCTCAGTCAAACCGGTCGGCACGCGCGGAATCTCTCCCCACCAGTCGGGCGCCGTGCCCTTCACGGTGATCTCGGTGGTGCGCACCACGAGATCGGGTTCGTCAATCGACCAGCGGTTCTGATCGTTCCAGGTGCGCAGCGGCGGCATGTCCTCGGCATTGCCGCGCGGCGCTCCGCTGTCAGCCCACCTGGCGATCATCGCGATCTCCTCGGCGCTGAGCGACGGGTCGCTCTTGAAATGCTGGATGCCGATGTTCTTTTCGACGTACCACGGCGGCATGACGCCCGCCCTGGGCCCCATCCCGGTTCGCTGCTTGATGGCGCGCGCCCATGGCCGCACTTCCTCGTAGGTGCGCAGCGACATCGGCGCGACGCCGTCGGGGCGATGGCAGTTCTCGCAGCTGCGCTGCAGGACCGGCGCGATGTGCTTGGTAAAGGTGACTTCCGCGGCCGGCGCTGGCGCCTGCGCCTTCGGAATCGCCATTGAAACAACCACAAGCAACAGGGCTGCCGCAAGGAACACTCGAGACATGACCACTCTCCGTGGGTAAATTTACCCTAAATGGGCTCGGAGAAAGTCGAGCCCCTGCTGAAGAATGCGCCGCGTTTCCGGGCCGTCCAGAAAGAGGTCAAACGAGTGCGGGGCATCAGCATGGTTCACCAGCGTGATCGGCCGGTTGTCAGCGAGCGTCTTCTGGACGAAAGCGTCCAGGGCCTGGTTCAAGCCGGGCGTCTCATCTCTGCCAGCGCGCGCGATGAACATCGGCACCCCGGGTGGCTGCGCCTCCCCGACAACGGGATTCATCAGCACGGCGCACGCCGCCTCGGTGGCAGCAGCGATGGCAACCGGGCCATGTCCTGATGTCGACCAGACGCCGACTCGACCGTCGCGTGAGAGATGCCGCAACAGCGCCCGTGCATCCGGCAGCGGGTCGCGATTCGAATGCGTCACCGCCCGCATGCCCGACGCCGCGATCAACTGCGCCATCGAAATCGTCCACTCCATTTCCATGAACGTGCAGCCCACGTGCGCCTGGAAGCCGGCGTCCGGATAGCCCTCAAGTATCACGATCACTGGTCCGCTATCGCCGTAGACCCTCATCGGCAGTGGTTGACCATCGGCTGCGACAAACGAGGCGTCCCGCACCGGCACGGATCGCATTCCGGGAATTTCGTACAGCACCCGTCGAGTCGTCACTTCGTGTCGCATGGTTTCTCCAGAAATAGAAAAGGCCCTTCGGGACGAAGGGCCTTGCTTGTCGAGGACTCTATCGAAACGGCAACGGGTCGCGCAAGGGCTATCTGGTACCCAGGCCGAACAGCTTCGACCAGAAGCCTCGCTTCTCTTCCAGCGGCTCGAGGCGCGCATCCCCGGCGGTACCGCGCGGCCGGGCCACCCACGTGGCGCGTTGGCCCTTGGTCGCGGCCTTCATGAATCGCGTCCACATCGGGACCGCCAGTTCTGCGGCGTAGCCGTTGCGCCGGATCGTGTGCGTCTGGTCGTAGCCGACCCACACGCCGGTGACCAGCGATGGCGTGAAGCCAATGAACCACGCGTCGCGGTAGTCGTTGGTCGTCCCGGTCTTGCCGCCGGCCGGCACCGAGAAGCCCATCTGCCGGACACCGTAGCCGGTGCCGCCGTCGATCACTCCACGCAGCATGTCCGCCATCAGGTAAGCCGTGACCGGCCGGATCGCCTGCTGCGGCCGGCGCGAATCCTCGAACAGCACCGCGCCGTTTCGATCGAGGATGCGCCGAATTAGCGTCGGGTGATAGACGGTACCGCTGTTGGCAAACGCGCCATATGCGGCGGTGATCTGGCTGAGCGTGACCTCTCCGGCGCCGAGCGCAATCGATGGCACGGCCGGCAGGTCCGCGAAGCCGAAACCCTGTGCTGAGCGGATCGTGCGCTTCAGTCCGACGTCATCAAGCAGGCGCACCGCCGCACGATTGCTCGACATGCGGAGTCCCTCGCGCAGGCTGACCGAGTCGTACTCCTCGAAGTGCTCATCGTCCGGCGTCCACGCCGCGTTCGAGGCCTCGACCGGTTGGTAGAGCCCCTCGATCATGTCGTCGGGGCCGTATCCATCCTCAACCGCCGCAGCGTAGACAAACGGCTTGAACGCAGACCCTGGCTGGCGTTTCGCGCGCGTGGCGCGGTTGTACGAGCTGTTCTTGAAATCGCGACCTCCAACCATGGCCCGCACGTAACCGGTCTGCGGGTCGATGGCGATCAGCGCGCCCTGGAGCGTGTCGCCTGCAAGCTGCTTGCGGCCGAGCGTCCGTTCGATCGTGGCAATGCTCTCGCTCACGGAGGCATCCGCCGCGCGCTGCATGACGGGATCGATGGTCGTGAACACTTGCAGCCCGCCCTCGGTCACGCGATCGGCACCGAACATCTCGTCCAGCTGCCGCCGCACTTCCTCTTTGAAATAGCGGCCATAGGGCTCCTCGGAGCGAAGGCCGTCGAAGATCTCAACCTGCTGCTTTGCAGCGCGGTCGTACGCGTCCCGCGAAATGACCTGGCTGTCGAGCATCGCCTTCAGGACCACACCCTGGCGCGCTTCCGCCTTTTCGGGTCTCGCACTCGGGTCGTAGCTGGAGGGCGCCTTCAGCAAGCCCGCCAGCAGCGCGGCTTCACCGAGATTGACGTCAGACGCCTTCTTGCCGAAATAGCCGCGCGCCGCCGCCTCAACGCCGTAGAGCCCGTCGCCGAAATACACCTTGTTCAGGTACAGCTCGAGAATCTCCTCCTTCGAGAAGTGATGTTCGAGCTGCGCGGCAAACAGCAGTTCCTTCAGCTTGCGGCGCAGGGTCTTCTCACGGCCCACGCTCTGACGCGCCAGCTGCTGCGTGATCGTGCTGCCGCCCTGGATCGGCTCGCCGGCCCGGGCGCTCGCAATCGCCGATCCGACAATGCGGATCGGGTCGAAACCATCGTGGTCCCAGAACCGGCGGTCTTCGATGGCAATGACCGCCTTGATGAGGATCGGGGACATCTGGGACAGCGGCACTTCGATACGCTGTTCCTTCGCGATCGTAAGAACTTCCTTGTCCGCAATGTCATAAAGGACATTCGCGGTGGCCATGGAGCGAAACGCCTTCAGCTCAGCCTTACCGGGGATGCTGGCCAGGAAATCCGTCACAAACCAGCCGTATCCGGCCGAAAATGCCAGCAAACCAGCCGCAGCCACTCGGCCGCGCCACGACCGGAGAAGGTGACGGATGAATGTCATCGGGCACTATCTGTGCAACGCTCGTGCCTGAGCCCATCCGACAGCAGATGTCGATCTGCCGGGGTGGCGTTCGACGTGTCAGTAAGGAGAGAAAAACATGCGGTTCATGCTGTTGGTGATTCCCAATGGTTACGAAAGCGCCGCGCCGGACGTGATGCCGAGCGCCGACGCGGTGGCGCAGATGATGAAATTCAACGAATCCCTCTCAAAGGCCGGCGTGCTGCTCAGCCTTGACGGATTGCACCCGCCCGCGTCGGGGGTGCGCGTCAGCTACTCGGGCGGCCAGCCAACGGTCACCGACGGCCCGTTCCCTGAGGCGAAGGAGTGCATCGGCGGATATTGGATGATCCAGGTGAAATCCAGGGAAGAGGCAATCGAGTGGGCCAAACGCGCACCGATGGGCGACAACGAGATCATCGAGCTGCGCCAGGTGCAGGAAATGGACGACTTCCCAGCCGACGTGCAAGCGGCGGCGGCGGGCTTTGAAGAGATGATCGGCAGAAAGTAAGCCGCAGGAAATAAGCTTTAGGTGATTGGAACCCGAGGCCGTCTCGAAGGCGATCGACGCCGTCTGGAAGATTGAATCGCCGAAATTGATTGCGGCGCTCGCGCGGATGACGCGCGACGTCGGCCTGGCAGAAGACCTCGCGCAGGATGCATTGGTGTCGGCGCTCGAGCAATGGCCGTCCGAGGGCATCCCGCGCAATCCGGGTGCGTGGCTGATGGCCATCGCCAAGGGCCGCGGCATCGATCACTTCCGCCGCAACAAGCTGACCGATCACAAATACGAACAGGTCGGCTACGAGATGCAGGCGCGGCAGGAAGACGCCGTGCCGGACTTTGACTCCGCGCTGGACGATGATGTGGGTGACGACCTGTTGCGACTGATCTTCACGGCGTGTCACCCGGTCCTGTCCACCGAGGCGCGGGTGACGCTGGCGTTGAAGCTGCTAGGCGGCCTCACCAACGCGGAGCTGGCACGCGCCTTCCTCGCCACCGAGACGACGATCCAGCAGCGCATTGTCCGCGCCAAGCGCACGCTTGCTGACAAGAAGGTGCCGTATGAAGTACCGACCGGCCCCGAGCTGTCGGTGCGGCTCGCGTCAGTGCTTGAAGTGATCTACCTGATTTTCAACGAAGGCTACTCTGCCACGGCGGGTGACGACTGGATGCGCCCAGCCCTCTGCGAAGACGCGCAGCGACTCGGCCGCGTGCTCGCGGGGCTTGCGCCAAACGAACCCGAAGTGCACGGTTTGCTGGCGCTGATGGAGATCCAGGCGTCGCGATCGGCGGCGCGGGTCGGTCCAAAGGGCGAGCCGATCCTGTTAATGGATCAGGATCGCCGCCGCTGGAACCAGTTATTGATTCAACGCGGCCTCAACGCGCTGGCGCGCGCCGAACGAATGCATACCGCGCGCGGGCCGTACACGCTGCAGGCGGCGATCGCTGCGTGCCACGCGCGGGCGAGACAGGCGGCCGACACCGACTGGCAGCGCATCGCTGAAATCTACGACGAGCTGGCCACGATCATGCCATCGCCGATCGTCGATCTGAATCGCGCGGTGGCGTACGGGATGGCCTTCGGCCCCGAACGCGGGCTGGTCATCGTCGAGTCGTTGATGGATCACCCGCAACTCGCCGGCTATCCCTATCTTCCGGGCGTGCGCGCGGATCTGCTGTTCAAGCTGAATCGACTGGCCGAGGCGAAAACCGAGTTTGAACGAGCCGCGGCGCTGACCAAGAACGCGTCGCAGCGAGCGCTGCTGCTGGAAAAGGCCGAGAGCTGCGGGCCCGCCTAAGGCGGACCTACCGTTCGACTAACTGCACTTCGTAGACTTCGAGATCGAACATGTCGTGGCCGAGCGCCAGGATGACGACTTTCTCCCCGACCTTGAGCGTCGCCCGATCCACCTTCTTGTGGCTCTTGCTGGTCACGACCGCGTTGTCGGGGAAGTCCATCTCATAGGTCGCGCCGTCGATCGCCTTCACTGCGATCTCGTCGGTCTTCAGTGCCGCCAGCGCACCCACGATCTTGAACTTTTCATGCTCTGCATTGAGGGCGGTCGCAGATCCCGCAAGGAACAGGGTCAGCGTGGCAAGGGCAAGAAGACGCATGGCCCCACTATAATCCCGCTCATGCTGCAGCGCGTCATGCTCATCGGCGGATTGATCCTGGTTGCGGCAGTGACCCCGTCGGCGCAGGATCGCCACAACGCACGCTTCGAATCCATCATCCAGCTCACCGAAGCGAAGATGCGGGAGTTCGGCGTCCCAGGCGTGGCGATCGGCATCTTTGACAACGGCGTGATCACCACACGCGGCCTGGGCGTCACCAACGTCGAAGATCCGCTGCCGGTCACGGATCACACCGTATTCCCGATCGCCTCGATCTCCAAGACGTTTGCGGCGACGATGGCGATGCGGCTGGTCGAGCAGGGCAAGCTCGATCTCAAGGCGCCGGTTCGAAACTACCTGCCTGACTTCAAGGTCCGCGACGCCGCGGTCAGCCGCAACGTCACGATGTGGCATCTGCTCACCCACACCGCCGGCTGGGAAGGCCAGGTCTCGGGACCGGAGCGCAGCGACGACACCCTCCGCAACTTCGTCGCCACAGTGATGCCCGACCTGATGCAGGTGGCACCGCCGGCTGCGGCGTGGAGCTACAACAACGCCGGCTTCAGCGTTGCGGGCCGCGTGATCGAGACGGTGACCGGCACGTCGATCAACCGCGCGGTGCGCGACCTGGTGTTTACGCCCCTTGGCCTGGCGCATGCCGGATCGAGCGCAGGCGAATTCATCGTCAACCGTTTTGCGGCCGGACACGGTGTTCGCAGCAACCCTTCCGGGTATGCGGCGTTTCTCCAGCGGCCGTTCTCACCCTCGGTGAGCGTGACGGCTGGCGGTGTCGGGCTCTGCATCACTGACCTGCTGCATTACGCGCAGTTCCATCTTGGTGACGGCACGGCGTCCGGCGGGGAGCGGCTGCTCAGCAAGGCGTCCCTCGAGATGATGCGCACTACGCAACTGCACAAGCAGAGCACGGACGATGACATTGGTATCGCCTGGCATTTGCGGAATGTCGGCAACCTGCGGGTCGCCGGGCACGGCGGCACGCTATCCGGCCACATCCTGCTGCTCGAGATCGTGCCGGAGAAGAATTTCGCAATCGGCATCCTGACAAACTCGATCAACGGCTGGAGGTTGATCCAGGACGTGGAGCGTGAGGTCCTGAAGCAGTTTCACGGTGCGACCTTCCCGAAGAACCACGCGATCGCGCATCGCGGCCTGGTCGAGACATTGCCGAATGTGGAACCACTTGCGCAGCAGCCGGATCTTGCTCAATACGTCGGCCGCTACTCACGGCCGATGAACAGCGTCTCGGTGCGCGTCGAAAACGGCAGGCTGATCGTTCAGGAGTTGCCCAACGCCGGCGATCCTCGCCCGGTGATGCCGATCGCGTTCTTCGGACCCGATCGAGCTGTGATCACCGACGGCAACGACAAGGGACAATCGATCGAGTTCGTCCGCGATCAATCCGGCAAAGTGAACTGGGTTCGGGTCGTCGGACGGGTGGCGGTCAAGCAGCCGTGAACAGTCCGCCTGAAGGCGGACGCCGCAGGATGCTGAGTGGAAGCAGTCATCGATTGTACGGTTCCCTGCGGTGGGGGGGGGTTGGGGGGCGGGCGGAAGCCCCCACCCGCGGGGGGGAGGGGGTGGGGGGGGGGGGCGGGGGGG
>JAYQOO010000021.1:0-12341 GCA_038144855.1 Acidimicrobiia bacterium | reverse complement strand
CGCGCGTAACCCCGCGCCCTCCGGGGGGACGCCGCAGGATGCTGAGTGGAAGCAGTCATCGATTGTACGGTTCCCTGCGGTGTCCGGCTTTAGCCGGACCTCAGTAAGCCACCATCGCATCTTCGAAGAGTCTCGCGAGATCGTCCTGGCTCGCTGGACGCGGCGACAGCTTCGTCACGCGATGCTGCGGCAGCGTGCCTTCGACCAGGCCGGGAATGTCTGACGAGGAATAGCCGATCGCCTTCAAGCCGTTCGGCACCTTGAGTTCCCGCATGAACCAGGTAATGCGGTCGGCAAGCACCTTTCCCGCATCCGCGTGCGTCACGCCGCTGACGTCCGCACCGAGCGCCTCTGCCGCCAGCAAGTGGCGATCGGGATTTGCCGACGCGGTGTAGCGAAACACCGCTGGCGCGTTCAGTATCACCGACACGCCGTGCGGCACCAGCGGGTGATCGGCGGAGTAGCCCGGTGCGTGATAGCCCTTCACGTGACCGGACACGGGATACGACATGCCGTGCGGAAGGTGCACGCCCGCATTGCCAAACCCGACGCCGGCGTACGACGCCGCGAGCAGCATCTGCGCGCGCGCCTCGTCGTCGGACCTGTCTGCGACGGCGCGGACCAGGTACGACGCCACCATCCGCAGCGCCTGGATCGACCACACGTCGCTGATCGGATTCGAGCCTTGATACGCCGGCCGCGTCTTCGGGCTGTCGGGCATCGGCCGCCCGGTAAACGGCATCGCCGTGAACGATTCGATGGCGTGGCTGAGAATATCGAGCCCGCTCGAGGCCGCAACCTCGGCCGGCATGGTCGCGGTGTTGACAGGATCGAGGATGCCCAGCGTCGGCTTCAGTCGACGATTGGCAATGCCGGTCTTGGCATGCATCTTCGTCAGGTCAAAGATGCTCACGCCCGTCGTCTCGCTCCCTGTCCCCGCGGTCGTCGGGATCGCAAACAGCGGTTTGAGCGGACCCGGAACCGGTAGCCCCTTGCCGATCGGCGGATTCACATAGTCGAGGAAGTCTTCTGGCGGGTAGGTCACGTACAGGTTGACGGCCTTCGCCGTGTCGATCGTCGATCCGCCACCGAGCGCGACGATGGCATCGTAGTCGCCGGCCTTGGCGAAAGTAATGGCGTCGAGGAACGACTCATCGGTCGGCTCGACGCGAACACGGTCGTAGATCGCGTAGCGCAGCTTGGCCGCCTCGAGCGAATCGATCACCACCTGCATCGGAGGCAGACGTCTGACAGTCGGATCCGTGACCACCAGCACGTGCCGCGCACCGAGATCGGCAAGGTCCATACCGACTTCGCGCGTCACCCCCTTGCCGAAGCGAATGGAGGAGACCGCCATCTCGAAGGCTGTATCGAAAGACATGCGAGGGAGTATACCCACGGGCACAGCAGTGCCCGTCCCAGCGGCTCCTTAGAGGCTAACGTCGATCGGCCGCCCGTCGTACGTCAACGCCCGCGTCGTCTGACTCCCGGCGACGCTGCGGCTGGCCGTAGTATGCCGACTTGCCGTGTTTGCGAAGGAAGTGCTTGTCGATCAGGAACTGGTCCGGGTTCGGCGCATCAGGCGCCACCACGCGTGCGCGCCATTCCATTCGGGCGACGAACTCCAGGACTTCAGCATTTTCGATCGCCTTGGCGCTGTCCGGTCCCCAGGTGAAGGGCGCGTGGTTGGCGACGAGCACCGCCGGAATCGAAGCGGACGACAGCCGGCCAATGGCAAACGTCTCGACGATGACCTTCCCGGTGTTCGCTTCGTAGTTGGTCTCGACTTCCTGTCTCGTCATTGGGCGCGTGACCGGCACGTCGCCGTGAAAATAATCCGCATGCGTGGTGCCCATGCACCGAACCGCCGTCCGCGCCTGCGCGAACATCGTCGCGAATTCAGAGTGTGTGTGGACGATCGATCCACAATCAAACGCGCGGTAGAGCTCGAGGTGCGTCGGGGTGTCCGATGACGGCCGCCAAGCCGAGTCAATCGCGCGTCCGGTCTCGATCGACACGAGCACGATCTTCTCGGGCGTCAGTTCGTCGTACGGCACACCACTCGGCTTGATCGCGAATACCCCGGCGGCGCGATCGACGATCGACAGGTTCCCGAACGTGCCGATCACCAGGCCGGTGGCCGCGAGTTGAAGGTTGGCGCGGCACGCGCGCTCTTGAAGGGTCATACGGTCGCCGCTCGAATGGCCAGTAACTGTTTCATCACCGAACCAAGGTCGGCATTTCGGACGCCGCCAAACTCATCATGCAGTTCGCGGTAGATCGCGTACAGCCGATTGTAGACGGCATGCGCCTCGGGGTTCGGCGTAAAGCGCTTGTCTTTGACCGACGTCATTGCCTGCTGTGCCGCCTGCCACGAGTTGAACACACCGGCGGTGACGGCCGCGGAGATCGCGGCGCCCAGCGCCGGCGCCTGCGATGAGCCGGCGATCAGCATCGGTTGCCCGATGACGTCGGCGTAGATCTGCATGAACACGTCGTTCTTCTCGGCAATGCCGCCGCAGCACACCACGCGATCAATCCGCACGCCGTGTTCGCGCAGGCGGTCGATGATCGCCCTGGCGCCAAAGGCCGTCGCTTCGATCAGCGCGCGATAGATCTCCGCGCGGCTGGTGTGCAGCGTTTGTCCGACCATCAACCCCGTGAGCTTCGGGTCGACGAGAATGGTGCGGTTGCCGTTGTTCCAATCGAGCGCCAGCAGGCCGGACGCACCTGGCTTGATCGCGCCGGCTTGCCGCGACAGCTCCGAGTGGAGCGTCTCGCCGCCCTTGCAGACGACGTCGACCCACCAGTTGAGGATGTCGCCAACCGCCGACTGGCCGGCTTCGATGCCGTGGAACCCAGGCATGATCGAACCGTTGACGATGCCGCAGATGCCGGGAATGGCGGCCACCGAACCCGGCGCAATCGCGCAATCGCACGTCGACGTGCCGATGATCTTGACGAGCGTGCCTTCGGCGATGCCGGATCCCACCGCGCCATAGTGCGCGTCGAATCCGCCCATCGCGATGACGATGCCTTCGCGAAGCCCGAGCGCGCGCGCCCACTCCTTGCTGAGATTGCCCGCCGGCATGCCGGGCGCGAACGCCCGGTCGAAGAGGCGATCCCGCAGATCCGCGAGCTTCGGATCGAGCCGGGCAAGAAACGCCTTCGACGGCAGTCCACCCCACTCCTCCGAATACATCGCCTTGTGCCCCGCGGCGCAGACGCAGCGCACGATGTCTTTCGGATTGTCGACACCGGCGAGCACCGCGGGCACGAAGTCGGCGAGCTCAACCCAACTGGCGGCCGCGTCGAACACATCCGGCGACACCTTCAGGCACTTCCAGATCTTCGACCACCACCACTCGGAGGAGTAGGTGCCACCGATCGGCGCCAGATACTCCGGGGCATGTTGCCGTGCGATGTCGGTGATCGCCGCGGCTTCCTCGGCGGCGGTGTGATCCTTCCAGAGCCAGGCCTGCGCGGCGAGGTGCCCCTCCCACTGTGGATCGATCGCCAGCGGCCGGGCACGCGCGTCGATCGGGAGCGGTGTCGAGCCGGTCGTGTCGGTACCAATACCGATCACCAGGTCGCGTGAGAACTGCGGCGACGATTTTCCAGCGGCGCTCAGCGCTTCGGTGATCGCATGGCCGAGCGAACCGATGTAGTCGGCGGGATTCTGACGGGCGAGATGCGGATCGCTACCGTGCGTGAACACGCCGTGGTCGCCGCTGTGATAGCCGGAGACGCCGCTCCCGATCGTCGCCCCGTCGGCGCACGACACCACGATCGCCCGCGCCGAGTTGGTGCCAAAGTCGATCCCGATCGCGTACGTGCCTGAGGCCGTCTTGCGCGGCTGCGGTGCTTCAGCCGGCTTCACCTCTTTCGCCGGCCTTGCCGCAAAGCGCCGCAGCAGATCGCGTCTACTGGTGTCTGTCATTGCGCGCCGCTCGGCTCATCCGACAAGAATCGGCGCGACGACGTCGAGCACGTCCGGGCCGGTGCCGGCAGCGCGCGCCTTGTCGAGGCGCGGCTGGTCGGCGTAGATGCGAACCGCTTTCAGCGCCAGGTTCGCGAAGTTGATCATGCTGCGCTCCATCGCGCGCGTGGCGTCCTCGCGATAGGTGAACTGATCCTGGCTGTAGTAGCCCTGATAGTTGCGCACAAAAGTCGTGTAGAGATACTCCACCGACTCGGGAATCGACAACGTGCCGAACATCAGGTCCTGGTCGTTACGACCCTGCCGCGCGTCGTTGATGTCGAACTTGTGGACCGGCACACCGGCATAGTCGGCCAGATCGCACGAGGTGGACGCGGTCGTCGCCTCCATTTTCTGGTGACCGTAGTCGATGGTCAGGCCGCAGTTATTGCCGCCGCAGGCTTTGTTGACCTGCTGGGCGACCAGGATGGCCGACGCCGCCGTCGGCACGATCATGTAGAGTTCGCGCGGTTCATACGGCTTCGACTCGATCGCCAGCTTGATGCCGTGCTTGAGGCATTCCGTGTTGACCGCAATCAACGCTTCGGTGAACCACTCGAGTGACTGCTTGTAGTCGATCTGGAAGTGGTAGTCGGCGCCATCCGATCCGGGCCACACGCTGAGGACGGGGATCTTCGCGATCTTGCAGATCTCCACGCCCTTGAGCACCTCCTCGAGCGCCGCCTTGCGAATCGCCTTGTCGGGATTGCACGGACCACCGAGACGGAACTTCGGATTCGTCCAGGTGTTGATGTTGCAGGCCGTCATCCGCATGCCCAGTTCGGCGAGGAAGCCGTTCTGCGCCCGCTCGATCGCCGCGGTGTCGAGGTCGCCGTTCATCGACTTCTCGAACACGCTCTGGTGTATCTCGATCGCGTCGATGCCGGCGGCCTTGGTTCGCCGGCACTGCGACTCGAAGTCGGTGCCAAATCCCGGATCGTCGGAGTGATAGCCCGGGGGCGCGAAGCGATCGCAGAAGTCACCCGCCGACCAGTGGCCGACGCTGTGCTTGATGTCCATGGTCTTCAGAAATTCGAGCGCGGCGGGACGATCGAGATAGCCCTTCAGGCTGGCGGCGTATGAAAGCTGTGCGGATGAGAAGCGGGACATGGCTGCAAATGCTATCAGGCAAACAGGCAAACAGGCTATCGGGCCATCAGGCTATCGGGATGTAGAATTCGCGGATGCTCAAGCGCGCATATGCCGCTACGGCCATCCTGTCAGCACTCGGCCTTACCGTCGCGCAGTCGCAAAGCGGTGCGCCGACGAAGCCGGATTACCCGATCAAGCCGGTGCCATTCACGGCCGTGCACCTCAACGACGAGTTCTGGGCGCCGCGCATTGAGATCAACCGGACGTCAAGCATCCCGTCTGCGTTCGAACAGTGCGAACTGACCGGACGAGTGAAGTTGTTCGAACGCGCCGCGGCGGTGCTGCGCGGTGAGACCAATGTCGACCGGCGGCCGCCCGGCTATCCGTTCGACGAGACCGACCTCTACAAGGTGATCGAAGGCGCGTCGTACTCGCTGAGCGTGACCCCGGATCCCAAGCTCGATCAATACGTCGATGAGCTGATCGCCAAGATCGCGGCCGCCCAGGAACCTGACGGCTATATCTACACCACGCGCACGATCGACCCGAAGAACCCGCACCGCTGGGCCGGCCCCGAGCGCTGGGTGTTCGAGCGCGACGACAGCCACGAACTCTACGACCTCGGTCACCTGTTCGAGGCCGCCGTCGCGCATCACCTCGCCACCGGCAAGCCGACGCTGCTCAACGTCGCGACGAAGGCCGCCGACCTGCTGGTCGCCACGTTCGGTCCTGGCAAGCGGACGACGTGGCCGGGACATCAGATCACCGAAATGGCGCTGGTCAAGCTCTATCGCGTCACCGGCAAGCAGGCCTACCTCGACCTCGCAAAATTCCTCCTCGACGAGCGCGGTCCCGGCCCCTTCCCCGCAGGCGAGCAGGCGAACCCGCGCGGCCTCAACTACAACCAGGCGCATCTCAAGGTCGTGGAACAAAGTGAGCCGGTCGGTCACGCGGTGCGCGCCGTCTACATGTACTCAGGCATGGCGGACGTGGCCGCCGTGACCGGCGATCAGGCGATGCGCGCGGCCGGCAAGCGCATCTGGGACTACCTGATCACCAGCAAGCTGTATCTCACCGGCGGCATTGGCGCATCGGGCAGCGGCGAAGCGTTCGGCCAGCCGTACGAGCTGCCGAACATGACCGCCTACAACGAGACCTGCGCGTCGGTCGGCATGGACTTCTGGAACCATCGGCTGTTCCTGCTCGAAGGTGACGCGAAGTACATCGACGTGATGGAGCGCACGCTGTTCAACGGCCTGTTGTCGGGCGTGTCGCTCGACGGCAAGACGTTCTTCTATCCCAACCCGCTCGAGTCCAACGGACAGCACGCCCGCCAGGAGTGGTTTGGCGTCGCCTGCTGCCCCGGCAACATCACCCGCTTCATGCCGTCGGTCCCGGGCTATCTCTATGCCACCCGCGGCGATTCCGTGTTCGTGAACCTGTTTGCCAGGGGCACTGCCAACATCGACCTGCCTGGCGGTGCGATCACGATCGATCAAGACACGCGCTATCCCTGGGACGGCGCCGTGCAGATGACCGTCAAGCCGCAACGCGCGCGCCGCTTTGCCATCAACGTCCGCATTCCAGGCTGGGCTCGCAACGAACCCGTCCCCAGCGAGCTCTATCGCTTCATCGATCCCGCCGGCGCCGGCGCCACGCTCCGTGTCAATGGCACGCCGGTCCCGGTGAGCGTCACCAACGGATACGCCACGGTCGATCGCACCTGGGCACCGGGCGATCAGTTGACGCTCGACCTCCCGATGCCGGTGCGCCGGGTCGTCTCGAACGACAAGGTGATGGCCAACGCCAATCGCGTGGCGCTGCAACGCGGCCCGATCGTGTACGCCGCCGAGTGGCCCGACAATCCAAACGGCAAGGTGCGTAACATCGTGCTGCCGGACGGCAACGCGCTCAGCAGCGAGTTCCGCAAGGCACTGCTCAACGGCGTCCAGGTGATCACCGGCCGCGCCACCGGACTGGCCTTCGACGCGAACGGGGTGGTGACGAAGGCGGATCAGCCATTCACCGCCATTCCCTACGCGGTGTGGGCCAATCGCGGACGCGGGCAAATGGCCGTGTGGCTGGCGCGCACCGACGCCGCCGCAAAACCCACGCCCTTCCCCACCGTCGTGACCACCGCCAGCATCGCGGCGTCGCCCATTCCCAGCGGCCGCGGCAAGAACGCGCGCAACATCATCGATGGCGAGGAACCGGCCAACTCCGCCGATTCAATCGCCTACTTCGACTGGTGGCCGGTACAGGGCAGCAGGCTGGAATGGATCGAACTCACCTTCGAGAAGCCCTCGACGGTGTCATCAACCGAAGTGTATTGGTTCGACGATACCGGCCGCGGTGGCGTGCGCGTGCCGGCGTCCTGGAAGCTGCTCTACAAGTCCGGTGATCAGTGGCTGCCGATCGAAACAACCGGCACGTTCGGCGTGGCGCGCGACGCCTGGAATTCGCTGAGCTTCAAGTCGGTCACCACCTCGGCGCTGCGGATCGAGCTTGCGATGCAGGACAAGTTTTCCGCCGGTCTCCAGGAGTGGCGCGTCAAATAGACTGTTGATGCGCCGCTCTACCTTGGTCTCGACTGTTCGACGCAAGGCCTGACCGCAATCGTCATCGAGGTTGAAGGCGACATCCGTCGCGTCGTCTTCAACTCATCTCTGAACTTCGACCGGGACTGTCCCGAATACGGCACGACCGGCGGCGTGATCCACGGCGCTGATCCCAACGAAGTCTTCGCGTCGCCGCTCATGTGGGCGGATGCGCTCGATCGCATGATATCGAGGATCGCGCAGGCCGCTGAACTCGACCTCGACAACCTGCGCGCGATTGCCGGGTCCGCACAGCAGCACGGCAGCATCTACCTCAATCACGAAGCGGCGCGCAGGTGGCAATCACTCAACGCGTCCGCGCCGCTGGCGGCGCAACTCGCGCAAACCCACTCGCGCGCCCAGTCGCCGGTGTGGATGGACGCCTCCACGGGAGACGACTGCCGCGCGATCGACGAGCTCCTTGGCGGCCCGGTGGCGACCGCCGCGCTCACCGGATCGCCGGCATGCGAACGATTCACCGGACCGCAGATCCGCCGCTTCGCCCGCCGCGAACCGACGGCGTACGCGGCGACGGCGCGTGTGCATCTGATCAGCTCCTATCTCGCCTCACTGCTGGCCGGCCGAGAGATGCCGATCGAGCCGGGGGACGGATCCGGCATGAACCTGATGGATCTGCAGCACAACCGCTGGTCACCAGAAGCGCTGAGAGCCACGGCCGACGGCCTGGAACAGCGCCTGCCACCCATTCGCCCGTCGTGGGAGATCGGCGCCACGCTGTCAGCCTATTGGCAACGACGCTACGCGCTGCCTGCGGCCGCGATCCTGCCCTGGACCGGCGACAACCCTTCGAGCCTGGTTGGCACCGGCATCATTCGCGGCGGACTGCTGGCGGTGTCACTGGGCACCAGCGACACCGCGTTCAACTGTGCGCGCACGCGCTCGAGCAGCGCGGCGCACGTCTTTCGCTCACCGACCGGCGACTTCATGAACCTGGTCTGCTTCAGAAACGGGTCACTCGCCCGCGAGGCGGTTCGTGCTGACTACCAGTGCGAGTGGGACGATGTGGCGAGGATGCTCGAAGAGCAGCCCGGCAATGGAGGCCGGATCATGCTGCCGTGGCTCGAGACGGAGATCACGCCGCCGATCGCGCACTCCGGACCGCGACGATTCAGGTTCGACCGGCACGATGCCGCCGCGAACGTGCGCGGCTTGATTGAAGGGCAGATGATGTCGCTGGCCAACCACGCCACCAGCATGAGCCCGGGGCCAATCGAGCGCATCATCGCCACGGGTGGCGCCGCTGTGAATCGATCAATCCTGCAGGTGATGGCCAACGTCTTCGGCGTCGAGGTGTATCGCCTCGACGTACAGAATTCCGCCGCGCTCGGCGCCGCTCTGCGCGCATATCACGCCGACCGGCTGGCTGCTGGTGAACCGGTGTCGTGGAAGACGGCGGTGAGTGGCTTCACCGAGCCGAATTCGGACCACCGGGTGTCACCGAATCCGAAATTGGTGGCGACGTATGCGCGGCTACGGCGCGACTACGCAGTCCTCGAGCAGCTGCATCGCGCTCAGCAGCCGATCTGCTGAGCTTTGGCCTGATCCGTGGCATCGGCTTGAGCCGGATTGTTCAATCGCGCCCTGTTTCACAGCATCCGGCTTTAGCCGGATTGTTCAACTGTGCTGAATGGAACAGTCCGCCTAAAGGCGGACGCCGCAGGGAGGACGTGCCCTGCAGGGATGACGTGCTCTGGGGACGACGTGCCCAATCCCGAGGCATCCGGCTTCAGCCGGATTGTTCATCGGTATCGGTTGTTAACCCAGGCTATCAACTCTTGCATCGTCAAGGTTGGAGACCCGGTGAACGGGTAATCCTCCGGTTTTGTTACGATGCCTGCCCGAACAGGGTTCTCAATGATGTACTGCGCCGCCGCCCAGGGGCCGTGGTCCTCCCAAAGTACTTCGTCACGTCCGTAGCGCTGCCACAGCTTCTCTTCATAGGTCTGCGAGAAGTAGTAGCCCGAGTACTGCTTTGCGAGACGGAAGAACCTCTTTCCGTCGGCAACCTGCGACGCTCCTTTCGCAAGTAGATGCACATGGTCAGGCATGAAGCAGTACGCAACAACCTCGAAATCCGTCTCGCGTGTGGCGCGCATAATTTGCTGCAGCACCAAATCGACGCAATCTCGTTGCGTAAACACCTGCTTACGCTCGCTGCAGCACCAAGTGAGCAAGTAGTGATGAAAACCGATGTAGTCGAAATTGCTAAGCGGCTTGGGGTGCTTGAATGCCATGCAGGGCATCAAGCAGGGATTGAACCAGCTCCCGGGGAACAGTCCGCCTAAAGGCGGACGCCGCAGGGATGAGGTGCCCTGCAGGGATGACGTGCCCTGCAGGGGATGGCGTGCGCTGCGGGGACGACTTACGCCCTATCTGGCACCTTCCTGCGGCACCCGGCTTGAGCCGGATTGTTCAATCGCGCCCTGTTTCGCAGCATCCGGCTTTAGCCGGATTGTTCCGCGTCTCGAGTCGGCTATTTCTGCACACCGAAGACGAACACTGTACGCGTCTTGTACTCCGCGCCGGGCTGCAGCAGCGTCGTCGGGAAGTCCTTCTGGTTCGGCGTGTCGGGATAGTGCTGCGTCTCCAGACAGAAGCCGCTGCGCTGCGCGTACGACTTCCCTCCTTTGCCGATTAGCTTGCCGTCCAGGAAGTTGCCTGCGTAGAACTGCATGCCGGGCTCACTCGTTGCCACTTCGAGTGTGCGGCCTGACTTCGGCTCGACGACGCGGGCGGCGCGCCACAAATCGGTCTTGGTGGGGTTCAGCACCCAGTTGTGGTCGTAGCCTGAGCCGTTCTTGATCTGTGGATGCGGGTCGTTGATCCGCGCGCCGATCGCGGTTGATGTCCGGAAGTCGAACGGCGTCCCCTCGACCGGCGCAATCTCGCCGGTTGGAATCAGTGTGGCATCCACCGGCGTGTATCGATCGGCATCGATCGTCAGTTCGTGACCGAGGATGTCGCCGTCGCCCGCGAGGTTGAAGTACGAGTGCTGCGTCAGATTGACGTGCGTCGCCTTGTCAGTGCGCGCGAGATAGTCGACGATCAGCTCGTTGTTGTTATTGAGCGTGTAGGTAACCGTCACGGTCAACGTCCCCGGATACCCCTCGTCGCCATCCGGACTGGCATGGCTGAACGCCACGCCGCTTTGTCCCGGCATCGCCGGCAGCGGCTCACCCTTCCAGATCACCTGATCGAACCCCTTGATCCCGCCGTGAAGGTGGTTCGGTCCGTTGTTGGTCGCAAGCTTGTAGGTCGTGCCATCGATCGTGAATCGCCCCTTGGCGATGCGATTGCCGTAGCGGCCGATGATGGCGCCGAAAAACGGGTGATCGCCGAGGTAGCCGTCGATCGAATCAAACCCGAGCACGATGTCGCCGAGCGTCCCGGCGCGGTCAGGCGTCTTCAGCGACGTGATGATGCCGCCGTAGGTAATGGCCTTCAGCTCGACGCCGTTGCGATTGGTCAGCGTGAACTGCTCGATGGGTGTGCCGGCAACGGTTCCGAAAGACTCTCGTTTCACAGTGCTCTCTGAATGCGGCGGATCCAGTGGAGTGAGCGGTGGCGCTGGAGCCGTCGGCTGCGAGTTACAACCCGTGGCCAGCAGTGCAAGTATGAAACAAACGCGAACGTTCATGCCTCGCTAAGCTACCATTTGTCCGCGTGAGTTTGCAGTTCGACCGCATTCAGAAAACCTTTGGCGCCATTAACGCCCTCCGCGGCGTGAGCTTCGACGTCGCGGAAGGTGAAGCGCACGCGCTGGTCGGCGAAAACGGTGCCGGCAAGTCGACGCTGTTGAAGATTCTCGCTGGGCTGGTTCACGCCGACGCCGGCCGGATCACATGGCAGGGTCGCCCGCTTGCACCGAACAGCCCGCGAGAAGCGATCGAGCACGGCGTCGGCATGGTCTACCAGGAGATGTTGTGCTTGCCGAATCTCAGCGTCGCCGCCAATGTGTTCTGCGGCCGCGAGATCTGCCGCAACGGAGTGCTCGACGAAGCGGCCATGCACGAACGGACCAGGGCCGTGCTCGCGAGGCTGCATCTTTCGATCGATCCGGCCGCACTCGCCGAAACCCTGTCTGCCGCTCACCGCCAACTCCTTCAGGTGGCCCGCGCACTCACCTTCGACTGCAAGATCCTGGTGCTCGATGAACCGACCACGTCGTTGACGGATGCGGAAGCGGACCACCTCTTCGAGGTGCTCCGCGAACTGCAACGAGGTGGAACGACGGTCCTGTATGTGTCGCACCGACTACCCGAAGTGTTTCGACTCTGTCAGCGGATCACGGTGCTGCGGGACGGCGCCTACGCCGGCACACACACCACCGCGGACGTGACGCCTGCCGACATCGTGAGGGCAATGGTTGGGCGCGATATTCCCGCTCGGGCAACAACAGCAGCCGTGGCGGACAACTCGGCAAGCACGTCGATTCAGGCGGCCGGGCTGACGCGGCGGCCGTCCTTCGAGAATGTCTCGTTCGAGATCCGCCGCGGAGAAATCGTCGGCTTGTTTGGACTCGTGGGGTCGGGGCGCTCGGAGTTGCTCGAGACGCTGATCGGCCTCCACCAGCCGTCGGCAGGCACGATACGCCTGAACGGAGCGCCGGTGCGCTTTCAGTCACCGCGCGACGCGGCTGCCGCGGGCGTGGT
>JAYQOO010000020.1:0-40298 GCA_038144855.1 Acidimicrobiia bacterium | reverse complement strand
CCCGGCCGCGCTCGGCGGGGCAGGGCCTTCATCTCGACTCCTGTGGGGGAGTCGTTCGGGTGGGTTTGCGCTACGCCAGCGCGCCCACCCATTTTTTTTGATGGTCAGTCGTACTCATTCCGCGAATGGGATGATTCGGTCTCATCTATTGCATTAGCGCATGACTCGTTGGTATCGTGCTTTCACGCATGACGACCTCGGGCGCGACATTAGTGCTTCTCCCCAATCACACCCGCCCGGTGTCGTGCTTCTCGCAGCAGTCCCAGCAGCAGCGGTTCCACCAGCAGCTGTAAGACACCGATTCCACCTTCTGCTTCGCGTTCTTCCCGACGCTCCGCCGAAGGCGGAGGCGGGCGGCGAAAGCTCCACATGCACTTCATGGGGAAGGACCATACCGCGCCGGTCCTTCCCCATCTTTTTTGCCCGGGCAGCCCGGGCAAAGGGCCGCAGCGATAAGCTGTGGGCATGCAGGACCGTTCCGTTACCTACGGAAGTTATCTCGCCGTCGATGAATTGCTCGCCTTGCAGCGGCCGCGCTCCGAGGGCCCGGAGCACGACGAAATGCTGTTCATCGTCATTCACCAGGTCTACGAGTTGTGGTTCAAGCAGGTGCTGCACGAGATCGACCACGTGATCGTGCTCCTCGAGGCCCGCGATCCGTATCGCGCCCAGCATTCGCTCAAACGCATCCTCACCATCTTGAAAGTGCTCGTGGCGCAGCTCGACATCCTCGAGACGATGACACCACTCGAGTTTCAGTCGTTCCGTCAGCGACTTGAGGCCGCGAGCGGCTTCCAGTCCGATCAATTCCGCCAGCTCGAGTTTGTGCTCGGCAACAAGTCAGCGGCGGCGATCGCGCGATTTCCAGAGGGCCAGCGCGCGCGCCTCGCGCTCGAGGCGCGGTTTGCCCAGCCGACGTTGTGGGACGTTTTCCTGAAGTACCTGTCACGCGAAGGCTATGCGATTCCCGAGGCGTGCCTGGCGCGAGACGTGACCGCCAGAATCGAGGCCTCTGCGGAACTGCAGGCGGCGCTGATCGACGTGTATCGTCGCGATCCCAAGCACGCAGAGATGTGCGAGCGTCTCGTCGATCTTGATGAGGGCCTGCAGGAATGGCGTTATCGCCACGTCAAGATGGTGCAGCGTACGATCGGCGCGAAGGTCGGCACCGGGGGCTCGAGCGGGGCGCAGTACCTCGCCACGACGCTGATGACGCCGATCTTTCCAGACCTCTGGGAAATACGGTCACAGTTGTAAGGAACGCCGCCATAACCAAATTCCCGAAGTCGCGCCTTTCAAACCCTTGGATATCTGGGACGAATAGCAGTCGACCTCCCAAAAACAGGCCATTTTTGGTCGGGTCGTTCCGGCATGTTGATTGCTCTAATGAGGGCATAAGTTTGGCGCCCCCACAGGAGTCAGATTTTGCTCCGCCGGGCGTACGGCGGACCGATTTTGAGCCAGGCTGACTAGACCTCTGGCTCACGAGGGACCCAGGATTTGGGTCCCTTTCTTTTTGTACACTTCAGGCGATGTCTTCGGGATCCAAGGCCGTGCTCGCGGCCTTCCTGCTCCTTGTGCTCACGGTCGTCGTGCGCGCCAACGAGCTCGTGCTCCCGCCCGCAGACGCCTCACCGCCGGCGCAGGCACCGCAGGCCGGCGACGCCGGCGCAGACTACCTCGGCTCGCAATCCTGCGCGCGGTGCCACGAGGCAGACCACACGCAGTGGAAGAACTCGCTGCATATCAAGATGACCAAGCCGGTCGCCGAGGCCGTGATCCTTGGCGATTTCCGCGACGGAACGAAGTTCGCTGATCACGATCGCTCGTACGTGTTTGGCAGAAAGGGCGGCAAGCCCTTCGTGACGGTGTCGTTCGGCGGGCGTGCTCCCGAGACGTTCGCGGTCGACTACACGCTCGGCGCGAAGCGATACCAGGGCTACCTTTCGATGTTGCCCGAGGGGCGCATTTACGTGCTGCCCGTGTTCTGGCACGTCGAGCACAAGCGATGGATGGACTGGAAAGAGATCACGCCGATTCCCGACGGAGCCCACGACATCCGGCAGATCTGGAACGGCAACTGTTTCAACTGCCACGCCACCAACATCGCCCAGGGCTACGACCTGAACGAGAAGAAGTACAAGTCGACCTGGACGGAGATGGGCATTGGCTGCGAGGCGTGCCATGGCCCCGGCCGGTCGCACGTCACTTTGATGGAGCAGTGGGAGAAGAACCCCGCTTCGAAACCAGCCTATGACAACAGCGCGAGCAACCGCGGGTTGAGTGACCTGCTGAAGACGCTGTCGTTCAAGTCTGCGGAGCCGCGTCGCATCTACGACACGTGCGCCTACTGCCACGGCAACAAGAAGAACACCTTCGTCGGCTTCAAGGCGGGCGATCGCTACGAGGATTTCGCGCTGCCGTTCCTGGTCAGCGATCCCATTCCGGAGAACGATTTCCAGGGAGAGTTCTGGCCTGACGGCCGTCCCAATCGCTTCAATCGCAATCAGGCGCTCGCGATGAGCGGCTGCTTCCAGGCCAACGCGGTGACCTGCACGAGTTGTCACGTGGCCCACGGCTCGCCGAACGACGCGTCGCTGAAGGTCAATATCCACAATGCGCGCGACGGCGACACGCTATGCACGCAGTGCCACACCACGCCGAAGCGGGCGGCCGTGAATCCGCGGTTGCCGAGTCCATCGTTCGCCGGCGATGGTCTCGAGGCCCACACCTTCCACAAGGCCGACTCGACCGGCTCGCGCTGCATCAGCTGTCACATGAGCGACGTGAACTGGCGCCTGCTGATCCGCAAGCGCGATCACACGTTCCAGGCGCCGGTGCCGGAGAACACGGCGCAGTTCGGCATCCCCAACGCCTGCACGACGTGCCACGACGACCGCACGCCGGAGTGGGCCGTGAAGCAAATGGACGGCTGGTGGGGCGACGAGGCCCGTCGCGTCAAGGCCGCGTCACTGGCGTCGACCATGTATCGCGCCGGCTCGGGTGATGGCGCGACGCTGCCCGACCTGGCGAGATTGGCGATCGATCGCTCGCAGAACATGATCATTCGGGCGAGCGCCGCCGACTACATTGGGAGGCTGGTGGCTGAGAGTCGTCCCGGGGCGGTGGTGCGTCGAGCGCCAGAGCAGGCGCAGACGTCGTTTGTCGAGAGGCCCTCGAACCCGGCTGAAGCCGGACGCCGCAGTACAGGAGGGGTGGACAGTCGAACGTTTGCGGAGCGCTCCTCGAACATCCGGCGAACGCCGCCTACCGTGACGCCCGCGATCGTGAACGCGCTGATTGGCGCCGCCAACGACCCCGAGCCGGTTGTGCGGGTGGCGGCGGTCGAAGCGCTTGGCCACGCCGGCAGTCGCGAGCGTGCGTTGGCGCCGCTGACGGCGCGACTCGTCGACCAGGCGAGGCTGGTTCGCGCCAAGGCCGCTGAAGTGCTGGCCAACTTCGGCGTGGTCGAATTGCCGGGTGCGGCAGGCGAGGCGCTGCGCAAGGCCCAGAACGAATACATCGTCGCGCTTGATACATTCCCGGATGTCGCAACCAACCACGCCCTGAAGGGCTGGCTCGAGTCGGAGCGCGGCAATGTGATCGTCTCGCGCGACGCCCTGAACAAGGCGACGATCGTCGATCCGAACTACGCGTTTCCGTGGGTAATTAAGGGCGTGCTCTCGGCGAGGGAAGGGAAGTTTGCCGAGGCGCTCGAGATGTGGAAGAAGGCCCGATCACTCGAGCCTTCTTACCCAAACATCGATCAGCTCATTGCTGAAGCGGAAAAGCGGAAGTAGCCGGTATCCGGCTACTACCCCTTCTTCAACTGCTCGATCAACGCCTTGGCCTGCGCGGCTTCGGCTGAATTCGGCTCCGCGGCAATGACCTTGTTCATGTACTCGATGGCGCCGGGTGTGTCGGCCTTCTGGAGGCGCGCCAGGCCGAGCTTGAAGAGCGGCTTGGCCCAGTTGGCATCCATCTCCGACGCGCGCTGATAATGCTTCACCGCTTCGTCGGTTGAACCCTTGGCGAACATGACCTCACCGAGGTTGTAGAACACTTCGCGGTTCGCGTTGACCGACGTCGACACCTCGAGCAGCGTCTTCTCGGCGTTGGCGAAGTCGTTCTTCTCGAGATAGGTCATGCCGATCTCGATCTTCACCTTGTCGTTGTTCGGGTCGCCGGCGAGGACCTTCTGGTACGAGGCGATCGCGCCGTCGTAGTCCTTCTTGAGGCGCTTCACCTGGGCGATCTGGCCGTTGATCATCGTCAGCGCGGGCGCCTTGACGATGATTGCTTCATACGCGGCGATGGCGGCGTCGTGCTGGCCGGCGTTGGCCATGTCGATCGCCTTCTGCAGTTCACCCTGGAGTTCCTTGGTGTTGACACCGGCGAGGGCTCCCGCGGCGCCGGCTGAGCCAGGCGCGAGGACGAAGCTGACCGGCGGCATCGGTGAACCAAGGCTGCGGACGGGGACGTTGCCCGACGAGGGCGCGAAGCCAGGCGCGGACGCGGTGACCTTCCACGATCCCGTCTTGAGGCCGATGATTGAATAACGGCCCTTGTCGTCAGTGGTGGCGGTGAAGGACGAAGGCGAGGCTCCGGGGTTTTCCGCAACGACGGTTGCGCCCTTGATCGGTTGACCGCTCTGGTCCTTGATTTCGCCGCCGACACGGCCGGTCTGCGCTGCGGCCGGGAGGGCCGGGATCACCAATGCGGCGACCAGCATCACCGCCGAGAACAACGTCTTCGATTCACGCATTGCAAGTTTCTCCATATGTCCGCGCTAGCGGATTTTGTACAACCAACTCAGTATATTAGCCCCATGAGACGAGCGCCACTGGGTGCGGTTATTGCAACGCTGTGCATCGCTTTTTCCATCGCGTTGCCCGAGGCAAAACAGCCCAATTCCGCCGGATTCTCGCGGATTGACGACCTGGTCCGGGAGGCGATCGGGGCCAAACTCGCCCCCGGAGCGGTCGTGGTCGTCGGCCGCGGCGACCAGACCGTTTACGAGAAGGCATTCGGCTCCCGCGCGACCGTCCCCGCCGACGAGCCGATGTCTGTCGATACGGTTTTCGACCTCGCCTCGTTGACGAAGGTCGTGGCGACCACCACTGCTGTTATGACGCTGGTGGACGAGGGGCGGCTCCGCCTCAACGACACGGTTGCCAGCCGCATCCCGGGATTCGAGCGCTACGGAAAAGGCGGCATCACGATCCGCCACCTGATGACGCACGTGTCGGGATTGCGGCCCGACGTCGACCTGCATCCGTGGAGCGGGTACGACGCGGCGATCGCTCTCGCGATCGACGAAGTGCCGACCGCCGCCCCCGGCGAGTCATTCGTCTACAGCGACATCAACTACTTCCTGCTTGGGGACGTCGTCACGCGCATCACGGGCCAGTCGCTGGACGCGTATCTCAAGGCCCGCGTGTTTGGTCCACTGGGGATGACCGAGACCGGCTTCAATCCGCCGAAGGCGATGCTGCCGCGGATCGCGCCGACGGAACGGTGCGCGGAGCAGGACGCCTGGCCGTGCAAGCGTCCCGAGGCGGCACCGCTGCGGGGTGTGGTCCACGATCCGACGGCGCGCCGCATGGGTGGCATCGCCGGTCACGCGGGACTGTTCAGTACCGCTCGCGACCTGAAGATCTTTGCGCGCATGCTGCTCGGAAAGGGGCGCGTCGGCACCACGCGCGTGTTGTCGGCTGCCGCCGTCACCGCGATGACCTCACCACAGACGCCTCCCGGGATGACCAGCATTCGCGGCCTTGGCTGGGACATCGATACGTCCTACTCCAGCAATCGTGGTGACCTGTTCCCGGTCGGCCCGTCGTACGGCCACACCGGGTTCACCGGCACCAGCCTTTGGGTGGATCCGACGTCGAACTCGTACGTGATCTTCCTGTCGAGCCGCCTGCATCCGGATGGCGTCGGCGACGTCGGTGTTCTTCGCAGTCGAATTGCTACGGTTGCGGCAGCGAATCTGACCAGCGAGCCGGGCAGCATTACCGGAACAATCCGGCTGAAGCCGGATGCTCCGCCGACAGCACCTGCGGCTCCAGTCCTGAACGGCATCGACGTGCTCGTTCGCGACGGCTTCACGCCGTTACGAGGGAAGCGCGTCGGCCTGGTCACCAACCACACCGGCCGCGCGCGCGACGGACAGCCGACGATCGATCTGCTGTTCAAGGCGCCAAATGTCCAGTTGGTGGCCTTGTTCAGTCCCGAGCACGGCATCCGCGGTGTGCTGGATGCGGATGTCCCGGCCGAGAAAGATGAGCGCACCGGGCTGCCGATTCACTCGCTGTTCTACAAGGGCGGCACTGGGCGGCCGCCCGAAGGGACGCTTGCCGGCATCGATACGCTGGTCATCGACCTCCAGGACATTGGCGCGCGCTTCTACACCTACCAGCTGGCGATGGGCTACCTGATGGAGGAAGCGGCCAAGCACAAGATCAGTGTGGTCGTGCTCGATCGGCCGAACCCGGTGAACGGCTGGCAGATCGAAGGACCGCTGTCACGCGAGCCCAGGACCGGCGAGTCCCCCAATACCTTCATCGCCTATATGCCGATGCCGATTCGACATGGCATGACGATGGGCGAGCTGGCGAAGTTGTACAACGACGAGGAAAAAGTCGGCGCCAGCCTGACCGTGATCGCGATGGAGAACTGGCGTCGCGACCACTGGTACGACGAAACCGCACTGGCCTGGATCAATCCATCGCCGAACATGCGTAACCTGAATCAGGCGACGCTGTATCCGGGCATTGGCGCGATTGAGTACTCGAACATCTCGGTCGGTCGTGGTACCGACCAGCCGTTCGAGCAGATTGGCGCGCCGTGGATCGACGGCCGGCGACTTGCCGAAACGTTGAACGCGCGCCGCCTGCCGGGCATTCGCTTCTATCCGGTCACGTTTACGCCGACGGCCAGCAAGTACGCCAAGGAGGAGTGCCAGGGCGTGTTCATGGTGATCACGAACCGGGCCGCGCTTCAGCCGGTGCGCGTCGGTGTGGAGATCGCATCGGCGCTTTGGAAGCTGTTTGGCGACAAGTACGATCCGAGCAACATGTGGCGGCTGGTTGGCGCCGAGGACATCGTGACGCGCCTCAGGCAGGGTGAGGATCCGGCCACGACTGCGACCCGCTGGAGCGCGGATGAGGCACGCTGGCGTCACCTGCGCGCCAAATACCTGATCTACCGCTAAGTGCCGGCATTGGGGCCAGCCCCGCCGCCGGCAAGTCGATCGCGGCGATCAGAAGCGAAAGCGAATGCCGATCGTCGGTAATCGCGGAATCGATTGATCCCGCTCCTCCACGATCCGCGGCCGGTCGGACGACGGGTCGTACTCCAGCTTCGGCTCGAGCGCTCCGGCGTTCTTGCGGTTGAGCAGGTTGAGGACCTCTGCGTACAGTTCCCACCGGCTGGTGGTTCCGCGCGGCCGCCACGTCACGCGCAGGTCGGATCGCGCAAAC
Organism: Acidimicrobiia bacterium; assembly: GCA_038144855.1. Lineage (GTDB taxonomy): Bacteria > Acidobacteriota > Vicinamibacteria > Vicinamibacterales > UBA2999 > 12-FULL-67-14b. The sequence continues at coordinate 32,814 of JAYQOO010000020.1, read as the reverse complement.
ACCGGCAGGCGCGCACGATAGAGATTCGAGGCGCCGCCGAGATTGATCTCGTAGGTAGCCCGACCGGACGCATCGATATCGGGCACCAACTCGGTCCGATTGCCATCGCGATCTCGATCGCGGCGGTCCGCCGTCGCGGAGACCCGAACGCCGATCGGCGCCGTTCGCGGAAACCCGCTTGCGATCCGCGTGGTCGTGGCCACTTCCCACTTCGCGGACAGGCGATATGAAATCACGGCAGCGAAGGCATGACGCCGGTCGTATTCGAACGGGAACGTCTGGCCGTACGCCTGCCGCTCGCCTCGGCCCCACGTGTAGCTCGCCCAGCCGTTGATGCGCGCATCCGCGGCGGCCTGCACGCGCGACGCAAACACGTCGAACCCGTAGGCGTGGCCCCGGCCGTCGTTGGTCGGCGCGCTGGTGATGATGGCATCCGACGGCACGTCGCCGGCCAGCGCGGCCGGAAAGTCGTATTCGGCGACTCGCGCGAGGCGCACCGATTCGGCCTCGAGGCTGCCCACCAGTAAGTCCGCGAAGCGCTTGTAGTACGCCTCGGTGCGAATCATGAAGCCGCCGGGCAGATCGTGTTCAAAGCCCAGCGACGCCTGCGTGGCCTTCTCGCTGACGAGCGCGGGGTTGCTGTCGAGATCGAGCAGGTAGTCGCTCTGCGCGAGCTTTTCGTAGCCAGGGCTCTGGGTGTAGCGGCCCACGGCTGCCTTGATCCTCCGAGATGGACCGAAGAAGATCGACCCAGCAAGTCGCGGCGAAAACAGCGTCTCGCTGGTGTTGCCCGCGCGGTCCCACCTGACCCCGGCCTGGATCGACGCGCGCGCGCCGATCTGCCAGCCGTCTTGCAGCCACGCCCCCGCCCGCGTGCGTCGATTCTCGCTGATCAGCAAGTCAGGGATGCCTGCGCCACCCTGGACACTCGATCCGTTGGCGGCCTGCGGGTTTCTGCCGCCTTCCAGTTCGAAGCGCAACGTCGTTTCAAGCTGATGCATCTCCGCACCCGCCTCGACGACATGCTGTCCGCGGGACCAGCTGATCTCCTGGCGCAGCGAGACATCACGCACGCCCAGCGCGCGCTCGAAGATGACGCTTCCCGTATCGACATCCTCGCCGGGAGTGTTCGAGCGCCTGGCCCCGTTCTGAAACGTGGCATCGACGCCAAAGGTCGATTGCGTATTCGAGTAGCCGACAATGGTCCGCGACTGAGCGGACGTGCCGATTGCCCAGTCCAGTCGCGTCCACGTCAGGTCGTTGGCGGTGTCGTCCTGAAACTCGCCGCGCACTTCCTCTTCGTCGACCGTGACCGCCGCGTCCTGCCGGCTGCGAAGTCCAAAGGCCGACAGCTTCCTGCCCGGGCCGACGTCAAACGACACCTTGCTCTGCAGGTCACCAAATCCGGGAAAGTCCTGGTCGACGATGCGGCCGGCGATGAAGTCGAAGTAGGTGCGCCGTCCGGTGAAGAGCCACGATCCGCGGCCGCCGGGGAGCCCGCCCTCGGTAACGATGTTGACGTCGGTGATGCTCAGCGTCGTCGAGCCCGCGAAGCGTTCGGCGCGGGTGCCGTCGCGATTCTCGATCGCGAGCAGCGAGGAGAGGCGATCCCCGTACTTGGCGCTGAAGCCGCCGGTGGCCAGCTCGAAGCTCTGAATCGTTTCGGGATTGAAGGCGCTGGTCAGGCCAAACAACCGATACGGATCGTGCACTTCGACGCCGTCCATGACAGTCAGGTTCTGATCGGGTGAGCCGCCGCGCACGGCGAGGCGGCTGCCGAACTCTTCCGTCGCGCTGACGCCAGGCAATGCCTGGAGCGTGCGGAAAATGTTGTCGAGCGCGCCTGGCGTGCGCAGCACCTGGAGTGGCGCCACGGTCTGCGTGGCGGGTGCGATCACGGGCGAGGTGGCCACCACGTCGACCGTTGCCGCAAAGCCCTCGTCCCTGGCCATCGCGAACTCGGCGTTCTTGAGTCCCGAGGGCGGCACCTCGATCGCGATGACCAGCCTGAAGTAGCCGAGGGCTTCGACCTCGAAGCTCCGTCGACCGGGTGTGACGGCGATAGTGAATGCGCCGGTCGTGTCCACGACCGCCTGCCGGCCGTCGGCCAGCAGCACGGCAGTCGTGATCGGCGAGCGGGTCGAGGCGTCAACGACAATGCCGGCAACGGTCACGGGGACTTGCTGGGCAAACGTCGGAACGGCACACAACGCGACCAGGAGCGACGAGACGACGAACCGCATGCGGATAGATCGATGTTACTCCGAGCCGATCAGGATGCCAGCGTTCGCTTGCGGCGGTACATCTCGCGATCGGCCTGGTCGATCAATGGGTCAAAGTCCCGTGTCTCCGGCGGCACCGGGACACAACCGATGCTGAGGTCCACGCCGTCGGGCAGATTGCCGACGATGGCGGATTCGAGGAAGGCCTGCCTGACCTGTTGCGCCTTGAGCATGGCGTCCGCTTCCGCTGCCGACAGCAGCACCACGAACTCATCGCCGCCCCAGCGGAACACGTAGTCGGCCTGGCGCGTCAACTCGCGCAGGATCGCGCCAAGCGTCTCCAGCACTTCGTCGCCGGTATGGTGGCCGCGCGTGTCGTTGATCGCCTTGAAGTGATCGACATCGATGTAGAGGATCGAGAGCGGCAGATTGTAGCGGCGATGCTGCTCGAGTTCGTGCTCGGCGATTTCGTACAGCAGGCGACGGTTGTAGCAGCGCGTCAGCGGGTCGGTGACCGCCATTGCTTTCATTTCGTCGCGGCTCCTGGCCAGTTCGGCGGCGGCATGCCGCAACTCCTCGATCACGTCCTCGAAGATCAGCAAGTGCATGCCGAGGATCAGCAAGGCTGCGGCCAGGAAATTGAAGTAGGCGACGTTGGTCGACGCCGGGCCGATGCCGTCGTTGGCAACCGCGACCACGAGCGCAACGGAGTTGACGGTCGCGATGCCGAGCACGCCGGCGCCCGCCAGCCACGCGCCGACGAACTTGTAGCGGCGGGCCACGGCAAAGTAGCCGAAGGCCCCGCGCGCGTGCCACGCGGTCATCAACGCAAACGCCGGGGCGACGATGGCGCCCGGTCGGGACAGCATCGCCGCCCCGAAGGCGGTCCACGCCAACGCGCCTGCAAGCGCCCACCGCAGGCTGCGCGACATGACGGAAGGCGACCGGAACCACACGCTGGCGCAACGCAAGGCGACGCCGAAGATCAGCGCACTCGCGCACCAGGCACCGATGGCAAGTCGGCCGGCGGTGATGGTGTCTGCCGCAGCGTCGCCGGCGCCGGAATCTAAGCTGAGGACCAGCAGCATGATGCTGCACGCCGCCCAGCCAAACGCGCCGGCAAGCACGTAGGGGCGCGGCCGGAAGAGGTAGAGGAGGAACAGCGTGCCCGCCGGCACGAGCATGACGTAACCGACCAGCTTGCGGATCTGCAGCGTCGCGATCGGCGCCGGGCGCGCAAGCGACCAGCCGTCCTGTGCCGCTTCGGCGAGCAGGGGAGTTGAAACCAGAAGCAGCAGCGCGATCAGGGCGAATCGGGTGCGTCGTGCTGCTGGGGTCATCGACTCACATCTGGTAGAGCATCAGGTAGACGATCACGCCGGTGACCGACACATACAGCCACAGTGGCAACGTCCAGCGCGCGATGCGTCGATGCGTGTCGTACTTCGCCGAGAGTCCGCGCGACGCCGTGATCAGGATCGGCGGCACGATCGCCGCGGCGAGGACCACGTGCGGGATCAGCACAGCGAAGTAGACAACGCGAATCCATCCGGTGCCCTTGAACGGCACCGATCCGACCTGTACGTGGTAGATCACGTACGAGGTGAGGAACAGCGCAGAGACCACCAGCGCCGCAATCATGCAGGCGCGGTGCTTCTGGCGTTCGCCTCGCTTGATCAGCACCCACCCGGTGAGCAGCAGGATGGTCGACAGGCCGTTCAGCGCGGCGTTGAGAGCGGGGAGGTCGGTGACGGTCATCGAATAAGGGAGCGGTGATCGAAAACGAGCAGTGCCCAGAGAATGGGCAGGTAGAGGATCGATCCGAAGAACAACCGCCTGGCCGTGGCGGTGTTGCGCTTCACGGAGAACTCGAGGCTCATCACCATCAGGATCGAGCCTAGCACGATCGCCCCCACCAGATACAACGGTGTGGCGAGTCCGACGCCCGTCGGCATCATGCTAAGCGGCACCAGCGCGGCGGTGTAGAGCACGGCCTGGCGTCCGGTCGATCGGCCGTCGGGCTCAATCACCGGCAGGAGCGGCATGCCCGCCCGCGCGTATTCGTCGCGATACATCCAGGCGATCGCCAGGAAGTGCGGCATCTGCCACATGAACACGATGCCAAACAGCACCCATCCCTCGATGGAGAGCGAGTTGGTCGCGGCCGCCCAGCCGATCACGGCCGGCAACGCGCCCGGAACCGCGCCCGCGATGGTCGACAGCGACGTGCGCAGCTTCAGCGGCGTGTAGAACAGCACGTAGCTTGCCGTGGTCAGCAGCGCCACCACCGCTGAAAGCGGGTTGATGAAGTAGGCCAGTTCGCCGGCGCCGATCAGCGTGAGCGCAATACCAAAGCTCATGCCTTCGGTCACCGTGAGGCGGGAATCCGCCATGGGCCGGCGCTGCGTGCGCCGCATCAAGCGATCGGTGGTCCGTTCCCACACCTGGTTGATCGCGGCCGCGCCGCCGGCGACCAGGAAGGTGCCGAGCAAGGTGTGCACCAGGTCGATCAGCGTTGAGTCTGGCCCGGCGCCCAGCGAATACGCCGCCGCCGTCGTCAGCAGGACGAGAAAGTTGAGGCGCGGCTTCGTCAGCGTGATGAAGTCGCCCGTGCGCGAGTGTGTTCTCGCGTCCGCGCCCTGAGCGGCGTCAGCGTGTGAAGGCGAAGCTGACATCTTTCGATTCCCTGGCGCCGATGGTGACCTGTTGCGAGAGCGTGCCGAGCGATTCGTGCCACGCCTCGATGGTGTAACTGCCCGGTGGCAGGTTGCCGAGTGCGACCGTGCCGTCCGCAGCGGTGGTGCCGAAGTAGGGATGATCGACGACCCCGACATAGGCGCTCATCCAGCCGTGCACGTCGCACTTGAACGGCACCATCACCTCGCGCGTCGCAAAGGTATGCGTGAAGGTCACGCCCTCGAGCGGGGTGCTCTTGTTGAACGCCTGGTTGATGACGGCGTTCGAGCGCACGTTGTGCAGCAGCGGGTCGGAGTTGCGGACTTGCAGTGGCTGGCCGACGCGCACGCCGACGACGCGCGGTGAGTAGCGGCACTTGTCCTGGTCGAGCAGCACCGGCTCCGTGGGGATCGGGAAGCTGAATCCGCTGGGCGCGTCCTTCAGGTAGACGAACACGTTCTGCAGCGCCTGGTGATCGCCCACCACGAGGCGTTCCTCCGCGCGTTGCGGCCCGCCGTTCTCGCTGACGCACTTTGGATCGCCGGTGATGGTGATCATGTTCGGCGGCGGTAGCTGGCCCTCGAACTTCACGATCGCGGTGATGGTCCCGGCTGTGGCCGAATCGACCGTCGCGGCCGGTGCAGAGGTCGGCGCGGGCGTGGGTGTTCCGCCGCAAGCGAGTGCAAACGCGAGAAGCCCCGCGGCTGCGGCGAGTTGGAACAGGCGCATCTGCCGTCTATTATTTCAGTTTCCGGCGCCTTGGAAGTATCCGGACCTTTGATATAATCCAGAGTTCGTAGTCCCTAGTGCCGCTATCGTCTAGGGGTCAGGACGCCAGATTCTCAGTCTGGACACCGGGGTTCGAATCCCCGTAGCGGTACCAACTCTCGACTCACCGGTCTCCTGCCTCGGCGGGCCGTCATGCACAGAGCCATCCCACTCGTTGCGGCGCTGCTGGCGTTGGCGTTCGGCCTCCTGGACTTCACCAGCCAGATCGAACTGCAGACCTACGACATGCGCGTCGCGGCGACGGCGCGGCCGACTGAACCGTCTCCCGACATTGTCCTGATCGCGATCGATAACGAGAGCATCCGCCGGATGGAGCCGCTCGTCGGGCGCTGGCCCTGGCCGCGCCTGGTTCACGCCGACGTGATCGACTATCTCGCCGCCGCCGGTGCGAAGGTGATCGGCTACGACGTGCTGTTTGCCGAGCGCGATCGCCGCAAGTTCGATGTGCTTGGCACGGAGTGGACCGGCGAAGAATCGGACGCGACGCTGGTGGCGTCGACGCGGAAGGCCGGCAACGTCGTCCATGTTGCAGAGGCGTCGAGCGTCGAACTGGCCGATCCGTCGCGAGCCCTGGTGGAAGACCTCGATGCGCCGGCGCTACAGTCGCAACTGCCGCCGATCGGATGCGCCGAACCGCGTCCTCGTGTGACACCGCCGTTTGCCGACCTCGCCAACGCCTCTCGCGCGATTGGCCACACGCTCCTGTCGCTCGATCCTGGCGGCACGGTGCGTCGCATCTCGCCGGTCGTTCAGGTCGGCAATCACAGCGTCTCGGCGTTCTCGGTGGCGACGGTCATGGCGGCCGGCGTGACGCCGCGTCCCGCGCCAGGCGTCGACGGCGGCGCCGGTTGCTCGGTGCTGGTGCCCTGGCGAGGACCCGCCGAAAACTCGAACGGGCAACCGTCCTTCACGTCGTTTGCGTTCTACGACGTGTTCTATTCGCAGCAGCAGATCATCGAAGGCCAGAAGCCGGGCATCGATCCCGCGCTGTTCAAGGATCGCATCGTGATCGTCGGCGCCACCGCCGAAGGGTTGAACGAAGCATTCACCACGCCGTTCCCCAGTGGAGAGATCAACGGACCTGAGGTGCACGCCAACATGGTCGACGCCATGCTGGCCAACCGCTCGATCGGCCGCGCGTCGATCGCGATTCCCCTCGTCGTCGCCGCCGTCGCGATCGTCGGTGTGGCGGGCGCCTTCCTGAACGCGTGGCTGACGGCGGCGGTCACTGTCGTCGCCGCCGGCGCCTTGTGGGTCGCCGGACTGCAGCTGTTTGCGCGGGGCACGTGGATCCCGATCGTCGTCCCAATGCTGGCGCTGGTGCTGGGCTTTGTCGGCGACCTGGCGTGGAAGTACTTCGTTGAGGGCCGCGAGAAGCGGCAGATCAAGAAGTTGTTCTCGCGCTATGTCTCCAGGGACGTCTACGAGCAACTCGTCGCCAACCCCTCCCTGGCCGCGCTGGGTGGTTCACGTCGCCACATGACGGTGCTGTTCTCGGACATCCGCGGGTTCACGACGACGTCCGAACAGGGCACGCCCGAGGATGTGGTGGCGCAGCTCAACGAGCTGTTCACACGAATGGTCGCGGTGGTCTTCCACCATCGGGGGACGGTCGACAAGTTTGTTGGTGACATGATCATGGCGCTCTATGGCTCGCCGCTCGACGACGGCGAGCACGCCGAACACGCGGTGCAGACGGCCCTGGCGATGATCCGCACGCTCCAGGAGATGAACGCGGACTGGGCCGCGCAGGGCAAGCCACAGCTTGATATCGGGATCGGGATCAATACCGGCGAGATGATCGCGGGTAACGTCGGCTCCGAGTCGATCATGAGCTACACCGTGATTGGCGACGCCGTGAACCTCGGCGCGCGGCTGGAGTCGCTCAACAAGGACTACGGCACGCGGATCATCATCAGCGAGGCGACCCGCCGCGAGCTGAAAGGGCGGTATGATATCCATCTCCTCGGCGACGTCATCGTGAAGGGCAAGAGCCAGCCCGTCGCGATTTATGAGGTCAAGTCACCATGATGCGGAACGCCATTGCAGTGGCCGTCATTGCGGCCGTCGGGATCACCACCACACCAGCGCTCGCGGCGCATCAGTTGCCGGGTGGCCTCACCAAGGGCCTCGGCATCGCACGCAAAGCGCAGGAAGTGCGCGACCTGCAAGTCACCGACGCTGAAGAGCAGGAACTCGGCCGGCAGGTGAGCGAGAAGATTCGCCAGCGCTACGGCGTGGTGCAGGACGCCAACGTGCATCGATACGTGGCGCTCGTCGGCACGGCGCTCGCGCAAGGCAGCACGCGGCCGGCATTGCCGTGGACTTTCATCGTGCTCGACACCGACGGCGTCAACGCCTTCGCGGCGCCAGGCGGCTACGTGCACATCACGCGCGGCGCGCTTGCCCTGATCAAGAACGAAGCGGAACTGGCCGGCGTCCTCGGCCACGAGATCATCCACGTCACCGAGAAGCACACCGTGACGGCCATGCAGAAGAGCCAGGCTGTCCAGATGGGCGCGTCTGAGACCCTGTCCGGCAGCGCCACGTTGATGCAGCGCGTGGTCAACGCCACCTACGACAATATCGTCCAGCGCGGGTTCGGGCGCTCGGAGGAAAACGAGTCCGACGAAAAAGGCATCGCCCTCGCGAACAAGACCGGCTACGCGCCGAATGGCTTGAACGCGTTTCTGACGTCGTTGCGCGACCGCAACAAGGACTCGAAGGAGAAGCGAGGGCTGTTTGCCTCGCATCCCGAGACAGAGAACCGCCTCGAGCGCAGCAACAAGCAGATCACGTCGCAGAAGCTCACCGCCTCGGCGACGCTGCAGCCGAGATACGCGAAGTTCATCTCCTACAAGCCGGTGGCCATCACTGCCATCGCCGTTGTCGAGGACGGTTCCGCTGGTTTGTCCGGCGGCGGTGACGCGAAGGCCGAGGAGAAGAAGGCGGAAGAGAAGAAGGGCGAAGAAAAAGGCGACGCCGCGAAGAAGCGCGGCTTCGGCCTCAGCCGCATGTTGCCGACCTCCGGCGGCGAGAGCAAGCAGGCGCAGGTCACGGCGTCGGGCGGTGCCCGCGGAGTCGACCCCGAGAAGGATTCGAAGGGCGGTTCCAACCATGCGGTGGTGCCGGTGAGGATTGCGGCGGCGGATGTCGCGGCGTTCAAGAAAGAGGGAGGCTTGCCGTAAGCCGCTTCATTCGCGGCCGGCTGCAGTTTTCGGGCTGGCTGATTCTTGTCGTTGTTCTGCTCGAGGTCGCCGTCCGCCAGGGGATCGGCGATCTCGATCTGCTTTCCGCGCTCGCTCGACTGACGCTCGTCCTTGCCCTCGTAAACGCCGGTGTCGCGATCGCGGCGAATCCGTGGGGGCAGGATCGACCGTCGGATCGCTTCCCCGCCATCGTGCAGGACTTCCTCGTCATCGTGCTGTTCATGGTGATTGGCACGGTGCTGCTGCGCGAGCAGTTGCTGACGACGTCGGCCGTCGGCGCCGTGGTAGTCGGGTTTGCGCTGCAAGACACCCTGGGCAACCTGTTTGCCGGCCTGGCGATCCAGATCGAGAAGCCGTTTCGTGTCGGGCACTGGGTGCAGATCGCCGACCGCGAAGGCCAGGTCCAGGAGATTACCTGGCGCGCCACCAAGTTACGCACCAAGGCCGGTCAGTTTCTGATCGTGCCCAATAGCGTCATCTCCAAAGAGCCGTTGCTGAACTACTCGGAACCAACGGTGCCAACGCGCATCGAGGTCGAGATCGGCGCCAGCTACAGTTCGCCGCCGAACCTGGTGAAACAGGCGATTCACGAGGCCATCGCGAACGCGCCGCTGGCGATGCGTACCCCGGAGCCACAAGTGCTGGTGAAGGCGTTTGGCTCATCGTCGATCGATTACGTGGCGCAATTCTGGATCGAGGACTACGCAATCGATCGCAGCGCTCGTGATCAGGTGCGGACCAACCTGTGGTACACGTTCCGCCGTCACGACATCGAGATTCCGTTTCCGATCCAGGTTGAGTATTCGCGTGAGGAAGAGCCCCGCCGGCCGACGCCGCAAATCGCCGAGGCAGCCGCGCTCCTGGGTGGACTCGATCTCTTCAAGACGCTCGACGTGGACGCGCGCTACGCGCTGTCGAAGGCGGCCAGCGAACACCTGTTTGCGGCCGGCGAAGCCATCGTCCGGCAGAACGCCGACGGTGATTCGATGTTCGTGCTGCTTCAGGGGCAGGCGCGCGTGGTGATCGAGCCGTCAGGACAGGAAGTGGCGGTCATTCCCGCGGGTGGCTTCTTCGGCGAGATGTCGATGCTGACCGGCGATCGCCGCACGGCGACGGTGCGGGCCATCACCGATGCGCGGGTGCTCGAGATCGCCGCGAACGAGTTCCGGTCGCTCGCGGCCGCGCATCCCGGACTGATCGATCACATCTCCACGATTATGGGCACGCGCCGCACTGAGCTCGACGACGCGAAGGCGACGGCCGTGGCGGTCGCGCCGGCTGAGACCCGCCAGAGCCTGCTGGCGCGCATGAAGCGCTTCCTGAATCTGTCGTAGCCTTACTCGGTCCAGACCAGAAGGCGGCCTTCTCGCCGTTCCTTGGCATCGATGACGATGCCTGGTCCTGCCTTTTCGATGTCCGCGATGTCGAACGACACACCGCGATCATCCCATCCTTGCTGGTAGGCGCTGAGCCGGATCGGGCCCGACTTCATCCGCAACAGCCAGAACGGCAGCGAGAAGCGCACCATCTCTTCGCTGTTGCTGTCGAAGGCGAGTACATGCAGTGTCGTCACCTGTGAGCCGGACCCCTTGCCGGCGCGGTCCGCCACGAGCTGCGGCCGGTCGTTGACCAGCTGGATCAGCGGCGTCTGGCCGGGGTGCTTCGAGTAGACCGCGTCGAACTCGCTGACGGCCTTGCTCTCGGTGACATCGCGAGTGACCTGCATGTTGTCGCGAAAGAACGAGATGGCAAAGAACAGCCCGCCGATCGCGACGAACACGAACAGCACGAACACGCCACCGAGCACCCATAGCCAGGTGCGCTTCTTTTTCGGGGCTTCGCCGTTCATAACGTCAACTCCGTTCCAGCACCGGATTCAACGGCGCGAGTGAGCACGAGATCTGCGGCAACGACATCCTCGACCGCCATGCCGAGTGACTTGAAGATGGTGATCTCTTTGGGATTCGACCGGCCTGCAACGCGCCCGAGCACAAGCTCGCCGATCTCGCCGCGAATGTGCGAGGCGTCGAACAGCCCGGCGGCGATGTTCATGACGATGTCGCCGGATTCCACGACGGCGGCAGCGCTCGAGTCGACGTAGACGCGACCGCGCGCCACCAGGGCCGGCGGCATCTCCTGTTGTGTCGGGCGGCACGCGCCCACGCACACCACGTGCGCCCCCTCCGACACCCACGCGTCTTCAATCACCGGGGTCGGCGACGAGGTGACCAGCACGATCAGGTCGGCGCCGCGCACGGCCGCTTCCGCCGAAGCCGCGTTGATGATCGGCATGTTCATCTTCGGGCTCATGTCATCGACAAACCGCGAGCGGCTTCCGGCACTTGGCGACCAGATCCGCACTTCCTTCAGCGGGCGGACCTGCTGATACGCCTCGAGGTGGCTGCGCGCCTGGACGCCGCTGCCGATGATTGCCAGCGTGCCGGCGTGCGGATTGGCGAGCAATCGTGTCGACACCGCAGAGACGGCTGCGGTGCGGGCCTCGGTGATGTATCGCCCATCGATAATGGCGCGCAGCGCGCCGGTGTCCGGGTCGAGCAGCAGGATCGTCGCAAAGTGCGACGGCAGGCCGCGTTTGTGGTTCTCGCCAAACACCGTGACGAGTTTGGCGCCAAGGCTCGTTGGCGAGGGCACGTAGGCCGGCATCAACCCGAAGTAGGCCTTCGTCGGCCCGACCGTCAGCACCGAGCGCACCGGCTGCAGCACTTCGCGCGCCGAGAACTTCGCCAGCGCGGACTCCATGACGGAGATCAGATCGCCCATCGGCAGGAGCGCGTGAACCTGTTGTTCGGTCAGGAGGCGAAACTGTTGTGACATGTCTGTTCCGATGCGGTTCGAATGGTGTTGGTATGAATGGTGACGATCGCCTCAACGTCGGTGGCGTAGCCGCCACTCATTGAGACCGCGACCGGGATGCCGGCATGGCAGCAGGTTGCGAGCACGATCTGGTCACGCGTCAACAATCCGGCGATGGTGAGCTTGAGTCGGCCGAGGCGATCGCCTTCGAATGGATCCGCTCCTGCAAGATAGAAGACGAAGTCCGGCCGATGGCGGTTCAGCACCTCTGCCAGGTGTCTCTTGAGCAGCGTCAGGTACTCGTCGTCACCGGTACCGTCGGCCAGCGGGACGTCGAGATCGCTGACTTCCTTCTTGAAGGGGAAGTTCTTGTCGCCGTGCATCGAGAAGGTAAACACCGTGTCGTCGCCGTTGAAGATCGCCGCGGTGCCGTTGCCCTGGTGCACGTCGAGATCGATGATCGCAATGCGGTTGGCGTAGCCGTGGCGCTGCAGCACCCGCGATCCGACCGCGACGTCGTTGAAGACACAGAAGCCTTCACCGCGATCCGCAAACGCGTGATGGGTGCCGCCGGCGAGGTTCGCGGACACGCCCTCGTCGAGGGCCGCGCGCGCCGCCGCGATGGTGGCGCCGACCGAGCGGCGCGAGCGCTCGACCATTTCTGGTGACCACGGAAACCCGATGCGCTGCTGGATGTCGGGAGGCACGGTGCCGTTCATGACGGCGTCGACGTAGGTCGGCGCATGCACCAGGCACAGCTCATCACGTGTCGCAGCCGGCGCTTCGTGCAGATCGTCGCTCGAGACAATGCCTTCGGCGAGGATACGTTCACGCAGCCGCGAGTACTTCGCCATTGGGAACTTGTGTCCCTCCGGCAACGGCAGCACGAAATGATCGGAATAAAAGGCCCGCACTCGTCCCAGATTATGTAACTCTTTGGGCGGTGATTCACCGGATTCGAACTATCGATGCGCACGCGGCCGGTGAGCCGTTGCGCCTGGTTGTCGAAGGTTTGCCGGCGCCGGACGGGCGCACCATGCTCGAAAAGCGCGCCTGGGCCCAGAAGCACGTGGACCATTTGCGCAAGGCCATCATCCTCGAGCCGCGCGGGCACACCGACATGTACGGCGCCCTGCTCACCGAGCCGGTGACGCGCGATGCCAACGCCGGCATCCTGTTCATGCACAACGAAGGTTGGAGCACGATGTGCGGTCACGGCATTGTCGCGGTGACGACCATGGCAATCGAGCGGGGGTTGATCTGGTCGAACGCCGGCACTCCGGACGGGCGCAAGCCAACGTCCGTGGACATTCGTTACGACACGCCGGCCGGCCCCGTCCAGGCTCGTGCGCACCTGGCCCATCACGGAGACGGCGTTCGCGTTGAGTCGGTGGCGTTCCGCAATGTGGCCTCGTTTGTGTTCGAGCCGTCGCTGCTGGTGACGATCGGCGGCCGAAAGATCCCGGTCGACGTCGCCTTCGGCGGTGCGTTCTACGCCATCGTGGACTCTGAGGCGGCCGGCGTCCCGATCGACGCGTCGCACCTTCCTGAATTGCGCAAACTCGGGATGGTGATCGCTCGCGAAGTCGAAAAGCTTCGCCGGGTGGTCCATCCGACCGACGCCGGGCTCGAAGGCATTTACGGCACCATCTTCACGGCGCCCGCCCAGTTGCCGGAGGCGCACCTTCGCAATGTGACGATCTTCGCCGACGCGGAGGTCGATCGATCGCCATGCGGCACGGGTACCGCCGCGGTCATGGCCGTGCTCAACGACATGGGCCTGCTGCTCGACGATGTGCCGTTTGTTCACGAGAGCATCGTCGGCACGACCTTCAAGGGCAGGGTTGTCGATCGCGTCGAAATCGGGGAGAAGAACGCGATCGTCCCCGAGATCGAAGGTGAAGCCTGGATTACGGGCGAACACACCTTCCTGATCGACGGAGACGATCCGTTGAAGTCCGGCTTCCGGCTCTAAGGCGGGTCTGACGACCCTTGGCTCACTTCAGCGCGCCGATCGCGTTGAAGTCGAAGTTCGACGCGAAGTCCTGCAGCAGCTTCATGTCGGCGATGTCGCGGCCTTCGATCGTCACCATGAATCGCTTGCCGACCAGCACGTCGAGCTCGCCGTTGCTGCGGTCCTTGTCCACTTTTCGATTGCCGGATTGCCGGACACGGTCGTGGCCTTTTCGTAGCCCCGGCTGGTTTCGCGGCTATATCCAGATGCCAGCATCATCGACCACGGCGCGACCAGCAGTTGCGCGAAACCGGTGTCGACGATCTTGACGTCGATACGAGCCTTGTCCTTTGTGTAGCGGGTCTCGATCTGGGAAAACGGCACCGGCATCGTCATCCGCTCGCCCTCGGGTTCTTTCATCTCCCAGCCCGACACCTTCGGCAGATGTGACTGGAGTGTCTGGAACGCGACCGGCTCGACCGGCTTGCCATCGGCGCCGGCTGCGGCACCGCTCAGCGCATTGGCCATGCTCTGCATGGCTTTAGCGGCTTCGCCGACACCGGCGGTTGCGGCGGCGGAGCCCGTTTGAGCAGCGGCCTTGCCCACGGCCTCGGCCGCCTGCTTGAGATCCTCGGCGGCCTTCTCTGCGGCCTTCTGTTCTTCCGACTTCCCGCATGCCGACACGGCCACGGCCAGCACACACGCGAAAATCACTGCCCTCATCGTGAACTCCTTCTGCCCTTGGGGGGAGCGAAGTCGTTTGCCTCGCTGACTACCAACCGATCGCGAGCCCGTCCTTGCGCGGGTCCGATCCGCCGAGCAGCACGCCCGTCTTCGGATCGATCATCACGGCCTGGTAGCCGCCCATCTGCCCGCGCCCGTCGCGCAGCACGTGTCCTTTGGCCTCCAGGGCTTTGCGGATCTCCGCGCCGATGCCGCTCTCAAGCGCGAGCTCCTGGCCCATGTGCCGCATCCGGGCCGCGTCGCCGGCTTCCTGCACATGCATGCCGAAGTCGACGAAGTTCGCAACGATCTGCACGTGGGCCTGCGCCTGGTTGTCGCCGCCCATCACGCCGAACGCCACCCACGGCTTGCCGTCTTTCACGATCATGGCTGGCACCAGCGTGTGTAACGGCCGCTTGTGCGGACCGATCTCGTTCGGGTGCCCGGGGGTCAGGTTGAATCCGGATCCGCGATTGTGCAGCGTGATACCAGTCTCGCCGGCGACGAAACCCGCGCCGAAGCTGCCGAACAGGGATTGGATGAACGACACGACGTTGCCCTGGCCGTCGGCAGCCGTCATGTAAATCGTGTCGCCCAGGTCGCGGCCGTAGAAGTCATCCGGCTGGCTGCTCCGCGAACCCGCGGCGACCACGCCGGTCGTGAAACGCGGCGTCACCTTCGCCATGTTGATGTCTTTGCGCCGGGTTGCGGCGTACTCCTTCGACAGCAGCGTCTTGAGCGCGTCCTTCGGCATCGCGTCGCGATCGGCGAGCACCGCGCCGCGATCGGCAAAGGCAATGCGCTTCGCTTCGGTCACCAGGTGCAGGTAGTCGGCGGAGTTGTGGCCGAGCGCCTTGATGTCGAAGCCCTCCATGATGTTGAGCATCTCGAGCGCGACGAACCCCTGCGTGCTCGGCGGCATTTCGAGCACGTCGTATCCGCGATAGTTGGTCGAGATCGGCTCAACCCAATCGGCCTTGTGGTCTGCGAAGTCGCGCAGGTCGAGCAGTCCGTCGCGAGCCTTGAGGTCCGCAACGATGGCGCGCGCGATCGAGCCCTTGTAGAACGCGTCGCGACCTTCCTTGCCGATCAGTTCCAGCGACCGGGCCAGTCGCGGGTTCGCGAAGATCTCGCCCTGTTTCAGCGGCTTGCCGTTGGGCAAGAACGTGTCCGCGGTGTGTTTGTCGGCCGACAACGTCTTGAAGTTGTCGTTCCATTCGCTGGCCATCAACTCCGCTACCGGGAACCCGTCGCGCGCGTAGCCGATCGCCGGGCCGACGGCCTTGGCGAGATTGATCGTGCCGAATCGCTTCAGCAGCTGGTCCCAACCCTCGACGACGCCGGGGACGTCGACCGACAGCGGGCCGCGTCCCGGCATCTGTGTCAGCCCGCGCCGCTTGAACTCTTCCGGCGTTGCCGCATAGGCGGATCGGCCCGTGGAATCGAGTCCGTAGACCCTCTTGGTTTTGGCGTCGTAGACGATCGCCAGCAGGTCACCGCCGATGCCGTTCATGCTGGGCTCGACCACGGCAAGTACCGCTGCCGCGGTCACGGCCGCGTCGATGGCGTTGCCGCCTTCCTGCAAGACGCGAAGGCCGGCGGCCGAAGCCAGCGACTGGCTCGTGGCGATCATGCCGTGACGGCCAACCGCAGGTGAACGGGTGCCGCGGAGGTTGCCGGCGGGGCGATCACCCGGCTGGATCTGCTGAGCGGATGAGGTGGTCATTATCAGGACGGTTCCAACAAGTACTGACAGCAGGCGGCGCATTTTGCCTCCCTAAACTGGGTCATTGTCGCAGAAACCGCAACGAAATCGGCAGGTGCGATGTCAGTCCCCGTTACAATTCGGCCATGGGAATTCGGGAGCGGGTTGCACGGCTCTTGGGTGAAATGCCCTCCGAGTCCCAGTTCCCCTCCCAAGGCGCAACGCTATTCGTCGATCTCGAGCGGCGCACCACAGCGCGCGCGTTCACGCCCCTGGCGGTGACGCGCACCGTGCTCGGTGGACGCGGCGCCAACATGTATTACCTCTACCGGCTGCTCGACGAGACCCTGTCGGCCATCGATCCAGACGTGCCGATGATCTTTGGCTCGGGTCTTCTCACCGGCCTGGTGCCGAGCGCCGCACGCGGCAACTGCTCGTCGTGGTCGCCAGAGTCCGGCGTGCTGCTGGACGCCAACGCGGGCGACTACTTCCCGTCGTTCCTGCGCATGAACGGCCTCGATCACATCGTGCTCTACGGCAAGGCGCCGGCCTGGACGCTGCTGGTCATCCGCGAAGGGAACGTGTCGTTCGAGGACGCATCGCCGTACGTCGGCCTCGATAACCTCGACATGCGCGCCGCTGTTGCGCGCGACCTCGGCGGCGTGTGGGCGAGCAACATGGCCATGGTCAACATCACCCGTGCCGGTGAGAACGGCGTGTTGACCAGCGGCGTGATGGCGGGCCCCAAGGCGATCTATGCGCGCGGCGGTCCCGGCGCGAAGATGGGCGCCTTCGCCTTGAAGGGCATTGTCACGATCGCGTCGACGCGAGAGTTTGCGACTGCCAAGCCCTACAAACCGTATAACCGCGTCATCGCGCAAAAACTGCTGGCGACGTCGGTCGTGAAGAACGCGCTGTCGAAAACCGGTACGCCGTTTCTCTACAAGCCAAGCCGCCTGCTTGGGGCGATGGGCACGAAGAACAACCAGGAAACCACCTGGACCGACGGCCTCGACGCCGACCACATCGATCCGTTCCGTCCCGGCATGGAAGGATGCTTCCGGTGCCCGGTGAACTGCCGCCCGTTGAACGACCTGCACTCCACGTCGCCCGACAAGTACGACAAGGGCGACGGTCCGGAGTACGTCACCGTCGGGAAGTTCGGCCCGAACCTCGGCATCGATCGCGTCGAGTCGGTGATTCGCCTCAACAACATCTGCAACGATCTCGGCCTCGACACCGCGTCGACAGGTTCGGCGCTGGCGTGGGCGTTCGAACTCTTTCAGCGCGGCATCATTACCGCCGATCACACCGGGGGGCTGGCCCTGCAGTGGGGCGATGCCGCGACCATCGAGCGGCTGTTGTTCATGATCGCGGCGCGTGACGGTTTCGGCAACGTGCTCGCCGACTCCACTCGAGCCGTTGAACGCGGACACTATCCACCCGAAGCGTTGAAATATCGAATGGCGGTGAAAGGGCTGGGGCAAAGCGACCCGCACGACGCGCGCATCCTCAAGGCCTTCGCGCTCGGCCTTGCGGTCGCGACCCGCGGGATGGATCATCTGCGCAACCGCGCGACGCTCGAAATCAACGCCCGCATCAACGACGCTCCAGCGTTGAAGGCGGCGCTGTACGGCGGGCCGGTGTCCGCGGAACCAACCAGCTACGTCGACAAGGAGCGTGCGGTGCGGGCCTGCGAGAACACCTACGCGGTTGGCGATGCGGTTGGGATGTGCCGCTTTACCACCAGGCTGTTCAACAGCCCTTCGCTCCCCGGCATCGAGGAGTTCCGCGCCCAGCTCGCGAACGTGACTGGTCTCGAGTTCTCCGTCGCCGAACTGGAGCAGTGCGGTATGAACGTGATGGGCGTCGAGCGCTTGATCAACTATCGGCTCGGCGTTCGCCGCAAGGACGACACGTTGCCGGATCGATGGTTTGAGGAACCCAATCCCGGTGGACCCTACAAAGGGGAAAAGATCGATCGCGCCGAGTTCGACGCGATGCTGTCGCGTTTCTACGAGATCTCGAGACTGACCAGCGAAGGCGTGCCCGACGAGGCCTGGCAGCGAGAGCTTGCCGGAGCCCTCGGCGCGTAGCGATCCATGGCGATCGTCGTCAACTTTCCCGACGCGCTGCATTCAACGGCCGGCCACTCGCTGACCGTGACCGAACCGGTGTCGACCGTTGGCGAGTTGATCCAGGCGCTCGACCGGCTGCGGCCCGGCCTGGCGCGCGAGCTTGACGACCCGATCTACAACATCGCTCTCAATGACGAGATCCTGCTGCACGGCGTCGACGCCCACGCGGTGGCGGACGGCGATGTCGTCGAGGTCGTGCCCAGCATTGCCGGCGGCTAACTGGAGCACATTCGGCCCATGCCCGCGGTAGGCAGGAACGTCCGGCGCAAAGACGGCGACGCCAAGGTTACCGGAGCCGCGAAGTACATCGACGATCTGTCGTTCCCCGGCATGCTGTACGGCGCCACGGTCCGCTCCACCGTTCCTCGTGGCCGCATCCGCGCGCGCCACGTCTCGCTGCCGCCGGATTTCATCGTCGCGGATCATCGCGACATTCCCGGGCCGAACTACGTCGCGCTGATCGACCCGGATCAGCCGTGTCTTGCAGTGGACGAGATCCGCCATGTGGCCGAGCCGATCCTGCTCGTCGCGCACGAGGACAAGCACGCGCTGACAGACATCGGCTCGCGGGTTGGCGTTGAGTACGACGAGCTGGCACCGAACTACGATCCCGAGGCGTCAGACGTCTGCTTCAAGACGATCGAGATCGATAAGGGCGATCTCGCCCAGGGCTTTGCCGGCGCCGACCTGATCGTCGAGGGTGAGTACCGAACCTCGCACCAGGAACAGCTCTACATCGAGACCAACGGCGTGATTGCCGTCCCGGCCGACGGCGCGATGACGGTGTACGGTTCGATGCAGTGTCCGTACTACGTGCACAAGGCGCTGGTGGTGTTGCTGCAACTGCCGCCGGACCAGGTGCGGGTGGTACAGACGGAGACCGGTGGCGGCTTTGGCGGCAAGGAGGAGTACCCCTCGATCTTGGCGTGCCACGCCGCGATCCTGGCGCGCAAGTCCGGCCGTCCGGTCAAGATGATCTACGACTGCGTTGAAGACCTGCTGGCCACGACGAAGCGGCATCCCGCGATCCTGCGCCATCGCACCGGCCTGACCAGGAGCGGGCGCCTCACGGCGATGGATATCGACGTCGTCATGGACGGCGGCGCCTACGCCACCTTGAGCGCCGTGGTGTTGTCGCGTGGTGTGATCCATGCGGCCGGTCCGTACCGCTGCGATCACATTCGTATTCGCGGCCGCGCGATGATGACGCACACGCCACCGAACGGCGCGTTTCGCTGATTCGGCGCGCCGCAGACGCAGTTTGGCATCGAGGCGCACATCGATCGCATTGCCGAGCAGTTGCAGATCGACCCGGTCAGATTGCGCGAGATCAATGCGCTGCGCCCGGGCGATATCACCGCGACGGGTCAGAGGCTCGGCAAGGACGCCAGTGCCTTGCAGGTGCTGCGAGACGCCGTGAAGCGCTCCGAGTTCCACAAGAAGCGCAAGCAGTGGGCTGGCAGCAATCGCGGGATCGGACTCTCGCTGTTCTGGCGCGGCTCCGGATTCACCGGCGGAGGGGAGGTCAAGCTCGCCTCGAAAGCGTCGCTCGAGCTGACGCCGAAGGGCGCGCGCATCCTCGTTGGCAGCACGGAGATCGGACAGGGCACCCGCACGATGCTGGCGCAGATCGTGGCCGATGCGCTTGGTGTCCCGTACGACACGATCGACGTGAACGAGGCCGATACGGCGTTTGTGCCCGATAGCGGGCCCACCGTCGCATCACGCACCTGCATGATTGTCGGCAAGTTGCTCGAGCGCTGTGCCCGTGACATGCGCCGTCAACTCGGGACGCTCACCCCGTCGCAGTATTTCAAGCGGCACGGGGCGTTTACGGTGACGGCCCAGTACGAACCCCCACCCGGTCTGAACTGGAGCGACGAGACGTATCGTGGCGATGCCTACGGCAGCTATGCCTGGGGCTGCAACGTCGTCGAACTGCAGGTCGACCCGGTGACGTGCGAAGTCACGCCGCTCAAGGTGACGGCGGTAGCAGAGATCGGCAAAGTGATTCACCCGATGATGGCGATCGGGCAGATCGAAGGCGGTACCGCTCAAGGCATTGGCTACGCGCTTACCGAAGAAGTGGTCATGAAAGACGGACGCATGGCCAACGCGCAGCTCACCAACTACATCATCCCGACACCCATGGATGCGGCGCCGATGGACGTCGGCCTGCTTGAACGGCCGTACCGGCATGGTCCTTTCGGCGCCAAGGGCGTCGGCGAGATGCCAATCGACGGTCCGGCCCCGGCGGTGATCAATGCGCTTCGCCATTGCGGCTACGACATGCGCAGCATCCCGGCGACCCCCGAGCGGCTGCTGCAGCGTGCTGGCGATCGCAGGCGGAAGGCCGAAGGCCGATGAAGCTGACCATCAACGGCAAGAGCCGCTCTGTCACGGCGCACCCTATGAAGCGCCTCCTCGACGTGCTGCGCGAGGATTGCGGGCTGACCGGCACCAAGGAAGGTTGCGGCGAGGGCGAGTGCGGCGCGTGTACCGTGCCGATCGATGGCGTGCCGGTAGATTCGTGCCTTGTCCCCGTTGCTCATGCGGTGGGCTGCCGCGTCGTGACGATTGAAGGCGCCGCGTCGACGAAGACAGGCAGGGCCCTGCAAAACGCGTTTGTCGAAAAGGGCGGCGCGCAGTGCGGCATCTGCACGCCAGGCATGATTCTGGCCGCGGTGCCGCTGAAGTCCGGTGCGTCAGTTGACGAGATCAAGGTCGCACTTGCCGGCAACTTGTGCCGGTGCACGGGATACCCGGCGATTTTCCGTTCGGTCCAGACGGCGCTGAAGGATCAGGCCAACAGGCGAACGGGCCAACAGGCCGACA
Source organism: Acidimicrobiia bacterium (assembly GCA_038144855.1). Taxonomy (GTDB): domain Bacteria; phylum Acidobacteriota; class Vicinamibacteria; order Vicinamibacterales; family UBA2999; genus 12-FULL-67-14b. The sequence continues at coordinate 11,749 of JAYQOO010000020.1, read as the reverse complement.
GGAAAAGGCGTCGTGGCTTTTAACGCTGACACCCTCGCGCTCGAGCGGCCGCGGTCGCTGAAGGCGGCATTGGCCTTGACGCCGCTTGCCGGGTGCACCGATGTGTATGTGGCGTTGCACTTCGGCACCGCGCCGCAGCGGCGCTTCATTGATCTCTGGCGGCTGCGGGAACTGCGCGGGATCAGCGTCGAACGCGACGTCTTGCGCATTGGCGCTCTCGAGACGTATGCCGGCAACATTGCCTCAAGGGTGGTACAGAAGCGCGTGCCGATGCTCGTGGCCGCGGCGCGTGAAGTCGGCGGCGCGCAGATTCAAAATCGCGGCACCATCGGCGGCAACGTAGCCAACGCCTCACCGGTGGGAGATACCTTGCCGGTGCTGGCCGCCGCCGATGCGCGCGTGGTGCTAGGTAGCCAGTCCGGGACGCGCACCGTCGCATTCAGCGACTTCTACACGGGCTATCGACAGTGCGTGCGACGCGCCGATGAACTGATCGTCGCAATTGAGATCCCTCGTCTCGATGGCGCACAATGGTGGCGCAAGGTGGGGACGCGGCGCGCGCAGGCGATCTCCAAGGTCATGATGGCTGGTGTCCGTGGCCGCGACGTCAGGATCGGCATCGGCGCTGTCGGTCCGACCGTCGTGCTCGCTCGCAAAGCGGCAGCGGTGCTGGCCGGTGGCGGATCGATCGCCGACGCGAGGGCCGCGCTGCAGTCCGAGATCGCGCCGATCAGTGATGTGCGATCGACGCAGGAATATCGAGCGGCGGTCGCCGCAAATCTGCTGAAGCAGTTCTGGAGCGAAACGCAGTGAAAGCGCTGGTGATCCTCGTCGCGTTGTCCGTCGCGTTGCCGGCCTTGGCGCAGGCGCCGCAAGCCGGTGCCGTCATGTCCGCCGTTCGCGCCGCCATGGCGCCGGCGCTGCCATTTCCTTCTACCGAGGCAGACGGCGCCGTTCCGGTTAACAACGACACCGAGGCGCTGTGGATGATCGCCTCCGACCGCGGTACCCAGACGATCGACGTGCTCGCCAACCCGCTGAACGCCGTGGTGCAACTGCGCGCCACGCGCGCCATGGTGCAAATCGAGAACAACATCCAGGCCGCGCAGCGCCGGGCCTCCGCGCAGTACGAAGCGGCCGTTGCCGAAGCGAGGCGCAGCGGCAAGTCGCAGTCCGTGGACGGCGTGTCCCTCAACGACGAAGGCGTTGCCGGGGAGCGCATCGACGCCGAGTCGACCGTGTCGGTGGTCGTCGAATTCAACGAACGCGAATACCGGATGCTCGTGCCGGGCGCGATGGAGCCGGCACGCGTCGAGACGTTCGGCCACGATGGCGCGGTGGTGTTGATGACGCCCGGCCACGTCTATAAGGACGACGACGGCATCGAGCACTACGCCGAAAGTCACCGCGTCGTGTTGCTGGGACGGGCCCTGGCCCCAAGGGTCTCGAAGCAGAAAGACGGGCTGTATGTGGTGACGGCAGCCCCGACGACGCCCGCGACGGGGCGGCTCGACAGCCTCGTGCTGCACATTCGCGGCAACAGCGAGCTGGTGAGCGAGATTCTCGCCAAGACCAACTGGAATCAGCTGCTGGAACTATTGAACTAGGCGGGCCGTAGTCACTAGAGGAGGCCCAATATGTTCCGGCTCTACGAATGGAATTTCTCGAGCACCATCGAACTGGTAACCGCCGTGTTACTGGTCGTCACCATCCTCGCCGTCAGTTTCGTGTAGCGACGAACCGCCAGGGTTGCTGACGGTTAGAAGCTTGGCCTGGTCGTGTCGGGCGTCGCGAGATAGCTCTTACGCGCCCGCACGGTCATCCCCGGCTTGTTGACCTTCAGTTCGAGCTTGTGCACCTTGCCGTCGAGTTGCGCGGGGGCGAAGCCGATCAGGTACTGGCTGCGCAGCTCCTGTGCCACACGCGTGAAGGTCGGCGCAAGGTCGGCGGTCTTGGTCAGTTCGAAATACCCTCCGCCAGTCTCGTCGGAAATCTTCCGCAAGTCGCGTGACGGGCGCGAACGCACCACGCGCAGGCCGTTGAAGTACTCCGATTCCAGTCCGATCGAATAGACCATCGTCTCTTCATCGCGGGCGCGCTCGAGCACCGTCTTGAACCCGGTGCGGCTCGACGTGTCTTCGCCGTCGGTGAAGACCAGCACCACGCGCCGGCCGTCGACCTCCTTGAGCGCGTCGAGGCTGGCGCCGATGGCGTCGTTGAGGCGGGTCGGGTTGCCGAAGTAGAGATCGTTCAGGGCGCCGATCAGCGCATCGCGGTTGTTGGTGAACTCGCCGCTCAACTGGATCTTGTCGTTGAAGGCGCCGACCTGCGCGCGGTCGACCGGCAGCAGCCGCAGCAGGAACTGCTCGGCAGCGCGATTCAGCAGCTTGAGATTGGCGGTCATGCTGGCGCTGGTGTCGAGCATGACGACGGCCGTAAACGGTTGTGACTCGTTCGAGAACAGGATCATCTCGGCCGGCTTGCCGTTGTCGAGCAGCGTGAAGTCAGACTGTTCGAGATCGGGGACCAGACGTCCGCTGGCATCGATCACGGTGGCGTACACCGGCACCGTGCGGACGCTCGACTTGAAGACCGGCTGCTCGGGCTGCTGCGGCGCCTGCGCCAGGACAAGGGTTCCGGCCAGCGCGACGATCGCCGCCGGCGCGCACACGAATGAGGACAGCCTGAGCATCACACCCCAACTTTAGCAAAGGTTGTACCCTTGGCCGTAGAAGGCATCCATGCCGCAGCCAGACGAAACCGCCCGGATTGGCCTCTGCGCCAGCTGTCGCCACTGCCGTATTGTGCAGGGTGACCGGTCCACCTTTTACATGTGCCTGCGTGCGCTTACGGATTCCGAATACCGCAAGTACCCGTCCCTGCCGGTCGTCCGCTGTGCCGGCTACGAGAACCAGGATGGTAAGCTGACGAGATGAAACGTCAATGGATGACCCGGGCGGGAGCCCTCTCGCTGGTGCTGGTGGCGGCGTTGTCGGCGGGATGCAGTGAAGAGCCGACCGTGGCGGCGCAGGGAGCCGCGCCCGCAACCAATCCCGACCAGGTCGTCGCCGAAGTCGCAGGGAAGAAGATCACCCTGAAGGACGTCGATGCGAAATGGGAAGAGTTCGACGCCGGCGAGCGCGCCCGCGTCGTGCAGGCGATGTACCAGAATCGCCGCAACATGATCGAGCAGTTGATCGGCGAGGAGCTGATCGCCAACGCGGCCAAGGCCGCGGGGCAGTCCGTCGCGGATTTCGTCGCGGCCGATTCGAAGCGGCGGCTGCCGGAGATCAGCGAGGCCGACGTCGCGGCGTTCTATGAAGAGAACAAGGATCGCGCCAACGGACGCACGCTCGACCAATTGCGCGGCGAGATCAAGCCGTTCTTGGTGAGCCGTCGCACGCTCCAGGCGCGCGCGATCCTCGTCGAAGAGCTGAAGGCAAAGAACGGCAACACCATCAAGGTGTCGCTCGATCCGCCGCGCTACAACGTGCCGCTGGTCGCCGCTGATCCGGTGCGTGGCAACCCTCAGGCGCCGGTGACGATCGTCGAGTTCTCCGACTATCAGTGCCCCTTCTGCGCGCGCGTCAACCCGACGCTTGACCTCGTGCGCAACACCTACGGCGACAAGGTTCGCATTGTCTTCAAGGACTACCCGCTCCCGAATCATCCCGAGGCACCCAAGGCCGCAGAAGCGGCGCGCTGTGCCGGCGAGCAGAACAAGTACTGGGAGATGCACGACGCGATGTTTGCGAACCAGCGCGCTCTTGCCGTGCCGTCGCTGAAGCAGATGGCCCGCGGCATCGGCATCGAGGGCGGCGCCTTTGACTCCTGCCTCGACTCCGGCAAGCACGCGGCCGCAGTGCAGGCGGGCAGTGATCTTGGCAACCGGATGGGCGTTAACTCGACGCCGACGCTCTACATCAACGGTCGTTCGGTCGTTGGTGCACAGCCGTTTGACGCGTTCCGCCAGATCATCGACGAGGAGCTGGCGAAGAAGTAATGAAGGCGATCCTTGCGCGCGCGTTCGGCGGCCCCGACGTCCTGAAGCTCGAGGACGTTCCTGATCCCCAGGCCGGCGCCGGCCAGGTGCGCGTCCGCATTCACGCCGTCGGCGTGAATCCGTACGAGACCTACATGCGCGCCGGTGGCTACGCCATCAAGCCCGACCTGCCGTACATTCCCGGCGCTGATGCGGCCGGCGTGATCGATCAGGTGGGCAGCGGCGCGGGCGGGTGGCAGCAGGGCGACCGGGTCTACATCAGCGGCACCGCCATCAACAAAGCCTACGGCGCGTATGCGGAGCTGGCCGTCTGCAACGCTGAGCAGGTGCACCGTCTGCCCGAGCGGATTTCGTTCGCGCAGGGCGCCGGGCTCTTCGTGCCGTACGTGACCGCGTGGCGCGCGTTGTTTGGCCGCGCCAACACGCGTGCCGGAGATCGCGTGATGATTCACGGCGCCAGCGGCGGCGTCGGCATCGCGGCAACGCAGTTTGCGGTGGCGGCGGGTGCCACGGTGATCGGCACTGCTGGAACTGACGACGGGCTGGCCGTGGTGCGCCGGCAAGGGGCTGTCGCGGTCAACCATCGTCACGACGGCTACCTCGACGAGATCACGAAGGCGACCGACGGACGAGGCCCTGACGTGATTCTCGAGATGCTCGCGAACGTGAATCTCGACCACGACCTCACCGTCGTCGCGCCCAGCGGCCGCATTGTCGTCATCGGCAACCGGGGCCGCGTGGAGATCGACGCCCGCAAGATCATGGCGAAGGACATCTCGGTGTTCGGACTGGCGTTGTGGGGCATTCCTCCGGAGGAAATCCGCCGGGCCCACGAGGCCATCGTGGCCGGACTCGAGAGTGGCGCACTGAACCCGGTTGTGGGAACCGAGCTGCCGCTTGCCGATGCCGCGCGCGCGCACGTGCAGGTGATGGAGCCTGGCGCCCGTGGAAAGATTGTCCTGATCCCAGGCTAGCAATGGACTGGCTGTCGAGGCTCGAGACCCCGCAAGTGGCGCTTGCGGTGCTGACCGCGATGATCACGCCGGCGGTGCTGATCTCGGCCTGCGGCGCATTGATCTTCTCGACCAGCACCAGGCTTGGCCGCGTCATCGACCGGACCCGCACGCTGTCGGAACGTTTCCAGGAGATGGCGGCGCATCCGGAGACGGATGAAATGTCCGAAGAGCGCCGCGAGCTGATCTTCACGCAGCTCGATCGCCAGACCTCCCGCGCGCGGCTGATCCAGCGCGCCATGGCCGCGTATTACACCGCCCTCGGAACCTTCGTTGCGTCAACCGTCGCGATTGCCATCTTCTCCGCCGCCGCGCGCAACTTCACTTGGATCGCGGTGCTGCTCGGCGTGGTCGGCACGCTCTACATGCTCTACGGCTCGGTGCTGTTGATCGTCGAGTCGCGCATGGCCCTGGGCGCGATCATGACCGAGATGGATTTCGTCTGGAAGGTCAGCAAGCGCTACGCCGGCGCCGACCTGAAATCGCGGCCTGGTGGCCCGTTTACCTGGATCGGGCGAAAGATTCAGTAGCTCTCCGTCGCGGGTCGAGTTGCAGCCGGTCATGAGAGTAAAATCCCGGAACCATGCGACTTATCATCAGGCTCGTCACGATTGCGCTACTGGCGCAGGTTCCGCTGCAGGCTCAGACGAATCAATCGGCCAATCCGTTAGCAGGGGACATTGAGCGCATCTCCGCCGAGCTGAATCCGCAGGTCGTGGCATGGCGGCGGGATTTCCACAAGAACCCCGAGCTGGGCAATCGCGAGGTCCGGACCTCGAAGGTGATTGCCGACGAGCTGCGCAAGCTCGGATTCGAGGTCACGACCAACGTGGCGACGACGGGCGTGATTGGCATCCTGCGCGGCGGGCGGCCGGGTCCGGTCGTGGCGCTTCGAGCGGACATGGACGCGCTGCCGGTGACCGAGCAGGGCGAGCTGCCGTTCAAGTCCACGGCCAAGGCGCAGTGGAACGGTCAGGAAGTCGGCGTGATGCATGCGTGCGGTCACGACAATCACATGGCGATCCTGCTCGGCGCGGCGACGGCACTGGCGCGGGTCAAGGATCGCCTGCCAGGGACCGTGAAGGTCATCTTCCAGCCCGCCGAAGAGGGTCTGCCTCCTGGTGAAGTCGGCGGCGCGGAACAGATGCTCAAAGAGCGCGCGTTCGAGAACCCAAAGGTCGACGCGGTCTTCGGCCTGCACGTGTTTCCATTTCCCGCCGGCTCGGTGTCTTATCGTCCCGGCGCGATGATGGCCAGCCAGGACAACTTCGTGATCCGCGTCCAGGGACGTCAGACGCACGGTGCGGTGCCGTGGGGCGGCATTGACCCGATCGTGGTCAGCTCGCAGATCGTGCTGGCGATGCAGACGATCATCAGCCGTGCCGTGAACATCACCGAAGCGCCGGCCGTGGTGACCGTCGGGCGCATCACCGGTGGTAACCGCGCCAACATCGTTCCCGACCAGGTTGAGCTCGAGGGCACGATCCGGTCGTTTGATGAGGGCGTCCGCAAGGACATCCAGGCACGGATCCGGAATCTGGCGACGAACATCGCAGAGGGAGCGGGTGCGACCGCCGAAGTCGCGATTCAGTCCGGGTATCCGGTTACCAGGAACGATCCAGCCTTGACCGAGCGGATGGTGCCGACGTTACGCCGAACGGTTGGCGAGGCGAACGTTCGGCTTGCGTCATTGACCGGCACCGCCGAGGACTTTTCCTATTTCCAGCAGGCCGCGCCCGGTATGTTCATTTTTCTCGGTGTGACGCCCCGCGACCAGGACTACACGAAGGCTGCGCAGAACCACTCGCCGCTCTTCTTCGCCGACGAGTCGGCGCTGCCGGTCGGCGTCAAGGTCATGACGAACCTGACCCTGGACTACCTGTTCGCGGGCAAGTAAGCCAGGCGCCGGAAGCTGACATTGCGGATGCTGCCGACGTGGTCGACCTGCAACTGGTCGATCACGCTGGAGAACCGCTGCTCGAACATCGCGACTTCGTCTCCTTCGAGGGCCACATAGACGGTCGCGCCCCTGGCTTGCAGCTCACCGACTAATGCCGGCAGCGACGCCGGCTCGATGAAGTCCCACCGCAGCGTCTGACGCTTGCCGTACCACCGCAGCGAGCCGCTGTGCTGGTTTGCCAGCACCACGCTGCTGCCGGGCGTATTGACATCAATCCATTGCCCGGCAAGTGGATAACGCGCTTCAAGGCCCGACACGTCCCACACACTCGAACCGCGCAGCAGCATCTCCGACCGACCGGCCACGATCGCGATCGCGGCGATCACGATGACCGGCCTGAGGGACTGTGGCACCGCACGCGCCATTCGCATCAGGCCTGCAGCCGCGACGATCGTCAGCGGCACGAGCCCAGGCAGCAGGAAGCGCAGCGTCTCCCAATGATCGAAGGGCAGATAGAAGAGGTACGGCAGCGCGACGCCTGCAAGCATTGCCGCCGGCATCCAGCGCGCTTCAACAGGCGCCGCCATCAGGCCAGCTGCCACGCCTGCGATGAACAGCGGCCCCAGCACCGTCCACAGGTGTTTGCCGAAGATCACGGCGTTGTCGTCGACATGGCCGGCGGCGAAGAGGTTCGCCGCAGAACCGTAACCGGTGGCGAACGGCGATCCGAACAGGTGTTGCTGCACGACCATCTGCACCGCGACCACGACTCCGAGACCGGCAACGGCCATCGAGACGCGCCGCCTGGGCGCGCCCCCTTTGAACGCCAACGCCGGCAACAACGCCGCGGCGATGAGCAGCGCCGGCCGCGTCATGACGGCAAATCCACCGGCAAGCCCGGCGGCGAACCCGGAGCGAGACGACGACCGGACCGCAAGGCATAGCCCAAGCGTGATCCACATCGTCGCGGCCATGTCACTCATCGGCTGTTTCGAATAGGTGATCACCAGCGGATTCCACGCCGCCACCGCCGTGGCCAGTAGCGCCGTGTCGGCGTCGTACCACTGCAGCGCAAGTCGATGGACGCAGGCCAGCGTCACCAAGCCCATCACCGGCGTGACGAAATAGATGCCGTCCGTGCCGGCGATTGAGGAACACAGCGCCATCACGACCGATATGCCAATCGGGTAGGTCGGTACGATGCCGCCGGCGTCCGGGGACGGCGCCCAGCCAAGCGGCGACGCAATCGCCATGCGATTCGCCGCAGACAGCCACTCCGCAATCGGCGCCGCGTCGATCAGCCGCCCTTGCGCGAGCAACTGGCTCGCGCTCGCGTACCCGTACGAGTCAGCCCCCCCGACCGTGGTGAGCAAAAACCTGAACCAGGTCATGACACTGCCGCAGATCGCCGTCAGCAACACGAGGCGCGTGAGCCAGGCGGCAGGTGACTCGACGCCGAATCGCAGCCGGATCGCCGCGAGAATGCCCGTGGCTGCGAGGATCCGCAGCGGATTGTGCGCGCGAATCGAGAGGGCGCCTACGGGGAGGTCAAGGCGGGCGAGCGCCGCGAGGATCGCGAAGGCGATCGAACCGGCCAGCAGCCAATCGAGGATAGAATTCCGCGTCCGGGAGGAGTCCATGAATCGCAGACAGTTCCTATCTTCCACTACCGCGGGCGTCGCTGGAGTGGCTTTGTCACGAAATGTCTCATGGGCGGGTCAAGCGCCGGCCCAGCCCGCCGCGCCGCCGGTCACGAGATTCGAGGAACTGCGCCGAGGCGTCGGCATGTTCATCGGGCAAGGTGGCACGATCGGCTACCTGGTGAATGCGGATGGCGCCATCGGCGTCGATAGCCAGTTCATGAACACCGCCGAGATCTGCGTGGCGGGATTGAAGCAGCGCGCGCCGAAGGGCATTGCGATGCTGATCAACACGCACCATCACGGCGATCACACCGGCGGCAACAAGGCCTACGGCGTCAGCAAGATCGTGGCGCACGAGAACTGCCTCAAGTCGCATCGCGCGACGACTGAGAAGACGCAGAATGAGCAAGCCTACGCCACCACGACGTTCAAGAATGTCTGGACGGAGAAGTTCGGCAACGAAACGATCGAGGCGCGATACTTCGGTCCCGGCCACACTGGCGGCGATGCGGTGATCCACTTCCAGAATGCGAACGTGATGCAGATGGGCGATCTGCTGTTCAATCGTGCCCACCCGAACATCGACCGCGCCCAGGGCGCTCGGATCGACAGTTGGATCACGGTGCTCGAAACAATCGCCAAGCGCGCCAACAACGACACGATCTTCATTGCCGGTCACGCCAAGGACAACATGGTTCGCAACGGCCGTGCCGAGATCATGCACTTCCGCGACTACCTCACGGCGGTGCTCAGCCACGCGCGCGCGGGTGTGAAGGCCGGACAGTCCAAGGAAGAAGTGCAGAAGCTGCCGGCGCTCAAGGGCTTCGAGGGCAACGCGTCACCGAACGCGCGCCTGACGCTCGCCTTTGTCCTCGGGATTGCCTACGACGAAGTGACCAACGCGGCGCCGTAAGGAAGGCGAACAGGCGAACAGGCCAACAGGAAAACGGAACAGATATGAAACGGATTGTGATCGCTAGGCTTGTCTTCTTAATGATGGTTGTTGGCGTACTGTCGTCGATCGTCTTTGCGCAGGCGCCGCCACCACAGACGCCGGTGTTCACCGCGCAATCGGCGGGCAACGGCCCGCTCGATCGTTTGTATTTCAGGTCGATTGGTCCGGCGACGCCGTCGGGGCGCGTGGACGACCTGGCGGTGCTCGAGAGCGATCCGTCGACGTTCTACGTCGCCATGGCCACGGCCGGTGTCTACAAGACCACCAACGCCGGCACCACGTTCACGCCGGTATTCGACAACGAAGGCACCGGGTCGATCGGTGCGATCGCCATCGGCGCCACCGACGCCAACCTGGTGTGGGTGGGCACCGGCGAAGCGAACAACCGCCAGAGTTCGTCGTGGGGCGACGGCATCTACAAGTCGACCGACGGCGGCCGCTCCTGGAAGAACATGGGCCTTCGCGCCAGCAAGCAGATTGCGAGGATCGTCGTCGATCCGATCGACTTCAACGTTGTCTACGTGGCCGCGCTCGGTGACCTGTGGGGACCAGGTGGCGAACGCGGCGTCTACAAGACCACCGACGGCGGCGTGACCTGGAGCCGCGTGCTGCACGTTGACGACGACACCGGCGCGACCGAGCTGGTGATGGATCCGTCGAACAACAAGACGCTGTATGCCGCCACCTATCAGCGGCGGCGCCAGCAGTGGGGCATGAACGGCGGCGGTCCCGGCAGCAACATCTGGAAGTCGACCGACGGCGGCGTGACGTGGACCAAGCTCGAATCGGGCATACCGGCGGGCCCCAAGGGCCGCATTGGCCTGGATGTCTATCGCAAGAATCCCAATGTCCTCTACGCGCGCATCGAGCACGAGACCGAAAGCGGCTTGTACCGGTCCGACAATGCCGGCGCGACCTGGACGAAGCTGAGCACCGTCAATCCGCGCCCGATGTACTTCGCCGTGGTCAAGATCGATCCCACGAACGATTCGCGCATCTATGTCCCCGGTGTGTCGCTGCATATCTCGGATGACGGCGGCAAGACCTTCCGCGACAACGGCGCCGAGAAGATCCATGTCGATCATCACGCGCTGTGGATCAACCCGCGTGATCCGAAGCACCTGATCATCGGCAACGACGGTGGCGTGTCGATCTCGCACGACAAGTCCGACACCTGGGTGTGGCTGCCGAACCTGCTCGGCGCGCAGGCCTACCACGTCGAGTTCGACATGCAGAACCCGTATCACGTGTGCGCCGGTCTGCAGGACAACAACACGTGGTGCGGCCCGAGCCGCGTGCGCACCAACAGCGGCATCATCAACGACGACTGGTACGTGATCAGCGGTGGAGACGGCTTCCAGCCGCTGATGGATCCCACCGATTCGCGCATTGTCTATGCCGAGTCGCAGGACGGCCGGATGAGCAGGACCGATCGGCTGACCAACGAGCGTCAAACCGTGCGTCCGGAACCGGCCGAACAGAAGCCGGGCGAGACGGCGAACCAGTACCGCTTCAATTGGGACACGGCCATGCAGTTGTCGCCGTTCGATCCGGCGACGATCTATATCGGCGCGAACATGGTGCTGAAGTCGTCCGATCGTGGGCGCTCGTATCAGCCGATCAGTCCGGATCTGACGACCAACACCGACCGCGAGGCGCTCGCGATCATGGGCGTGCTTGGCAAGGACACGAAGCTGGCCAAGCATGACGGCGTCGGTTCATTCGGCAACATCGTCACGCTCGAAGAATCCGCGGCGCGCCAGGGCGTGGTGTGGGTCGGCAGCGACGACGGTGTCGTCAGCGTGACGCAGGACGCCGGCAAGACCTGGACGAACGTGACCTCGAAGATCCCCGGCGTGCCCAAGTGGACCTACGTAGCCGACGTACTGCCGTCGCGCGCGCAGGCCGGGACTGCGTATGTGGCGTTTGACGGGCACCGCGGCGGAGACTACGGCACCTACGTGTTCACGACGACCGACTTCGGCGCCACGTGGCGATCGATCGTCGGCAACCTGCCGAAGGGCGAAGTGGCGCGCGGGCTCGCAGAAGATCGCCGCCACCCGAACATCCTGTATCTCGGCACCGAGACGGCGTTGTGGGTGAGTTGGAACAAGGGCGGGCAGTGGACCCGCCTCAAAGCCAACCTGCCGACGATGCCGATCTACGAGATCAAGCAGCATCCGCGCGACAACGACCTGATTCTCGCCAGTCACGCGCGCGGCATCTGGATTCTGG
>JAYQOO010000019.1:0-42048 GCA_038144855.1 Acidimicrobiia bacterium | reverse complement strand
CCGACAAACTGTTGCTGCTGACCTCGCTTTTCGGATGGGGACGCCTCTCCCGCGAAGCGCTTGACGTGACGGGCATCCGCGGTGTCACTGCCGATGATCTGGCGGCGGCGCGTTCGATTGGTGGAACCATCAAGGCCATCGTCTATGCCGAGCGGGACAGCGCCGGCGTGCGCGCGTTTGTCGGCCCCGCGTTTCTGCCGCTCTCGCAGCCGCTGGCCTCGCTTGGTGGCGCGCTCAACGGTATTCGCCTCGACGGTCGCCACGTGAAGGACCTGTTCTTCAGCGGTCCGGGTGCCGGTCCAGATGTGACGGCCGCCACGCTGCTCGACGACGTCATCCAGGCCGCCACGACCCAGCAACAGGTGCGCGAACGATCGGCTTTGGCGCCCCTGCCGGTGTTTCCGGCTTCGCCGGCGACGCCGTGGTTCCTCCGCGTGAGCTGTCCGGGCGTGCTGCCGTCGTCCGCTGCGGTCGCGGCACTCGTCAACGCCGCAGGCCTCACGGTCGAACGTGTCGCCGACTACGTGACCAGCGATTCGCGCTGGCTGTTCATTGCACCGCAGGGACGCCGCGACATCGATGCCGCGATTCAGAAACTGTCCACGACGCACCGCATCGACGCTTCCGCCTTCCGAAGGATCTGATCATGCACTTTGCCACCAGGGCCATTCACGCCGCGCAGCCGAGCGATCCACTGACCGGCGCGCTGATCGCGCCGATCTACCAGACCTCCACCTACGAGCAGGACAGCCCGGGCGTCAACCTCGGGTTCGACTACTCGCGGACCAACAACCCGACACGGCAACGGCTCGAAGAGGTGCTGGCTGAATTAGAGGGCGTGGCGCATTGTGCGGTCTTTGCCTCCGGGCTCGCCGCCGAGCACGCGGTGCTGCACGCCCATCTGCGGCCCAATGACGAAGTGGTTGTCCCCAACGATGTCTACGGCGGGACCTACCGGCTGCTGACGCGCGTGTTCGCCAACTTCAACCTGACCGTCACCGCTGTCGACACGACCGATCTCGACGCGGTTCGTAACGCCGTGACCGGGAAGACCCGATTGGTGTGGCTCGAATCGCCAACCAATCCCAGGTTGATCGTGTCGGACATCAAGGCGATTTGCGAAATTGCCCACCAGCAGGGCGCGAAGGTCGTGGTCGACAACACCTTTGCGACACCGCTCTTCCAGCAGCCCTTTGCGCTCGGCGCCGACATTGTCGTGCACAGCGTCACCAAGTACCTGGCCGGCCACTCGGATGTGATCCAGGGAGCGGCGCTGGCCAGGGATGCGGCGACGTTTGAGCCGATCAAGTTTCTCCAGAATGCGATCGGCGCGGTGCCGGCGCCACTGGACTGCTGGTTGACGCTGCGCGGCATCAAGACGCTCGAACTGCGCATGCAGCGTCATGCCGCCAATGCGGCGGCGATTGCCGACGCGCTTGGCGCCCATCCCGCGGTGTCGCGCGTGTATTACCCGGGATTTGGCGGCATGGTGTCGTTTGAGCTGGCCGGCACGGTCGGCGACGTCACGGCGTTCGTTTCAACCAGGCGCTTCTTTGCGTTGGGCGAAAGCCTTGGCGGCGTGAAGTCGCTGGTGTGCCATCCGGCACGGATGACCCATGCCTCGATTCGGGCGGAGCGGCGGATCGCACTTGGCTTGTCCGACACGCTGATCCGCCTCTCACCCGGGGTCGAACATGCGGCCGACCTGATCGAGGATCTCGTTGAGGGCCTCCGCATCGTGCAAGAGAAGCGCAGCGAGCTGATCACCGCGTAATAAAATGGCGCCGGGTCATGGCGAAGTACTTCGTCACCGGCGCCACCGGTTTCATCGGCGGTGAGATCGTCAAGCAGTTGGTCGGGCGCGGCCACAAGGTGGTCCCGCTCGTGCGAACGCCTGACAAGGCCGGCATGTTGAAAGCGCTCGGGGTGGAGATTCACGCCGGCGACATCACTGAGCGCGACACGCTGAAGGCGCCGATGACGGGCGTTGACGGCGTGTTCCACGTCGCCGCGTGGTACAAGACCGGCGTCAAGGAACCCCTCGCCGACCGGATCAACGTCGACGGCACCCGCAACGTCCTCAAGACGATGCGCACGCTCGAGATTCCGCGAGGGGTGTACACCAGCACAGTCGCCGTGTTCTCCGACACGCGCGGTGCCGTGCCGGACGAGACCTACCGGTTCGACGGCAACCACATCAGCCAGTACGACCGCACCAAGTGGATCGCGCACTACCGCGTGGCCCTGCCCAAGATCGAGGACGGCTTGCCGCTGACGATCGTCATGCCCGGGCTGGTCTACGGTCCCGGAGACACCAGCGCCATGCGCACGGCGCTGGTCGACCTGCTGCGCAAGCGCCTGCCCACGGCGCCGGCGCGAACCGCCTTCTGCTGGGCGCATGTCGAAGACACCGCCCGTGGCCACATCCAGGCCATGGAGCAGGGCACGCCGGGTGAAACCTACATCATTGCCGGGCCCCGCCACACGTTCGAGCAGGCGTTCACCCTGGCCGCGTCAATGGCGAACGTGCGCGCACCATTCCTGCACCCCGGCCCTACGGCTATGCGGGCGGCGGCCGCGGTCGCGGAGGTGGCTGGCCATTTCATGACTCTGCCCCCCTCGCTGACTCCTGAAGCCCTGCGCGTTTTAGCCGGAACGACCTATTTGGGTTCCAATGAGAAGGCGGTTCGGGAATTGGGCTTCCGGGCCAGGCCGCTGGAGGAAGGTCTGGGCCAGACCCTGGAGCACGAACTGCGTCAGCTCGGCCGAACCTAGCCGCCACAATTTGCGCACTGGTTGCAGGAATTTACGTGTTCATAACGGGATCGCCGTCCTTCATTCCGTAGAATTCACGACATGCGCAAATTTGCAGTCCTCGCAACGCTCCGCCTGCCAGCACGAACAGCCCCTCTGAGGTCGCCTGGTCCGCATCTTCCTGGCCGGGTTCGGTCTGGATGAAGAAGCCGCTTGCCGTGCGCGCGGTGACGACGCCGCGCACGTTGACGGAGGTGCCCGTCGCCAGCGGTGACATCAGGCCTGCGCCCTGGATCTCGTGCGGCAGATACGCTTGCGTGACGATGCACGTGTTGCTGTTCTGCGGATTGGCGGGGATGATCTCGCCAAAGTCGTTGAGGTTGTTGTTGGTGTCGAGGTGTCCGAGTGTGCCGCCGGGCCGCCGCTCGAGGCCGCGATTCACGTTGGTGTTCAGCATCGGCAGGCGCTGTCCTTCACCGTAGGCAGCCGGGACGGTTCCCTGGCTGACCTGGTCGATGATCACGCTCGGGCTCGACGTCGTGAGCGCCACACCGCCGTCGTCGGCAAAGCCAACGCTGTAGGTCAGGTTCGGCGCCACGCCGCCGCTGAAACCACCAGAGGCCACGTTGGCCACCAGGAAGTAACAGCCGGGATTGATGATGGTGTTGGCCGGGATCGTCGCGCGGGTGAAGAAGCCGGGAGGCTGCACGTTGTTCGACGATCGCACCAGCCAGCCGCCCACGTTCACCGGCGTGGATCCGGCATTGAACAGCTCGATGAATTCGTCATTGACACCAAGCGGGCCGCGAAATCAAAACTCGCTGATCACGATTCCGGAGCCGCTTTGTGCGGACACCGTGCGGTGCGTCGGGTAGAGCGCCGTGATCGCCAGTGCGACAGCCACTGCAAGCCGCCAGTTTCGAGTCCTCATGACCAACCTCAAGTCCGCCGTGGCGAACGAATGCGAATTCCGCGTCCGGGGAGACAATTCCGGAGCATAGAAAAAGCAATGCCAACGGCTGAGGCCGGGCTTCTGAGGCGCTTTTTTACAGAACAGCTATCGGCGGATTACAGAATGGTCGGGCTTTGGAATATCTTGGTCGCCACATCCGAGAGCAGCCACCGGCGCAGATCCCGGAAGGCGCGCGCACGATGCGACACGATCGCTTTCTCGTGGTCAGGTAACTGCGCGGTCGTCATGCCGAGCGGCGGATACAGGAAGATCGGGTCGTATCCGAATCCGTGCTCGCCGCGTGGAGCCGGCGCGATTTCGCCTTCAATCGACGTTTCGGTCTCGAAGAGGATGTCCCGGCCGCGCGCGACCGCCAGGCCGGTCACAAACCGCGCGCTCCTTGGGGCGCGATCGATGCGGCGGAAGATCTCGATGAATCGACTCGGGTAGGGCGTGTCGACGCCCATGAACCGCGCCGAATAGATGCCCGGTTCGCCGTGCATCGCGTCAACCTCGAGCCCCGAGTCTTCGGCAACCGCAATCATGCCGGTGGCGCCCGCGTAGGCGAGCGCCTTGATGCGCGCGTTCTCCCAGAACGAGAGGCCGCTTTCTTCCGGCTCCTGAACTGGCGGCACGTCTTTCAGGGTCAGCAGTTCGATGTCCGCTCCGTCGAGGAGCGGACGGATCTCGCGAACCTTGTTGGGATTGGTGGTGGCGATCAGCAGCGGCGGCTTAGCGGCCAAGGATCGGTCCGACGATTTCGCGCTGCTTTGCGATCAGGTCGTTGATGCCTTTGTCTGCCAGCGCCAGCATGCCGGTCAGCGTGTCGGCCCCGAACGGTTCGGCTTCAGCCGTGCCCTGGATTTCGATGAACCGCCCATCGCTGGTCTTGACGATGTTCATGTCCACGTCGGCCTTGGAGTCTTCCTCGTAGGCGAGGTCCAGCAGCGGCATGCCGCCGACGATGCCGACGCTGATGGCGGCCACGTAATCGGTGACGGGGATGACCTTGAGCTGATCGGCCTTCTTGAGTTTCCCGAACGCCATGATCATGGCGACAAACGCGCCGGTAATCGACGCGCAGCGCGTCCCGCCGTCGGCCTGTATCACGTCGCAATCCAGCCAGAGCGTCCGCTCACCGAGTTGATCGAGCTTCACGACCGAGCGCATGGACCTGCCGATCAATCGCTGGATTTCCATCGTCCGCCCGCCGACCTTGCCGGACGCCGCTTCGCGTCCAGAGCGCGTGGATGTGGCGCGCGGCAACATGCCGTATTCAGCGGTGACCCACCCCTTGCCGGTGTTGCGCAGGAAAGGCGGCACCTTGTCTTCGATGCTCGCGGTGCAGATCACCTTGGTGTGGCCCACCGTGATCAGCACGGAGCCTTCCGCGTGAATCGTGAAGTCCGGGGTGATGGTGGTCGGGCGAAGTTCGTTCGGCGCGCGATCGTTCAGACGAGGCATTCAGACAGTATCCAGTAGCCAGTAGCCAGTAGCCAGAAAAACTTCAGCGCTCTTCTGGCTACCGGCTGCTGGCTCCCGGCTACTGGCTACTGGCTACTGGCTACTACTATCGCGTCGTTCTTCCGCAAGGGGCGACGCAGATCCACGTGTCCGGCCAGCGTGTCGACCTCCTGGCCGCCAATCAGGATCTGTACTTCCTGGATGGCCGGCAGGTTGGTAAGCAGCGTGTTGACGATGGTGTAGACCGTCATCAACTCCTGCTGCGTGCCGCCTGGGTGAGCGGTACGGATCACCGGATCGAGATCGACGAACACCTCATTGCGGTCCGAGACGAAGATGCCGCGCAGGGTGGCGCCTTTGGGAATGGTGGAGGCCAGCGGCGCCGGGGCTTCCGCCGACAATTGCGCCTCGAGCACGGCTCGCGCCTGTGCGACCGCGCCTTCGGCCAGCGGCACTTCGCGCTCGGTCGGCACGAGGTGCCAGCCGTCCTCTGACGCAAAGAACAAGGTCGCCTTGATCTTCGGCACTGCGGGCGCCTCGGCACTCGGTGTGGCCGCCGCCGGTGCCGCGGCGGCAGGATCGCCCGGCGCGGGTTGGGTAAGGATGCGACTGAGCGCCGTCATCAGCGCGACCGCAAAGCCGACAGCTACGATCGCGATGGCGAGTCCGGCGATCCACTGCCGTTTCGTCAGCGACTTGAACTTGATGCGGTACTGCGGGACGTTAGTATTCAATGAATTCGCGGAACTTGATGAGCGCGTCAAGCAGCGCCTGGGCGATTTGATCCTGGTAGCCCGCTGACGCGAGCTGCGTTTCCTGTTCGGCGTTTGAGAGATAGCCGATCTCGACGAGCGCGGCCGGCATGTTCGCGCCGACCAGCACCCGGAAGGGCGCCTGCTGAATCGCGCGCGGGCTCATCTCGACCCGCGACCGCAACGCCTGTTCGACGAATCCGGCGAGCGTGGCTGACTGTTCGAGGTAGCGCGCCTGCGCCGTCTCCCACAAGATCAGGTCAATGGCGCGCGTCCCACCGCCGAGTGCCGGTAACGTCGTCGCGTTGTCGTCGGCCTTCGTGCGCGCCTCTTCGTCGGCACGCTCGACGGTCAGGTAGAACACTTCAGCGCCCTTCAGCGCGGGCCGCACCGCCGAGTTGGCGTGGATGCTCAGGAACACATCGGCGCGATGGTTGTTGGCAAACGCGGAGCGCTCATCCAGCGACATCGTGCGGTCGTCTTCGCGGGTGAGGAAGACCTTCAGGCCGAGCCGGCTCTCGATCAGCGTCCGCAACCGCCGTGCGACGGACAGCGTGATCTCTTTCTCGACCGCGCCATTGGCTCCTTGCGTGCCAAGTTCGTCGCCGCCATGGCCCGGGTCGATCACGACCGTGCGCAGGCCGGTCGAGGGCCCTTGCGTCGGGATGACCAGGCGCGTATCTGGCGCCGGCGTTGGCGACGGCGGCGCGGGCGTGGCGACGTCGGTCGTGGCCGGCAGCAACTCGATGGTGAGCCGTCCCGAACCGGCGTCAGCCTGCGTCGTGGTGACGCGATGGCTGGCGTAGCGCGGACCAAGCGTGATCGTCACCGTTGATGGCGTGTCGCCCTGGGCGATGCCGGCGAGGAGCGCCTGCGATGGCACCAGCGGCACGCTGAGGTCGAGCGCGTCGGCGTCAAACTGCACGGTCAGGCGGCCCGGCTGCGCGCTGACACGGGTTTCGGTCTGCGGCGTGATCTCGAGCGTCACCGCCACATTACTGGCGCCGGCATCGACGCGTGCCACCACGCGCGGTACGCGCAGGTCGCCGACGATCAGCAACCGCGCGGAGCGCCGAAGATCGAGTCGCAGCTCCAGGGCCGTGCCCAGCGCGCGCGGGAGGAAATCCGCCGGTACAAGCCAGCGGCTGTCGCGGCGCACGGGTGGCGCCGGCAGCGGTGTGAGCCGGCCGGCCACCGAGACGACGTTCTGATTCTCAGTGAGGACGATCGACCGGTTACGGGCCGTGATCGTGAGGCCGCCGGCCAGGCGATCTTCGCGCGATGAGGTGCCGAGGGCGGTGTTGATATCGTCGACGGCGACGTAGTCCTGGTTGTTGATGGTCGTGACCGGCAGCGGCTTGCGACCCTCGCGCGAGATCACGGTGATCGATGACGGCTGGGCTGAGAGCAGCACCGACACTCCGGCAAGCGGCACCAACGCTGCCAACGCCGCCACGCTCCAGTTGCGCGCCTTCACGGTGAACCCATCATACGTCTCTCACAGGGTCTTCGCCATGAAGCGCGTGCCGGCGATCGGCGTGTCGTAGTAGGGCGGGATGTCGCGAAACCCCAGCGACAGGTAGAGGCCCTGTGCGTCGCCCATCATCGGGAGCGTGTCGAGCCGGATCTCGGAGTAGCCGAGGGTCCTGGCTTCGTCGAGCACACGGGCGATCAACTGTTTCGCCAGACCCCGGCCCCGCGACTGCGGGCGCACGAAGAGTCGCTTCATTTCGCAGATCGCTCCGTCTGAAGGACGCAGCCCGATCATGCCGATCACCTGCCCGCCTTCATCTGCCACGAGCAAGGCGCCGCGCGGGGGCACGTAATCTCCGGGAAGCCCTGCCAGCTCGGCGTCGATTTCCTGGAACGCCAGGTCCATCCCGATCCAGGCGACGTAGTCGGTCAGCAGGGCCCGGACGGCGGGGATGTCGGAGAGCAGGGCAGGTCGTATCGTCACGTTTTCCAACCGGGATCGATCCTCAACAGTCTATCTAGCGTGACCACGATCGACCTGGTGATGCCGATGATGATGGAGGGGGAGGCGGATCAATCCGCAAACCCGGAAGTCGTGCATCTGGTAGCACTTGCGCGGACAGGCGATCGTGCCGCGTTTGGCCGGTTGATCGAGGATCATCTTGCCGCCGCGAGGCGGGTGGCCCTGGCGGCTGTGGGCCAGCCCATGGAGGCGGACGAAGCGGTCCAGGAAGCGTCGGTGGCGGCGTGGACCCGGCTGGAGGGTCTGCACGAGCCGGCGGCATTTCGTGGATGGTTCATGCGCATCGTCTGGCGCAAGGCGATTGATCGCCGCCGTTCGGGGCGCAGTTGGCTCGACCGCTTCGGTGCGTCGGCTTCCGAAGAGCGGCCATTGGAGTTTCCCGCGCCCGAACCCACCCCTGACGCGCAACTGATCTCGCGCGAGCTTGCGGTGGCCATTGCGCAGGTCGTGCGCGCCCTGCCACGCAAGCTTCGTGACCCGTTTCTGCTTGCCGCCAGCGGTGATCACCGCTACGAGGAGATTGCCGTGCTGCTGGCGATTCCCGTCGGCACGGTGAAGTGGCGCGTGTCTGAAGCCCGGAAGATGATTCGCACAAAGCTCGATCGTCTCGGCCACGGAGATCCGCGATGAACACCCGCGTGGATATCGACCAGGCGATCGATCGCGTCGCGAAACAGATGACCGACGTCGAGGAGTCCCCGGCATTTGCCGCGAGGCTTGTCGCCTCGCTGCCTGATCGAGCCTGGTCCGCTCGATGGCTCCTGCAGTCGTGGGTGCCGCGCCTTGCAGTGGTTGCGATGGCGATCGCCTCGGTGCTGTTCATGAGTCGTGCGTCCAGGCCGGACGCGCCGCCCGTGCTGCGCGCGAAACTGGTGGGGGGCGTGAGCGCCCTGCGCGCGTCGGTCGCGCCGTTTGCGCCGGGTATCCATGGAACCGGCGCCGTGGAACCTTTGGAGCGTTTGGAACGTTTGCAACCGATGGCAGATCATGAGTTCAGTCTGCCGTCCCTGGATGTTGAGTCGCTGCCGGTCTTGAGCCGGCCGGGAGAGGCATCGATCGATCTGGCGCCATTGGCGATTGCCGATCTGCCTCTGTCCGGAGAGTTTCCCGAACAGCAATAAGGAGCAGTTATGACGAAGCGGGTGTGTGCACTATTCGCGGCGCTGCTGTTGACGCCCGCGCTGGCGTTGGCGCAGGTCGAAGCGCAGGCGAGCGCAGGCAGTGGTGCCGGAAGTGGAAGCGGGAGTGGAAGCGGACGAGCGGGTGGCGCGAGCGCCGGCAGCGGCGCAAACACGCAGGCGACGCGCGCCACGACGGCGGTGGCGGCGAAGATCGACGACGCGCAGTCGCAGTTCGTCCGCACGATGACCAACGTGCAGATCGAACTGACGCTGACGGACCAGGCGGGCTCTGCGGCTCCGGAGAAGAAGACGGTGTCGATGATCGTCGCCAGCGGCAGTTGGGGCAAGGTGCGATCCGCCGGCAATGTCATGCCGGTCGGCGAAGCGCCGTACGTCGTCGACCTCAATGTCGATGCGCGGCCCTTCGTCTCGGTTGACGGCCCGATTCAACTCGAAATGACGCTGGTCTACGAACCGCCAAAAGGAGCCGCCGATTCGCGGCAGCCCAAGCAGCGCATCAACCAGAGTCAGACGGTTGTGCTGGCCAGCGGCAAGCCGCTCGTCATTTCCCAAGCCGCGGACCCGACCAGCGATCGCAAGGTTACCGTCGAGGTGAAAGCAACTGTCCTGAAGTAGCTTCGAAAAAATCGGGGTCAGCCTTCTGTTTTCTGGCCCCGATTCATCCTGCCGCCAGATAGAAATCCCCGGTTTTTTGCATACATCCATAAGAGACAATTGGTTGCAACGCGTGCCGCGCTGTGTGAAAATCCTGCCCCGCGCCGCTGATCGACTCATTTTCGTCATGAATGCGGACGAGGCCGTGGGAAGACGGCGAGTCAGTGACCGCGAAACCTTTTAGTCAGACATTGGGCAAGTACAAGGAGCGCATCTGTATGCGTGGTGTGTCCGGATTGTTGGCGAGCGTGGCCCTGGTGTGGGCCGTGGTGATGGCATCGAGCGTGCTGGCGCAAACGCCGGCCCCTGCTGGCCCCGCGGCTGTGCCTGCCGAAGCCAAGAAGATGAAGGCTGCGTTCGCGTCCTCTCCGGCGGCCATTGAAGCGGGCAAAGTGCTGTATGCGAAGTACTGCCGCTTCTGCCACGGCAACACCGGCGCCGGTGACAGTGCCATGGCGCCCAAGACCATGAAGCCGTCGAACCTGACCGATGCGGAATGGACGCGCGGCTCGAGCGAAGGCGAGATCTTCTGGGTGATCCAGAACGGCGCGCCGCCGAAGTACGACATGAAGGGCCTCAAGGGCAAGATCACCGACGCTGACACGTGGAACCTCGTTCACTACCTTCGCAGCCTGGGCGGTGCAGGTAAGTAAGCGGGCGGCCCTGCTCATTGCAGCGGCCGTTCTATTCATAGCAACGGCCGCCTGCGAATTCGCGAGTCCCGGCCAGCCGAAGTGGAACGACGCTTCGGCCGGCAAGTCGCGCTGGGGCTCGGATCCCGTCTATACAACGGCGCGCTCGTCGTTCGGCCAGGCCCTGCGTGAGTTCATGGGCTCGAAGCCGACCGAGGTGGCGCAGCTATTCCCGTTCTCACACAACCTGCACCTGACCAAGGGCGCCAACTGCGTCGACTGCCACACCGGCGTCGAGACCGGGCCGCGCGCCGGACTGCCCAGCATCAACACCTGCATGATCTGCCACTCGCAGATCGCGACCGACAAGCCGTTGATCATGCAGATCACGGAGATGCAGGCCAAGGGCGTCGACCTCAACTGGAATCGCGTCTACAACTATTTCCCCGAGTCGCACGTGCGCTTCGAGCACGCGCCGCACATTCGCGCGAAGGTCGAGTGCTCGAACTGTCACGGCAACCAGGTGGAGCAAACGGTCGCCAAACGCGCCGTCAACATGGACATGCAGTTCTGCGTGAATTGCCACAAGCAGAAGCAGGCGTCGAACGACTGCCTGACGTGCCACTACTGACATGGATCGCCGCCACTTCATCAAGCTGACCGCGATTACCGGGACCACCGCTGCGCTCACGGCGTGCGGCAATCCCGAGAACCAGGTCATTCGCTTCATTCCGGAAGAGGACCTCGTTCCGGGCCAGGCGACCTATAAGCCGAGCATCTGCCCGCTGTGCGCCGCCGGCTGCGGCGTCATCGCGCGCGTCATGGAAGGCGACGCGGAAGTCTTCCGTAATGGTCAGGCCGGCGTGATTCGCATGGGCCTTGCCAAGAAGCTCGAAGGCAACCCGGAGGATGCGATCAGCCAGGGCAAGTTGTGCGCTCGCGGCCAGGCCGCGATCCAGGTGACGTATCACCCCGATCGCATTGGCAATCCGAAGATGGTTGCGGGGCTGCGCGGGCAGAGCGGTTGGTCCGATATGTCATGGGCTGATGCGTTCAAGTGGGTGATCGGCAGGGTCGATGCGCTGGTGGCGGCCAACGATCAGGCGTCGATCGCGTTCCTCACCAAGCCCGGTCGCAGTCGTCGTCTTGAGCTGATCGCCGACGTGCTGCAGAAACTCGGCGCGAAGCCGCCGGTCGTCTACGAGGTGTTTTCAGATGACGTGCTGCGTCGCGCCAACGCGACCAGCTTCGGCGCGCACCAACTGCCGACCTACGATCTCGAAAACGCGAACTACGTCATTTCGTTCGGCGCGGATTTCCTCGGCACGTGGAATTCGGCGCTGGCGCACAGCGGCGCGTATGGCCGCATGAAGCAGGGTGGCACGCCCAGCGCGCGGCCGAAATTCGTGCACGTCGACGCGCGCCTGTCGCAGACCGCGGCGAACGCGGATGAATTCGTTGCGTGCAAGCCAGGCACGGAAGGACTGCTGGCGCTGGCCATTGCCGGGGATGAAACTCCGGAGAAAGCGTCGGAGCGAACGGGCGTGCCGGTGGCCACCATCCAGCGGCTCGCGACAGAATTTGCGGCGCATGGACCGTCCGTTGCGATTATCGGTGGCGCGCCGCTCGCGCACACCAACGGCGCGTTCCACGCCGCGGCAGTGAACCGGCTGAATCAGGTTGCCAAGACGGTGAATCAGCCCGGTGGTGTCGGGTTCGCGGCGCAGCCGGGTGCCGCCATCGGGACTCGGCCGTTCAAGGAACTGCTCGACGCTCCACCGAAGCTGCTGTTTGTCGATGGCGTGAATCCCGTGTTCGGCGCGCCGTCGGCGATGAAGGTGGCCGAAACGTTCGGCAAGATCCCGTTCATCGTCAGCTTTGGTTCATTCATCGATGAAACCAGCGCCATGGCGAACGTGATCCTGCCGGATCACTCGTTCCTCGAGTCGTGGGTGGACGCCGCTCCAGAGAGCGGATCGACGAAAGCGGTCGCGACCAAATTCGGCCCGGTCATGCGGCCGCTCTACGACACCAAGTCGACGCCCGACGTCCTGCTTGAAATCGCCCGCGGACTGGCCACGCCGCTCGGCGGCTTGCCGCAGACCTTCGAGGAATACCTGAACGCCGAACGCCCGCCCAGTGCTGCGCCGAACGACTTGCGAGCGTCGGCGGAGCGGCCGGCGAACGTGGCGCCGAGTGCCTGGGCCGAGCCCTCGTTCGACGGCGACGCCACGCAGTATCCGTATCACTTCATGCCCTATGCCTCGCAGTCGTTCTACGACGGCTCGCTGGCGCATTTGCCATGGCTGCAGGAACTGCCGGATCCGATGACGTCGGGTATGTGGTGCAGCTGGGTTGAGATCAACGAACAGAAGGCGCGTGAGCTTGGAATCGTGCAGGGCGACATCATCGAGGTGACGTCAACACAGGGCAACCTGCGTGCGCCGGCGTTCCTGAACCCGGGCATTGCGCCGGATGCGGTGGCGATGCCGGTGGGGCAGGGCCACACCAACTTCACGCGCTACGCCACCGATCGTGGAGCGAACCCGCTCTCGATTCTTGCGCCCGTTACGGTCGGCGACTCGAGCGACCTGGCGTGGTCGGCGACGCGCGTCAAGATCGCCAAGGTTGGCGACAAGCAGGCCTACGACAGCTTGATCCTGTTCGGCGGCTCCACGCGTGAGCGTCCGGACTTTGCGCACGGACGCGGGGAGGATCACTAATGGCGTATCGATGGGGAATGGCCGTCGATATCGACAAGTGCACCGGCTGTGAAGCCTGCGTGACGGCGTGCCATGCCGAAAACAACATCCCGACCGTGTCGGCGCAGCAGGCGTCGCGCGGCCGCGCGATGCACTGGATTCGCGTCGAGCGGTACTACGAAGGCAACTTCCCGGATGTGCGGGTGAAGTTCCGACCGGTGCTCTGCCAGCAGTGCGACAACGCGCCCTGCGAAGCGGTGTGCCCGACCTATGCGGCGCATCACAGTGAAGACGGCCTCAATGCGCAGGTCTACAACCGCTGCATCGGCACGCGCTACTGCGCCAACGCCTGCACCTACAACGTCCGCTTCTTCAACTTCTTCAATCCTGAGTGGCCGAAGCCGTTGAACCTGCAGCTGAATCCTGACGTTTCGATCCGCGAAGTCGGCGTGATGGAGAAGTGCACCTTCTGTGTGCAGCGCATCAAGGCCGCAAAGACCGCCGCCAAGGCCGAGGGCAAGACCGTGGTGGACGGAACGCTGCAGCCGGCGTGCGCGCAGTCGTGCCCGACATCCGCGATCGTGTTCGGCGACCTGAACGATCCGAACAGCCGCGTGGCCAAGCTCGCGAAATCACCGCGCGGCACCAAGCTCCTCGACGATCTCGGCGCCGAGCCGAAGATCACCTATCTGCAGAAGCAGCCCTGGCATGAAGCGAACTCTTACTAAGGGCTTCACGGACGACATGATTCGTCCGGTGATGAACACGACGGTCTGGTTCTGGGCCATCGTGCTCGCGACCGGCACGGTCGTCGCGTGCGGTGCCGCGGCGTGGGCGTATCAGCTCTGGTATGGCATCGGTGTCAGCGGCAAGCGCTGGCCGAGCTTCTGGGCGCTGTATCTCACGAACTTCGTGTTCTGGATCGGCATCAGCCATGCCGGCACGCTGATTTCCGCGATTCTGCGTCTGGTCAACGCCGGCTGGCGTCGCCCGGTGACGCGCGTCGCAGAAGTCATCACCGTGTTTGCGCTGATGATCGGCGCGCTGTTCCCGATCATTCACCTCGGTCGTCCGTGGCTGGCGTTCTGGTTATTCCCATATCCCAGCGCGCGAGAAATCTGGCCGAACTTCCGATCGCCGCTGGCGTGGGACTTCTTTGCGATCAACACTTATCTGACCGGCAGCCTGCTGTTCCTGCTGTTGCCGATGATTCCCGACTTTGCGCTGGTGCGCGACAAGGCGACCGGCTGGCGCAAGAAGTTCTACGGTGCGCTGTCGTTCGGCTGGCGGGGCACCACCAAGCAGTGGAATCGCCTCGAATCCGCGATGCAGATCATGGCGATCGCGATCCTGCCCGTTGCCGTCTCGGTCCACACCATCGTCTCGTTCGACTTCTCGATGGCGAACGTGCCGATGTGGCACTCCACGATCTTCGGGCCGTACTTCGTGGCCGGCGCGATCTTCAGCGGCATTGCGGCGCTGATCATTGCCATGGCGGCGCTGCGCAAGGCGCTGGCGCTTGAGAAGTACCTGCTGCCGCTGCACTTCGAGAACCTCGGCAAGCTGCTGCTCCTGATGAGCATCCTGTGGGGCTACTTCGTGTTCAACGAGCGCCTCACGGTCTGGTATGGCAACGAGCACCACGAGATGGCGGTGTTCTGGGCCACGCAGCGCGGTGAATATGCGCCGTTCTACTGGACGATGGTGATCTGCAACTTCGTCGTCCCGATCGCGATTCTCTCGAATCCCTACACCCGCACGATTCTTGGGTGCGTCATTGCGTCGTTCGGTGTGGTCGTCGGGATGTGGCTGGAGCGCTTCCTGATCGTGGTGCCGTCGCTGTCGCACAAGGCGCTGCCGTATTCGTGGGGCACCTACACGCCGACGCCGGTCGAGCTCTACATCATGGCGGCGACCTTTGCGGCAATGATCCTGCTCTATACGCTGTTCGCCAAGTTCGTGCCGATCATCGCCATCTGGGAGATGAAGGCGGGCGATTCCGAGAAGGCGCACACGGCCGGGCAGTACGAGAAGGCCACGTCCGCTGTTGGCGGCGTGAGAGATGCCGCTGCGACGGAGGCCCACTAGCCATGGCGGTCTACGGTTTGTATCCGGAGCCAGAGATGGCGCAGCAGGCCGTCAATAACCTGCGCGCCGCCGGAGTGTCGGACGCCGACATCACGGTAATCTCGTCGGAGCCGTTCGAGCATTTCGAGTTCGGTCATCGCGACGCCAAGACGGCGATGCCGTTCATCGCCACGTTTGCAGGCGCGCTGGGCCTGTTGCTCACCTACTACCTGCTCGGCGCATCGCAGCGATCCTGGCCGCTGGTGACCTCGGGCATGCCGGTCGTTCCACTGTGGACGAACCTGATCATCATTTTCGAAATGACGATGTTGAGCGCGATCATCGCCACGGTGATCACGCTTATCTATACCGCGTTCATTTCCGAGCGCGGCAAGATGTACGACCCCGAAGTGTCGGACGGCTTCATTCTCGTCGGCGTCGAGAAGCCCTCGGACGCCTCGAAGCTCGAGTCCGCACTCGCGATCGACGGCGGGCGCGTCAAGCACGCGTAGCCCGCCGCACTTCGACTACACTTTCCCAGCTCATGCGCTTCGTCGGTTTTGTCTTTGTATGTACCGCGCTCTCAACCGCGGCGATCTCGGCACAAACTCCCGCCAGCGGTGCGGCGAATCGGAAGCACGCCACCGCGATTCGTGTGCCGAACGGCTCAATCCGCGTCGACGGACGTCTGGATGAGGACGTGTGGCAGAAGGCCACGCCGATCGTCGACTTCGTACAGAAGGAGCCCACGGAGGGCGCCAGGCCGACCGACGAGATGGACGTCCGCATCGCCTACGACGACACCGTGCTCTACGTCGGTGCCCGCATGCGCAGCAAGGACGGCCGCATCCAGGCGCCGCTGGGCCGGCGCGACAGCATCGAGCAGGCCGAGCACATCCTCGTGTCGTTCGACACGTTTCTCGACCGGCGCACGGCGTCGGTATTCGGGGTCACCGCAAGCGGTGTCCGTATCGATCGCTACCACGCCAACGACCAAGAAGAGTCCTTCGATGCCGGGTTCGACCCGGTGTGGCGGGCGGAGACGATCGTCAGCGGTGATCAGTGGACCGCGGAACTGTGGATCCCGTTCTCGCAACTGCGTTTCAGTCCCCGAACCGACCAGGTCTGGGGGCTGAATGTGTCTCGCTTCCGGCCGACGCTTGACGAGGCCGACTACTGGATCCCCATTCCCCGTACCGTGCGCGCCTGGGCATCGCGGTTCGGTGAGCTGACCGGTATCAGTAACATCGTCCCGTCCAGGCGAATTGAGGCGCTGCCGTACGTCGCCGGCGCGTCGACGGTGAACGGCGATCGCGACGAGCGCAATCCGTTTGATGACGGGAAGAACCTTGATGGCCGGATCGGCGCCGACATCAAGATGGGCCTGGGTCCGAACCTCACGCTCGAGACGACGATCAATCCGGACTTCGGGCAGGTGGAGGCGGATCCCGCGGAAGTGAACCTGACGGCGTTCGAGACCCGGTTTCCGGAGAAGCGCCCGTTCTTCACGGAAGGCGCCGGCCTGTTCAACATCGGCCATCCGAACTTCTACTACTCGCGCCGCATCGGCACCCGGCCGATTGGCCCTGCCACCGGCGACTACGTCGACTACCCGGACGCCAACTCGATCGTCGCCGCCGCGAAGCTGACGGGACGCCTGCCGTCAAAAACGTCGATTGGCGTGATCACGGCGGTCACCGACGATGAAGACGCGCGGGTGGCCACGGGGCCGACGCTGGCGCAAAGCGACGTGGACGTGGCGCCGCACGCGTATCACATGGTCGGCCGTGTGCTGCAGGAGTTCGGACCGTCAGCGTCGACCGCGGGCCTGTTGATCAACTACGTGCATCGCGACTTCAAGGACGACAGTCCGCTGGAGAATCTCTACACGCGCAACGCCCTTGGTGTGGCCGGCAACACCTTGCTGCGTTTCAAGGGCGGCCGTTATGAGTTCCGCGCGTCCGGTGGCGCGTCGTACCTCAACGGCGCCGAGCGTGCGGTGGAACGCGTGCAGCGCGCCAGCGCGCACTACGCCCAGCGTCCCGATCGTGAATACTCACGACTGGATCCGACCCTGACCTCGCTGGCGGGCTGGTCGGTGCAGATGAATTTCGACAAGACCAGCGGTCGTCACTGGCTCTGGGGCGCCAACACCAAGATCGACTCTGAGAATTTCGAGTCCAACGACTACGCGCAGTTGAACGGCGCGGACGGCTGGCTGTCGAACGCGAACATCCGCTGGCGGGAGACGCAGCCGGGCAAGGTGTTTCGCGCGTTTTATTTTCAGCTCGACGCCCAGACCGACACCACGCTGCGGCGGACGATGCAGACCGGCCACATTCGCGGCACGGCCAACGCGACGTGGCGCAACTTCTGGACGTCGCAGATCCAGGTGTCTCGCAATTTGGCCACGACCAGCGTCTCCCTGACGCGTGGCGGCCCACTGATGGGGCGCGGGCCGGGCTGGTCCGTGAACGTCAACGGCGGCAATCGGGCCAGCTCCCGCACTCGCGTAACGATGTCCGCGTTTCACCAGGCCAATGACGACGGGGCGTCGACGAACCGAATCACCGGCCTGCTGTCGGTGCGCCCTGGTCCCAGGTGGCAGTTTTCGGTCTCGCCGTTTTACGATCGCGTCACCGAGCCGCAGCAGTACATCAGCACCTTGTCGGGCGGACGCGCCGTCACCTACGACAACCGCTACGTGTTCGCGTTCATCGACCGCAGCACCATGTCGACGGAATTCCGCCTGGGGCTGACGCTGAAACCCGACGTCAACCTGGATGTCTATGCGGAACCGTTCGCGGCGTCCGGGCGCTATTACGACTACGGCGAACTGCTCGCGCCTGGCAGCCGCGATCGCCTCAAGTACGGCACGAACGGCACGATCCTCACGGTCAACCCCGATGGTAGCCAGGTCGTGAACGTTGGCAACAGCTCGTTCACGCTTCGCAATCGTGACTTCAACACGCTGTCGTTCCGCAGCAACGTCGTGCTGCGCTGGGAGTGGCGCACGGGGTCGACGCTGTACGTGGTGTGGCAGCAGGACCGCTCCGGTACGGAAGCGATCGGCACCCGCGTCGGCATCGGCGATGCATTCCGCTCGCTCACGGCGCCTGGCGCGAACATCTTCCTGATCAAGACCAGCTTCTGGATCCCTGTCAGGTAGGGGGCATGGCGCCTAATTGCCGACAGCCCATCGACACCCCCCAAACATCGGATTGATGCAAGGGCAAGCGGCGTGCCAGCCCTCGCAGCGGGCCGCTCGATCAGCTACTGAGCCAGCGCGGTGGGATCGAAGCCTTTGCCGTGCGTGTAGCTGGCGCCCACGGCGCCGACGATGGCGGCCTGGCGGCTGATCCCAAGGAGTTGCCGCAAGCGATACACGGCCTCGATGCCGGTGCAGTGCGCGCCCATCAACTGGCGCACACCAAACTCCTTCAACTTCGTTGCGGTCCACGACAGCGTCTCGTCGGACGCGGCAAACAAGTGGAAGCCGCCGATCGCGGTATGGATCGGCGCGCTGCGCACGCTCTTGCGGGCAAACTCCATGGCGTTGACGATGCCGGAATGCCCGCAGCCGCTGATCAAGATCAGTCCCTCGGCGGTGTCGACCACGAGCGAGGTGTCTTCCGGGACGTTGTCCTCGGCCAGCCCTGATGGTGTCTGCACCTAGCCCATCGGTCCGCCGCGCGGACTGCCGAAGTTGCGCTCGGGATGCACGCGCGGCACTGGCCCAAGCATCGTCACGCCCGGCATCAACAGCGTGGGGCCGTCGTGTTCGATAAAGACACCGCCCGTAGCTTCGTAGGCCGCTTTCAGCGGCAGCAGGCCATTGCCCTCGCGACCGTTGGCACCGGGGCGCGGATAGAACACGCCCTTCGGCACGTGCACGCGCGAAAGTGCGTTGGGCTGCTTTCTGGAGAGCTCTCGGCGCAGCACCAACAAGCCGCCAGTGTGGTCGGCGTGATTGTGCGTCAGCACCAGGTCGGTGATGGTCGAGAGGTCGACCTTGAGTTCGTCGGCGTTCTTCAGGACCGTCTCGGCGCGCGCGCCGGTGTCGATCAGCAGGCGGCGGCCGTCGACTTCAAGCACCGCCGAGAATCCCCATTCGCCGATGCCCGCGGCGCTGTTGCCGACCAGCATCGTCGACAGCACGGTGACTTTGACCGCCTTGGCAGGTGTTTGCGCGATCGCCGGAGTGGCGATCATCAGCATGGCGGCGAGCAACCGAACGCATCGGGCAGCGCATCTGGTCATTGGGCAGGCTCCTTGGTGGCGTGTGAGAATATCGCGGAATGACGGTCCGCCAAAGTGATGCGCCCCCCGCGCCTGAGTTCGCCAACCTTGTCGATCTGGCGTCGGCGAGAGTGGGCGGCAAGGCGATCGCGGCCAACGACGACTTCTTCGCGGGCAAAGCTGCCCTCGTGAAGGACGAGCCGGCGGTGTGGATCGCCGACAAATACACCACGAAAGGGAAGTGGATGGACGGCTGGGAATCGCGCCGCCGCCGCACTCCCGGCAACGACTGGTGCATCGTGCAACTCGGCATGCGTGGCGTCGTTCGCGGTGTCGACGTCGATACGAGTTTCTTTACCGGCAACTTTCCCTCGCACTGCTCCATCGAAGCGGTCGACATGCCGTCGGCGCCAAGGGCGGCCGTGCACGCGACGAATGGCCCGCCGTGGACGACGATCCTCGAGAAGACGGCGTTGCGCGGCGACGGCAGCAACTTCATCACCATCAACGACCATCGTCCGTGGACGCACCTGCGACTGAGCATTTATCCCGATGGCGGCGTGGCGCGGCTGCGGGTGTACGGCGAGGTGTTGGTCGATTGGGACCGTGTTGCGCCGAATGGGAAGGCTGTCGACCTGGCGTCGGTCAGAAACGGCGGGCTGTTTGTGACCGCGAGCGACAACCATTACGGCATCCTTGGAGCGCTGCTGATGCCTGATCGCGCCAAGCACATGGGAGATGGATGGCAGACCAGGCGCAGCCGTGACCTCGGTCATCACGACTGGGCGATCGTCAGGCTCGGTACGCCCGGATTCGTGTCGAAAGTCGAGATCGACACCAACCACTTCAAGGGCAACTATCCGGATCGCGCCTCGCTCGAAGGGGTGATGGCGGTGAACGTGGCGCTGGGCAATCTCGGCGGCATGACGTGGCGCACGATCGTGTCCGAGACGAAACTGTTTGCGCACAGGCGGCATGTCTATTCGGGCCCGCAGATCGAAGCGGCCGGCCCGTTTTCCCACGTGCGGCTGAATATTTTTCCGGATGGTGGCGTGAGCCGCTTGCGGGTGATCGGACGACCTGACCGCGGTCTGAACGACTGAGAAGATGAGGTCGGATCGAGGCGGGCGCGCAGACGAAGATCAGCTCTTCGCCTGCGCGATTGCCAACGTCTAGTTCGCGAGCTTGTAAACCAGCAGCTCGCCGGCGTAACCAGGGCCGCTCACCGCGACCGCGATGTACTGCACGCCGTTAAGCATGTAGGTCATCGGCGATCCGGTCTGAGGCGCCGGCATGAAGATCTGGCCGGCATCCGCACCGGTCGCTTTGTCGTAGGCGCGAAGGTAGGCGCCGCGGCCCTCGGGATAGGTGGCAAAGCCACCCTCGCCCGCGATCAACAGCGTCTTGGTGGTCAGCACGCCAATGCGGCCGGCACGGCCCGTGCGCGGAATGGTCAGGCCCTTCAGCGCCGGGTTGTTCTTGATGTTGTCCGCCGTCTCGCCGTGCGGAATGCGCCACATCTGCTCGCCCTTGTTCATGTCGATGGCGGTGATCGTGGCGTAGGGTGGCTTGATCAACGGCAACCCTCGGACGGTCAGGCCGCCGCCACCACCGGGGCCGGCCGGCTTGGCCGTCGGATCCGGATTCCGCGCGATCCCGCGCACGTACAGCATGTCAGACGCGTTGTTTTCCGGCGGTGTCAGGCTGAGCGACGTCGCGGCCACGTTCGTGAAGATGTAGAAGCGCTTGGTCTCAGGATCGAAGGAGCCGCCCTGCCAGTTGGCGCCGCCGGTGACTTCAGGAATCATCAGCGTGCCGCGCGGGCCTTCCCACTTGCTGACCACCGGCGGCGTGAAGATCGGTCCCGTCTTGTACATCGAGACGATCTTCGCGCCCTCGGCGCGGAGTTCAGGCGTCCAGTCCAGCAGATCATCGGTCGAGAATCCCTGGCGCTCGTAGGCAGGCGGCTTGGTCACAAACGGCTGCGTCGGCGAATACCACTCGCCGGGGACGTCGCCCTTTTCAACCGGGCGTTCTTCGATCGGCCACAGCGGCTGGCCGGTGGCGCGGTCGAACACGTAGAGCCAGTTCTGCTTGGTCGGCTGCGCCACGACCTTGCGCGGCTTGCCGTCAACGACGAGGTCCATCAGGATCGGCGCGCACGGAATGTCGTGATCCCAGATGCCGTGATGCACCAGCTGGTAGTGCCACTTGCGCTGGCCGGTTTTGATGTCGAGCGCCAGCAGGGTCTCCGAGAACAGCGACGTATCCGCTGAGCCCTTCTTCGAACCGCCGCGATGACCGCCGTAATAGTCGCCGGTCGGCAGTTCGACCGGCATGTAGACGATGCCGAGCTCTTCGTCGGCGCTCATCTGCGCCCACACGCCGGCGTTGCCGGTGTAGGCGGCCGCATCCGGATCCCACGTGTCGTAGCCGAACTCACCCTTCATCGGAATGGTGTGGAAGATCCACACGCGCTTGCCGGTGCGGACATCGAAGCCGCGGATGTAACCCTTGACGTTGCTCTTGCTGCGCGGCGCGCCGCCTTCGCGATGCGCGGCGCCGATGACGATGATGTCCTTCGAGATGATCGGCGCGGCGTGCAGGCCGATCTCAGCGGTCGTGAGGTCGAGGCCGTCCTGGTCAAGGCCGACCTTGAGGTCGACGATGCCGTCGGTGCCAAAGCCCTGGATGCGCTGGCCGGTCTTCGCGTCGAGCGCGATCATCTGGTAGCCGGCCGTGACGTAGATGATGCGTTCCTGCTTGCCGTCGGTCCAGTACGAGAGACCGCGGCCCGACAACTGGCGCGGCGCGGCTTCACCGCGCTTGCCTTCGTTGATCTGGTGCATCCACAGCATCTCGCCGTTGGCGGCGTCGAGCGCCACGACGGCGCGGCGCGTACCGGCGGTCGTGAACAGCCGGCCGTTCACCATCAGCGGCGTTGCCTGGAACTGAAATTCAGGCCGGGGGCCGAGGTTGGCCGTGTTGAACTTGAACGCCAGTTGCAGCTTGCTGAAGTTGCTGGCATTGATCTGGTCGAGTGGTGAGTACCGCGTGCTCGCCAAGTCGCCGCCGTAGGTGGGCCATTCGCCAACCTTGGCTGCGGGCGTCTGGCCTCGCATGGAAACCGTGGCCGCGCCGACCATCAACGTCAGCAGACCCACACCAACTAAGGAGCGCCTCGAGAGTCGATTCATAGGGGTGAACTGTATAATTCGTCCGGGTCATAACTCAAGCGGGCGGAACGGGTTCCGCCCCCCAAACCGAGGGAAATAATGCGAATTCGACATGTAATCCATGGGTTTGTCGCGGCGACGCTTCTCTCCACGGCCGCCCTGGCGCAGACGCCGGCGGCCATCACCGTGACGAGCGCGACGTTGAAAGCCAATGAAGTGGTGCCGATCGATCACACCGCCGACGGCAAGAACATCTCGCCCGCGTTGATGTGGAGCGGCGCGCCGGCGGCGACCAAGCAGTTCGCGCTGATCTATGACGACCCGGATGTCGCCTTCGGCAACCCGCCGCAGTCGTTCGTGCACTGGGTGGTCTACAACATCCCCGCCACTGCGAAGGGCCTGCCGGCCGAACTGCCCATGGACGCCGTGCTCACTGCGCCTGCAGACATCGCGGGTTCGATCCAGGGCCTCTCGGGTTTCAAGCGCACGGGCTATCGCGGTCCCGCGCCGCCTCCCGGAAAGCCGCACCACTACACGTGGACGGTCTACGCCCTCGACGCTGAGTTGAAGCTCGAGCAGGGCCTGAACCGCAACCAGCTGATGGAAGCGATGAAGGGCCACATCATCGGCCAGGGCTCGTTGGTCGCGATTTACGAGCGGAAACCGAAGCAGTAGGTGTAGAGGCGGGTCTTCAGACCCGCCTTCAGATCGTTACGTTCTTCCAGTTCTTCGCCAGATACTCCGCCGTCCTCCACGCTAACGCCTGCACCGTTAGCGTGGGATTGCGGGCCCCGCTCGTGCCCATCACCGACGCGCCGAGGATGCCAAGGTTCGGCACTTCGTGGGAGAAGCCCCATTCATTGACGACGTTGGTTTCAGGGTTGCGGCCCATGCGCGTGCCGCCGTAGGCGTGCGTCGTCACATTCATGGACCCGATCGGATTGGCCTGCGTGGCAATCGCGCCGGCCGCGTTGTACCACTCCGTCATCCGCTCCTGGGCCATGGCGGCAACCTTGCGCTCGTTGTCCTGGAAATCAGCCGTGATCCGGCAGACCGGGAAGCCGAGCGGGCCTTTCACCGTTGGATCGAGATCGAGGAAGTTGCTCTCGTAGGGCAGCGTCGTTTTCTGGAGGTACGACGTGTTGGTGCGATCGGCGTTCTTCATCACAAACGCCTTCCACTCGGATCCCCAGTTCGGCGTGCGACCAAAGGTGCCCATGCTCGCGGCTGAAATCGGACGCCGATCCGACATCACCCACAAGTTGCCGCCGCCGATGTAGTCGAGCGCGCCGTGGTCGAAGTTGTCGTCGGCAAAATTGTCGACGGCCACGCCCTGCGCGGGCAGGCCGTACCACGCGTTGAGGTTGAACGGGAACAGCGCCGTGACCGACGCGCTTTGCCCGTGACTCATGTAGTGGCGGCCCACCTGTCCGTGATTGTTCGACAGGCCGTTGGGGAACGCCTTCGACTTCGACAGCAGGAGCATGCGCGAGTTTTCGTAGGTGTAGCCGGCAAGCAGCACGACCTTCGCCGGCTGAAAGAATTCCTGCCCGTCGGTGACGTAGGTGACGCCCGTCATGCGGCCGTTGGCGTCAACGTCGAGCGAGACCACGTGCGCGCGGGTCACGACCTTGAGGCGGCCCATTTCCTGCGCCCGCGGGATGGTGGTGAGGTGCGGACCGTTTTTCGCATCGACGTGGCATCCGCCCTTGTTGCAGAAGCCGTGATACATGCAGGCCGAGCGGTTCTGATACGGACGCGAGTTGATCGATGCGGGGCCCGGAAACGGATGCCAGCCCAGTCCGCGCGCGGCAGAGGTCATCAGGTCGATGAAGCCGGTGCTGCGCAGCGGCGGCATCGGGTAAGCGCGGCTGCGCGGCGCCTCGAAGATGTTGCCGCGCTGGTCGCTGGCGCTGCTGATGTTGCCGGCCTGGCCCGACACGCCGGTTTCGTATTCAACCTTGTCGTAGTACGGCTCGAGTTCCTCGATGCCGAACGGCCAGTCTTCGACGGTCGAGCCCTTGGGGATGCGCGACGCGCCGTAGCGCTTCGTCGTCTCGCTCACGACCTTGAAGTCCCAGGGATTCAGCCGCCAGCTTTGCGCCCAATAGTGCAGCGTCGTGCCACCGACGGCGTTCATCATCGGGTGGCTGCCGGCGCGCGTGGTCGGCGCCTTGGCGTTGAGCCGATGCGTCGGCACTTCCTGCTGGGCCTTCTGCACCGACATCGGCCAGTCGCGCACGTTGTTGCGGATCTCGTCCGGCGCGAAGTCCTTCTTCGTTAGCCACGTGCCCGCTTCGAGCCCGACGACGTCGATGCCGGCCTGCGCGAGCGGGAGCACGGAAATGCCGCCGGCCGCCCCGAGACCGACCACCACCACGTCGGTGGGCTTGAGGTTAGTGGGCATGGTCGTCTGCCTCCGCTTTGTTGAACATCGCCGTGTCATAGGCGGACTTGTGCGTCGGTGTCAGCCTGGCGCCGAGCCGCTGATCCTCTGGCGTGACGTTGAGCCGAATGCCGGGGTAGCCGATCAGGTCCCAGCCGACGAAGTCCTTGTTGCCGCCGTAGAACGGATCGCCGAACGTGCCCTGCAGCGTGTGCGTGCGGACCATATTGAAGAATGCGCCCGAGGCGGCGGGGAAGCCGCCGCTCGCGGCGGCGCCGGTCTCGACGTCGATCAGCACCGAATCCTGGTTACGCGCGTCGAGTTCGAGGAACGGCTGTCGTCGTGACGAGAGGCAGTAAGCCGCAAGCGCGGCGAGTCCCGATCGATAGGTGTCGCGTTGATCCTTGAGCGCACCACCGAGCGCGCGATCGATGAAGTGGGCAGCCCTGGCCTCGCGGGCGCCGGGACCGTTCGCGTCGCTCGGAATGATCCTCGCGCAGATGGCTTCGAGCAGAGCGGCCTCCGCCGCCGTGAGGTTCTCTACCGGCTCGCGCTGCGCGGTCGTGGCCGCTTCAGGTGCCCGCGTTGCCGCTCGGGCCTGTTCGGCGGCGGCCGATGGGGGCGTGGTGCCCGGAATGGTGAGCGCCGCCCCAGCCAATCCAGCGCGTTTCAGCAGGTCGCGTCGCGAGACGCCTTTCGGATCCTCAGCCATGCCGCGGAGCATAGAACAAAGGTTTCACCGGTTCCAGCGGTTCCGCGCCCATTGCTCTGGGAGGGTTCCGGGTTAGCATCTAGCCGCTATGAAAATTTTCTGCCGTTCTGGTCTTGTTCTGTTCTCGATCTTGATTGCCACGTCCGCCGATGCGCAGGTCCTTGATCTCTGGCCGCAAGGCAAGATTGCGTTCGGCATTTATGCGCCGAGCGAGGCGGAGCGCGGGAAGCCCCCGGTCTATACGCCGGAGGGTGCCGCGAAGGTTGCCGCCAATCCGCTGCTGGATTACGTGTTCCTGAACCTCGAGGGTGCCTACGACGCCTCGGCCGTGAAGGCGTATGGCACTGGCCTCAAGAAGGCCAGCAAGAAGACGCTGATCGTTCGCATCCCGCCAATCTCCAAGGATGGCGCCGACGTGACTAAAGCGCGCGTGAAGGAGATTCTCGACGCGGGCGCTGATGGCGTGACGATCCCGCACATTCGCAACCTCGAAGAGGCCAAGCTGGCGTTGAGCTTCTTTGCCGCCGCCAAGGCCAACATCTGGTCGCCGAAGAATCCCAAAGGCACGCAGCTCGCGATGCTGATGCTCGAGGATCCCGAAGCGATTGCGCAGCGCAAGGAAATTGCCGATCTGCCGAACCTCAGCATCCTGGCGTGCGGCATCGGTAGCCTGACGCAGGCGCTCGGCGGCACGCCGGAAGCGCGCGTCGCGGCGGAGAAGGGGACGCAGGACGTGCTGGCGGAATCCAAGCGCGTGAAGATCGCCAACATGCTGCCGGCCAATGCCAAGGACGTCGAGCAGCGCATCAAGGAAGGCTTTCTCGCCATCCTCGGACAAGGACCCCAGGCCGACGAAATGATCAAGATCGGCCGCGGGCTCGCCGGAAGACAGTAGCTGTTGATGCGGATGTTGACGCCGGCGCTTGTTGGTTCGCTGCTGCTCGCGGTGTTGAGCACGATCGCCGACTACGTGTGGTTCCTCAACATCCCGCAGCACCAGGTGACGTCCGGCGCCATTCACGGCGCCACGCTGTTTGCGGCGCTGGGCGCGTACCTTGGGTGGAGAAAAGGGCAGGCCGGCATCGGCGCGCTCGGCGGATTGCTGAGCGGGTTGGTCGCCGCCTTGTCGTTCTACGCGTTGGCGCCGATTGGCGGCTACAACGTGATGCTCGTCTCGTGGCTCGTCCTGTGGATCATGCTCGCGGGACTGCAAACGCATCTCGACGGCAGGTTCGACATCGCCAAAGCGCTCGGTCGCGGCATCGTGACGGCGATCGTGGCCGCGCTGGGATTCGGTGTGGTGCTGTTTCAGTTGTATCGAGGATGGCCGCCCGAATCGTTCTCGTTCTTCAAGCACTTCGTTGCGTGGTCGATGGCGTACCTGCCCGGCCTCTACGTCCTGCTGAAGCGCGCCTAACGGAAAGGTTGCCTATGGTGGTCAAGATCGTGCTGCACCTGGCCAGCCGACCTCGCGCGGCGCATTTCTGGTCGCCTTCTTGTTGTCCGGCTACGCCGCGTATCGAATGCAGCTGTTCCTGTATCTGAAGGCCTGCGGCCGCGTGGAGCTCGGGACCATCACTCTGTGGGATGGTGTGGATCCGGTGAAGAAGGGTTGACGCGGGAGCCGGCTCAGCGGAACAGGCGCGAGAGTTCGATGGACCATCCCGGCAACAGCGGCGTCTCAAGCGTGTCGCGCCCTGCCGCCGAGAGACTCGTCGTCAGCGGAAACGCCCCCTCCGCATCGCGCCGACAGATCGAGACGACATTCTGTTCCGGATCCACGAGCCAGTATTCGCGCACGCCCATGCGGTCGTAGAGCTTCCGCTTGACCTCTTGATCGCGCTTGCGCGTCGAGGCTGAAAGAATTTCCACCACCATGGCCGGCGTGCCCTGGATGTTCTTGGCGGTCAGGATGTCGAGCTGATCGGGGGCGACGAAAATAACGTCGGGCTCGACAATGTCGTGGAAGGAGAACACGACGTCGAAGGGTGCGACGAACACACGCCCTCGCTCGGGACGATCCTCAATGTGTAGCTCTATCGACATTCCCAGGCGCAGCACCAGCTCCTGGTGTCGCAGGTTAGGGGAGGGCGTCACGTAGTGCTCCCCGTCGATGATCTCGTGGCGAAGACCATCGTCTGGGAACAGTAGGAAGTCCTGATACGTAAGTCGCGCGCCTTGAGATGGTGTGGGCACCACGTCCTCCTCGTGCACGATCGGATTCTACACCCGGCCATGCGGTGTGCGCGCCGAGCCAGGCGGCGCGCCGTTTCACGTGATTCGCAATTGGGTTGAGACGCTCAAGCCGCGCTGAAACTGCGACTAAAATCGATAGATGCTCGACACCCTGCTCAAAGGCCCCGCGCCGTTCCTGGCGCTCGCGCCCATGCAGGAAGTCACCGACGGTAACTTCTGGACCCTCGTCCACGAGTACGGCGGCGCCGACGTCTACTGGACCGAGTACTTCCGCGTCCACTCCACCTCGACACCTGAGAAAAAGATCGTCGACGCGATCATGCGCAACACGACGGGACGGCCGGTGATCGCGCAGATGATCGGCAACGACATTCCCGAGCTGGTTCGCACCGCGAAGTTTCTGCAGCAGCTGAACGTTGGGGCGATCGACCTGAATCTCGGTTGTCCCGCGCCGATCGTGTATCGCAAATGCGCCGGCGGCGGACTGTTACGCGAGCCGGGACGCATCGACGCTATCCTTGGCGCGTTGCGCGACGCCGTGCAGATCAAGTTCACCGTGAAGACGCGACTCGGCTTCGCGGCCGTCGAAGAGTTCGATCACCTGCTGTCGATCTTCGCGAAGCACTCGCTGGATGCGCTGACGGTACACGCGCGCACGGTGGCACAGATGTATCGACTGCCGGTGCATTACGAGCGGATTCGGCAGGCGGTGGAGTACATGGCGTGTCCGGTCATCGCCAACGGTCACGTCTACTCAGCGGCACAAGCGCAGGAGTTATTGGCGCAGACTGGCGCGCGCGGGCTCATGATCGGACGCGGCGTCATCCGTAGCCCGTGGCTCTTCAACCAGATTCGCCAGCAGTTGAAAGGGGAGCGCGTCACGCAACCCACTGGCCGTGAGGTAGCGGACTACATCCGCCGGCTGTGGGATTCACAGGCGCGTCCCGGCTTCACTGAGAAGACGCAGTGCGAGCGGATGAAGAAGTTCCTGAACTATCTCGGTGAAGGGGTGCCCGGGACGTTCCTGCATCGCATCAGGCGCTCGCAGTCCGCGGCTGAGTTTCATGCGATCTGCCGCGAGTTTCTCGATCACGACCAGCCCATGGCGATGCTTCCCGCCGAGCTGACTTCACCGGTGCCGGAATTCACGGCCGGATAAGCAATTTGTATCCATGCATCCGCGCCGTTTATCCCAAGGCGTGTCACTGGATGTCTCTGTATTTCAAGCACTTAGTTGGCTATACTGCGTCAGGAAAGGCGTCCGCCTCCGGGTGGACGATGGCGCGGCAAAGCTCATGAAACGAATTCTCTTCGCGGCAGCCT
The DNA here is from genome assembly GCA_038144855.1 of Acidimicrobiia bacterium. Taxonomy (GTDB): domain Bacteria; phylum Acidobacteriota; class Vicinamibacteria; order Vicinamibacterales; family UBA2999; genus 12-FULL-67-14b. The sequence goes on along the minus strand of JAYQOO010000019.1, from coordinate 12,901 downwards.
TAGCCGCGATTCCGGTCCTCCAGCTTCACGCCCAGGCTACGCAGGCCAAACCTGCACCGAAAGCTCCTGCGCCAGCGGCGGTTTCGACGACAAAGCCCGCCGTCGCGCACGAGCAAGCATCACCAGCTGCACCGGCAGCTCCCTCGTTCGGCGTCACCGAGCAGAACGCGATGGTCAAGCAGTACTGCACCGGTTGCCATAGCGACCGCGGCAAGGCAGGGCAGCTGACGCTCGCCTCGTTTGACGCCGCCAAGGCTGCCGCTCCCGAGAATCTGGTGGTCACCGAGAAGATGATTCGCAAGCTGCGCGCCGGCATGATGCCGCCGTCCAACGCGCGCCGCCCGGCGGCCGAGCAGATCGCCGCGCTCGCGTCGGCGCTCGAGACGCGCGTGGATCGCGTCGCGCTCGCGAATCCGAATCCTGGTTCGCGGCCCTTCCAGCGGTTGAATCGCGCGGAGTACGGCCGCGCCGTCAAAGACCTCCTGGGCGTCGACGTCGACGTCGCCGGTCTGCTGCCGGCCGACACCATCAGCAACGGCTTCGACAACGTCGCCGACTCGCAGGCGTTCTCGACGACCTTGATGGAGAGTTATCTGCGCGCAGCCGCAAAGGTCACGGCGCTGGCCATTGGCGACAGAAACGCCGCCGCCACCGAGACCAACTATCGCGTGCCGAAGACCGCGTCGCAGTTGGCGCGCGTCGACGGCGCGCCGTTCGGCACGCGCGGCGGCATCTCCACGCTGCATACCTTCCCGGCCGACGGCGACTACACCTTCAAGGTTGAACTGCACAGCAACGCCTGCGGCGTGCTGTTTGGTGGCCCCAACGAGGGCGAGCAGGTTGAAATCTCCGTCGACGGTGAGCGCAAGGCGCTGATCAACATCGATCCGAAGATGGCCGAGACGACGACAGGGTTGTCGTTGAAGACGCCAATGATTGCCGTCAAGGCCGGCGAACACCGCGTCACCGCGGCGTTCATCAAGCGCTTCGAAGGGCCGGTGAACGACCTGATTGCGCCGATCGATCACACGCTGGCTGACACGCAGATCGGCGTGGCGATCGGTATCACCACGCTCCCGCACGTCAAGGACTTCAGCATCGTCGGGCCCTACAACGTCACCGGTATTTCCGAGACTGCCAGCCGCCGCAAGATCTTCACCTGCCGGCCGACCACCGCGACGGATGAGGCCGCGTGTGCGGGACGCATCATTCGCGGCCTGGCCACACAGGCGTTTCGTGGCGGCGTCAGCGAGCGCGACTATGCCGGGCTGATGAAGTTCTTCACCGAAGGCCGCAAGGAGGGCGACTTTGAGTACGCCATTGGCGGCGCGATCGAAGCCCTGCTGGCCAGCCCGCAGTTCCTCTTCCGCCTCGAGAGCACGCCGACGACGATGCGGGCGGGGCAGTCGTTCCGGCTTGGCGATACAGAGCTGGCGTCGCGCCTGTCGTACTTCATCTGGGGCGCCGCGCCCGATGCCGAGTTGGCCAAGCTTGCCGCGTCCGGCCGTCTGAGCGCGCCTGGCGTGTATGAAAAGCAGGTGGCCCGTCTGCTGGCCGATCCGAAGTCGGAGGCGCTGTCGAAGCGCTTCGCGCGGCAGTGGCTGCGCCTCGGCGACGTGGAAGGCGTGCTGCCAGACGCGGTCGCGTATCCCTACTTCGACCGCACCCTGGGCGATGCCTTCGTGACCGAGTCAGAGATGTTCTTCGACAGCCTGGTGCGCGAAGATCGCAGCGTGCTGGATCTGCTGACGGCGGATTATTCATTCGTCAACGAGCGGATCGCGCGTCACTACGGCATCCCGAACGTGACCGGTAACGCCTTCCGCCGCGTGACTTTGCCTGCGGAGCGCCGCGGCATCCTGACGCAGGGCAGCGTGCTGGTGCTGACCTCGGTGGCCGACCGCACCTCGCCGGTGCTGCGCGGCAAGTGGGTGCTCGAAGTCATGATGGGCTCGCCACCACCGGCGCCGCCGGCCGACGTGCCGGCGTTCGAGACGACCAAGGGCGAGTCTGGTGGCAAGGTGCTGACCGTGCGCGAGCGCATGGAAACGCATCGCGCCAACCCGACCTGCATGTCCTGTCACCGCGTGATCGATCCGCTGGGTCTCGCGCTCGAAAACTTCGATGTGACCGGCAAGTACCGCATCAAGGACTCGGGCAACACGGTGGACACGGCCGGCACGCTCTACGACGGCACGCCGATCGACGGCGCGGCCGGCTTGCGGTCGGCGCTGCTGCGGCACAGGGATCTGGTGCTCCTCAGCTTCACCGAGAGCCTGATGACATACGCGCTCGGCCGCCGCGTCGACGCGCAGGATATGTGGGCGATTCGCCGCATCATTCGCGATGCGGACAAGAAGGGCCTCAAGATGTCGTCGTTCGTGCAGGGGGTCGCTACCAGCCCGCTGTTCACCATGGGCCGCGTGGCCGAACCTGTGAATACCGAAGCGAGATAACCATGAACTTCATCACGAACAAGCAACTGGATCGACGCACCGTTCTTCGTGGCATGGGCGCCACGATTGCGCTGCCGTTTCTCGATGCGATGATGCCGGCGCGGGCCGCGGCACAGACGAAGAAGATCCGTCTTGTGGCCATGGAGATGGTGCACGGCTCCGCCGGATCGACGGCCTTCGGGTTATCCAAGAACCTGTGGGCGCCGTCTGCCACCGGGTCGGCCTTCGACCTCAGCCCGACCTCGATGGCGCCGCTCGAACCCTGGCGCGACTACATCACCATCGTCAGCAACACCGACGTGCGGATGGCCGAAGCGTTCTCGCCGCCAGAAATCGGTGGCGACCATTTCCGCTCCGCCTCGGTATTCCTGACCCAGTCGCATCCGAAGCAGACGCAGGGCTCTGACCTGAAGGTCGGCACCTCGCTCGATCAGTTGTTCGCGCAGAAGTTCGGCCAGGAGACGCCGATGCCCTCGATGCAGTTGTGCGTCGAGAACGTCGACCAGGCCGGTGGCTGCTTCTACGGCTACTCGTGCGCCTACACCGACTCGATCAGCTGGAAGAACGAGGAAGAACCGCTGCCGATGATCCGCGATCCGCGGGCGGTGTTCGATCAGTTGTTCGGCATCGGCGCGACACCGGAAGCGCGCGCGGCTCGCCGGCGCCGTGACCGGAGCATTCTTGATTGGGTGCAGCAGTCGTCGAGCCAGCTGAAGGCGCAACTTGGCGCTGCCGATCAGATCCGCCTGGCTGATTACCTCGAAGACGTGCGCGAGATCGAGCGCCGCATCCAGAAGGTGGAAGCGCAGAACACCTCGGGCGAAGCGCGTGCGGTGCCCGGCGCGCCGATCGGCGTGCCGGATTCCTACGACGAGCACGTCAAGCTGATGTTCGACATGCAGGTCGTCGCCTTCGCCTCGGACGTGACGCGCGTCGTCGCGTTCAAGTTGAGCCGCGACGTGTCGAACCGCGTGTATCCGGAGACCGGCGTCAACACCGGCTTCCACATCGCGTCGCACCATGGCGAGCGCGAAGATCGCATCCTCGACCTGGCGAAGATCAACAAGTACCACGTCAGCCTGGTGCCGTACTTCCTGAAGAAGCTCAAGGAAACGCCGGACGGCGACAGCAACCTGCTCGAGAACTCGCTGTTGATCTACGGATCGCCGATGGGCAACTCGAACGTGCACAACCACAAGCGCTGCCCGCTGTTCTTCGCCGGTCACGCTGGTGGCGCGCTCAAGGGCAACATGCACATCAAGGCGCCGGACGGCACGCCGATGGCCAACGCCATGCTCGGCGCGCTGCGCGGTATCGGTCTCGATCTGCCGTCATTCGGTGACAGCAACGCCGAGATGAATCTCAATAAAGCTCCCGAAGCGACGGTGGCGTAGTCGTAGGGGAGGACTTCAGTCCTCCCGAAGCGAAGGCATATGAAAACTTCTCGATTCCTCGCGATTGCTCTTGCGGCGGCACTGACCTCATCGATCGGTGCTGCGGGTCCTTCCGACATCGCCAACGCCGCACAGGCGAAGAACGCCGACGCGGTCAAGAAGCTGCTGAAGGAGGGCGCGGACGTCAACGGCGCCCAGGGCGACGGCATGACGGCGCTGCATTGGGCGGCGCTCAATGGCGATGCGGACCTGGCCTCGATGCTGCTGTATGCCGGTGCCAACGTCGGTGCGAAGACCCGCATTGGCGGCTACACGCCGCTGCATCTGGCCGCGCAGGTCGGCAATGCCAGCGTGATCGCGCCGCTGGTGGCCAGCGGTGCGGCGGTGGCTGCCGCGACGAGCACAGGCGCAACGGCGCTGATGCAGGCGGCGCACTCGGGCAGCGCGGATTCAGTGCGCATCCTGCTCGAGAACGGCGCGGACCCCAACGTCAAGGAAACCGCCAACGGCCAGACGGCGCTGATGTTTGCGGCCGCGGCCGATCGTATTGACGTGGTGAAGCTGTTGATTGCGCGCGGCGCCGACATCAAGGCGACGTCGCGGGTGGAGGATTTCTCCGCGCTGACCATGAGTTCGCAGGTCGACGCCAATGGCGTGCCGGTGCAGGCGCAGGCATCGCAGCGCGGGGATGTCCCCGGCGTGACGCGTCCGTTCAACTACAACGAGTTGATCGGCAAGCATGGCGGTCTGTCAGCGCTGCATTTTGCGGCTCGCCAGGGAGCCATGAGCACCGCCGAGGCCCTGATCGCTGCTGGAGCTGACGTCAATCAGCAGGGCGCCGGTGACAAGACGACGCCGATGATCGTGGCGGCGGTGAACGGTCACTTTGACCTGGTCAGCATGCTGCTCGACAAGGGCGGCAACCCGAACATTGTCAGCGAAGCCGGCATGTTCCCGCTGTATGCCGTCATCAACACGCAGTGGCAGCCGCGCTCGTTCTATCCGCAGCCGAAGGCGTACTTGCAGCAGAAGACCGACTACCTGACGCTGATGAAGAAGCTGCTCGACAAGGGCGCCGATCCAAACGCGCGCATCTACCGCAAGCCGTGGTTCACGGAATACAACTTCGAGCTGCTGCGCACCGACGACTCTGGCGCGACGGCGTTCTGGCGTGCGGCGTATGGCGCCGACATTGCGGCGATGAAGCTGCTGGTGGAATACGGTGCCGACCCGCATATCCGCACGATGAAGATCGCCACGCGCGGTAATTTCCAGGGCGGCACGCGCGGTGGCAGCGATGCCGATCCGTCAGGCCGTCCGGCGATGCCGACCGGCGGTCCTGGCGCAACCGCGCTGACCGCGGTCGCCGGCACCGGCTACAGCGAAGGCTTCGCCGGCAACGCGCATCGCTATGCGCCGACCGGCTTGTTCGCGGCGGTGAAGTATCTGGTCGAAGAACACGGCATGGACGTGAATGCCGAGGATGAGGACGGCAACACGGCCGTGCACAACGCCGCGTCGCGCGGCGACAACGAAATGATCAAGTACCTGGTGTCGAAGGGCGCCGACGTGACGAAGGTCAATCGCCGCGGTCAGACGACGGTCGATCTGGCGAACGGCCCGGTGCAGCGCACCCAGCCGTACCCCGAGACCATCAAATTGCTAGAGAGCCTGGGCGCGAAGAACAATCACAAGTGCGTCAGCTGCTAAAAGTAGAACGGCGGGCCTAACGGCCCGCCGCCTTCTTGCCGATCTCGATCGCCTTGAATCCCGGATCGCCCCAGTTCATCACGAACACGCTGAAGCCCTGCTTCATGCGCATCTCGATGTCGGTGGGGGAGGCGGGGTAGCCGCAGGGCACGTTGAACTCCTTGCACGCCGCCAGCACCTTCTGAATCGACGCTTCCCACGCCGCTTCATCCAGCTTGCGTGTGCCGTCCGGCTGCGTCGTGGTGAACAGACCGCGCAGTGTGCCCGCGCCAGGCCACAGCACGCCGATGCCCTTCACCGCGGCGATCTCGCGCACCTTTTCGAGGCCGGCCTTGCTCTCGACGATCGTCCAGTTCACGAGCTCGCCATTCGGATTGAGCGGCCACAGATCCGCCTTCTCCTTGTATTCCTTCTCGCTCATGCCCCACACCGCCGGCGCGCCGCCGACGTCTTCTGAACGGGTGCCACCCTTGGACTTGAAGCGCATCGCGTTCAGTCCCAGCTGAGCCTCCTCAGCGCTTTCAACGCTGACGAACATGATGCCGGTGACGCCCATGTTCAGCTGGCGGCCGATGTTCTCCGCGGCCTTGGCGTTGCCGGCGATCTCGTTCATCTTCACGACGACCGACTTGCTGAGTCGCGGCTTCGGCGACTTGATCAGCAGGCCGTTGGCCGACATCCCGCCCATCAGTTCCTGGAACAGCGGCGCAGCCGTCTCGAAGTTGCCTTCCATGCTGCCGTCGAACACGAAGTCGCTGTTGGCGAACGTGATCGCGTCCTTGCCGAGTTCGGCTTGCGACTTGGGCGGCGGCGCATCCGCGGGCGGAGCCGCAGGGCGGGGCGCGCCACCAGGGGCGCCACCCGGACCACCGCCACCGAAGCGGCGGTTGCTCGGCGCGTAGAGACCGAACACCGGTTTCTTGGCCGCGAGCAGTTCGACCATCGGGTTGAACCGTGACGGCGTCTCCACCCCACCGCGCACAGTCCGCGCGTTGGGGGCCCCGGCCTGGGCGCTGATCATTGTGCCGGCCGCGATCGCGGCGGCGGTCATTGCAATTGCACGTGCACGCATGGGCATCTCCGAGTACGCAGATACTGAGGCAAAAAAGGGGGATGCGATGTCAGTCCCCGTTACAACGCGCAGTATATGCTCGATTGTCGGGAACTGGGGCTCCCTCGGATCAGGTCGCGATTTGCGAAGAGAGCGGCGGCTAGGGCTCGCGGTCGCCGGCGAGGAACGCCTTGAGCGACTCGATGTCCTGCTCGAGCGCCTGCTTGAATCCGCGATCGCGAGGGGCGCGCCCTGCCACGTATCCACACTGAATCACTGGGCCGGTTTCGCCCCGGGTGACGTTGGCCCAGCCAATGACCTGGTCGCGCCACAGCATCGGCAATGCGTAGTACCCGAGTTTGCGTTTTGGCGCCGGCGTATACGCTTCAAATCGGTACGCCCAGTCCCACAGCATCTCGAACCGCTTCCGATCCCACACCACGGGATCAAACGGCGCCAGCAACCGAACGGCTTCGTGCTCACGGCTGACGATCTTCTCGTTGGCCGGCCAGTAGTAGGTATGACCATCGACCACCGCGGAGGCGAGTCGCTGCTTCGCGCGCTGTAGTCCCTTGCCGATCTCGGCGCGCCAGTGTGGTGCGGCATAGCGCAGCCTGCTGACCATGAACGTCAGGCTTGCGGCTGGCACCGGGGCATAGAGCGATACCACGGTGTCGATCAAGCCATCGATGTGCGCGCGGCGCGCGGCCGCGTCGCCAGGCCCGGCGCCGTGCTGCTGTGCGGCGTAGATCCGAATGCCGCTTTCACGCCGGACGACGCGGAGCATGCCCTTGTAGTGCATCCGCTCCATCAAGTGCGTGCTCGCGCTCGAGGAGCCGCCCCAGTAGTTGGTGACGCGCCCATGCCCGAAATGCGCATCCACCTCGCGCGGATGGACGGAACCGCGTTCGGTGACGAAGTCCAGGATCGCCTTGGCGCGCCGGTTAGATGCGGTTGGCGTGACCGACGAACGCGGATGCATCAATGCCTGCAGCGATCGCGTCACGAAGCCGTAGTTGATGAAGAAGTCCTCCTCGATTGGCAGCGATCCGTAGCGGCGATCGAGGTCACCGGCGCGGTAGCCCTTCACCCTGGGACGAAGCGTCAGATCCTGTGCCCTGGCCGGCGCGCGGATCGGGTCGGCCTGCACGAAGCCCATGCGCTCGATGGCATTGCCGAGAGTGGTGGCGGGAAACAGGCTGCGACTGACGGCGAAGCGCCGTAGCTCGGCGACGGTTTTCATATAGCATTCGAAGTATATGAGGCCCCTCGCGCTCGTGCTCGCCCTCGGTTGTCTTGCGGTGCCGGTGCTGCACGGTCAGCAGCCGACGTTCCGCTCGGGCGTCGAACTGGTGACCATCGACGTCGTCGCGACCGATCGCAGCGGCAAGCCGGTGCATAACCTGAAGGCCGATGACTTCGAGCTGCTCGAAGACGGCAAGGCGCAGCCGATCCGCACGGTGCGCTTCATCGACACATCGGTTGCTCCGATCGAAGCCACGCTGCCGCCGGGCATTGTCAGCAATGACGTTGATCCGGGCGGTATCTTCGCGGTCGTCGTGGACGAGATCGGCCTGCAGCCCGAAGACATCGAGAAAGTCCGGCGCGCGGCCTCGACGTTCTTCAGAGATACGCTGCAGCCGCACGATCACGTGGCGTTTGTGCGTTCAGGCGCGAACTCGGCGTTTGTGTTGTCGACGAACCGGGATGTGGCGCTTGCCGGCATTGCGCAGTCCAGCGGACGGCGGGAGCGCACCCTGGGCATCACGGAGCCGACGGTCGGCACCGACAACCTGCTCGAAACCGAGGCCACCGTCGAGACATTTGGCACCGGCGTCAACGGGCGCAACAGTTTCCGCGTGTTGCTGGCCGTCGTCGATCGCCTGAAGGCGATTCCGGCGCGCCGCAAGGCGATCGTGTGGTTCAGCCGCGGCGGCGATCTGCCGCCGAGCATCCTTGAATCGATCGAACTCGGCCGGCCGTTCGGGCGCGATGACATGGTGTTCTCGCGCCTGATCGACGTGGCGCGCGCCGCCAACGTCGCGATCTATACGGTCGATCCCCGGGGCATGCAGAACGTCGCCGAAGAGCTGTCGCGCGATATCGAGCCGATGGAGACGGGCGTGCTCCGCGACCTGGCCACCGCGACCGGTGGCCGCGCGGTGCTGAACAACAACATCGACCAATCGCTGATGAAGGTGGCGGCGGAGAACCGCGCCTACTACCTGCTTGGCTACGAGCCGTCGTCGAAAGACAACCCTACGCGCGCCCGCAAGATCTCGGTGCGTACCACGGTGCCTGGTGTCTCGCTCATCCACCGCAAGGTCTATGTGCCTGCGGCGGACAACCAGCCGACGTCGACCAGCTTGCTGGAATCGCCGTTGCCGGTGCGCGATCTGCCGATCGAGCTAGCGCCGGCTGCGGTGCCCCTCGACAAGACCAGGCGTGGTCTGCTGCTGCCGTTCGAGATCGGCCGCGATCTGCGTGACAACACCGACGTCGAGTACACCGCCATCGCGATGGATCAGTCAGGGAAGGTGGTCGCGCGGGCAAGCGGCAAGGGCCGGGCGATGAATGGACGGCTGGTCGGCGACATCGGGCTGCCGGTGGAGTCGAAGCCGTATCACGTGCGGTTTGCCGCGCGCGCGCTGAACCCGGACATTGATGGCCTGGCATTCGCGTCGGTCAACGTGCCGGACGGCAAGTCGAAGGAGCCGGAGTGCGGCGGGTTCGTGTTCGAGCAGCCGGGGCCTCGCGCCGGGCTGCGCACGTTCTCCAAGGACCAGCCAATCACCATTTCCACGCTCGTGTCGGCCGAAAAACTCAGTGGTGCGATCTCGTTCGGGCTTGGGCCAGCCGGCGGGATTCCGCAGCGGTTGTGGCCGGTGACGCTCGACAATCAACTGTCGAAGGGCTTGTATCGCATTGCGCTCAACCTCAAGTCGCTGCCGACCGGCAGCCTTGAGATTCGCGTGATGCGCGACGAGCTGCTGCTGGCCGACGATTGCGTTGCGCAGTTCGAATCGCGCTGAGACGACATGAGCGATCGCTTCGAGCGCGCAGTCGATGCGGTCGTTGACGGCGATCTCGAACTGTTGCGACGACTGCTTGCCGCAGAGCCCTCGCTCGCCACGGCGCGCTCCACGCGCGTGACCGGTGGCGATCCTCCTGTTCATCGCGCGACCCTGCTGCATTACCTGGCCGCCAACGGCGTCGAGGACGAACGCCAGCGTTCACCCGAGAATGCCGTCGAGGTTGCGCGAGCGTTGCTTGATGCCGGAGCCGACCCCAATGCGCTGAGCGACTGCTACGGCTCCAAGTGCACGGTGATGGCTTTGCTGGTGTCCAGTACGCCGCCCGCGAAGGCGGGCGTGCAGGTGCCGCTGGTGCATGCGCTGATCGACGGCGGGGCAGTCGTGACTCCGCGCGGGGAAGGGACGTGGGCGTCGCCGGTCGAGACTGCGCTGGTGTTTGGTTTCCGTGACGCGGCGAAGGCGCTGGTTGATCGTGGAGCGCCAGTCGACACGCTTGCGGCAGCTGCCGGCCTTGGTCGAGAAGACGATGTCCGCAGGCTGTTGCCGTTGGCAACGTCGCTGGATCGTCACCGCGCGATCGCGATCGCGGCGCAACTCGGTGACGCATCAATCGTGAGCCTGCTGATCGATGCCGGCGAGGATCCAAACCGCTACAACCCTGATGGCACCCACGCTCACTCCACACCGCTGCACCAGGCCATCGCCGCCGGTCACCTGCATGTCGTCAAGCTGCTGATCGATCGCGGCGCACGCCTCGATATCAGGGATACGCGCTTTAACGGCACACCGCTCGCCTGGGCCCGGTATTGCGAGAAGCCGGAGATTGCCGCCTATTTGGAGACGCTGAAGGCGCCTGGATAATCCGCCAGCCAACGGACGAGCTGGAGCCCAGGCAGGTGTCCTGCGTTACACTGGGATGGTCAGTACGTGATCGGCAACCTCAAGGGGGCGACTTGGCTTCGACGGGGGTGCGGGATCGCGGAACGCGTGCCGAGGCCCATGCACCTCGTAAATCCCGTGGAAAACAACGTAACTGCGAACGCAGACTACGCTCTCGCTGCTTAATAACCAGTGAGCGATCAACCTGGGAGCGCCTACGGCCCGGGATTGATCGTCATTAAGTAGGCTGGTGGTCACGCTCCGCCCTGAGGCGTGGCCATGAGACATATCGGGGATGGCGGCCGGGGCGCTTGGCTCCGTTCCTAACCGGCTGCGACACGAGAATGGAGATACGCACGTAGTGATCTGCGACGACGTGTTCTCGGACGCGGGTTCAACTCCCGCCGCCTCCACCACTTAACTGACTGACTACGTTGAAGTTCTACGTTGACGCAGTCCCCGTCTCCATCATGTCTCCACACCCATGCGGGTCGAGACGTCCCTTTTCCAACAGCCGAATCGCATTCACCGTTGCCGCCGAGCTCAGATGCATGTACCGCTGCGTCGTCGTGAGGTCCTTGTGACCCGCCAACTCCTGTATCGCTTTGGCCGCGCGGGCTGCTGCGGCAGCGCCGGCCTGCGATGGCAGCGTGATCCAGTCGCAAGTGCTGGACCTGCTTATCGACAACGCGTTGGCCCCGCTGCCGCCAGCGGCTAAATCGAGGCTACCGCAGTCATCATTCACAGTGGCAGAGGTGGTTGAGCGACCAACCCAGGACGATACGGCCATGCGGCACTGTGAATATCACCTGCTGTTCAAGCCGTCGCCTTCGGCGTTGGCCGTAGTGACGGCTCTTGCGGGCGATAGCCCAGTCAGCAGTGCTGTCCTCGGAGATGAAGACATCCAACGGGCTCGGACGTTTATCGGAAAGTCCTGGATCAACAGTCGGCAACAGCTCGAATGGAATCTCCGTTTCGATATTGAACGTGACCGAGCGGCTGTCGGCAAGCCATGGGTCGTCACCATCCCAGACGAGTCACAGCCATCGCTGGAACAGGCGCTGCTGAGTGTCTCACTGGCAACGGAGCTCTCAACTGAAGTTCGTTCGACGAACCCAGATTGAAACTAGCAGGTCGGGCGGCTGAGGAACTGCGGTGCAGCATGGCGGAACAGCCCGCGCCAACGGTGATTTATCGGTTTGAGGCGGCGACGGACTCGTATCGACTGGCCACGCCGACCTATCTAGGGCGTCGGCGTGAGGTGCTTAGGCGCACCGTCAGCGAGGCCGAGGCGCGGGTGCCGGACGAGCCGTGCGCCCTGTATGGGGCCGCCCTTGAGGTGCTCTATGCGGGCGATCGGCGCGAGGCCGAACGACTCTTGCAGCGGCTCCGGCCCGCTGGCTGTGAGGGCGCTGACTGCGCGGTGCGTGCAGCGAAGTTGTCTGCGGATTTGCGGGCGCAGCTGTGGGACCGGGTGCGCAAGAGCGACCGGTATCTGGCGCGCCCCGACGCGTCCGCGCCAGTCTTGCCGCGATAAGGGCTGTGGAGACGGCCCCACCCCCGCCCCCCTAGGCTGTGGGTGGGGTCCCTCGCGAGATTGCATCCAGCAGGCCCGGCGTGGGGTTGCATCTACAGATAAATTGGTCCATCGTAGGGCGATTGGCTCTCAACTCAAGAGAAGGACATCATGGCTGACGCGCAACCCGCATCCAACGACGTGCAATGGCTCATCGCCACGCTCGACACCTATCTGGTGAAGCGGGCTCCCGTTCAGATCCCCGACGGCGGCAAGGAGTTGATCGTCAAGTTCGGACCGTGGATTGCCGTCGTCATACTGATCCTGACCCTGCCGCTGCTGCTGGTGGCGCTGGGCATCGGCGCCGTGCTGTCGCCGTTTGCCGGCGCGACCGCTGCGGCCGGCTTCGGCATCGCATCGATCTTTGTCATCGCGCAGATCGCTCTGATGGTGATGGCCCTGCCCGGCCTGTTCGCGCGCAAGATGTCGGGGTGGACGCTGATGTTCTACGAGCAGCTGGTGTCGTTCGTGCATTCGCTGCTGATGGGTTCGATCGTCAGCGGCATTCTCGGCGTGGTGATCGTGATGTACATCCTGTTCCAGGTCCGCGAGAAGTATCACGGGCCACGGGTGCGACCACTGTCGGAGCGAAATTACGCAGCGGGTGCCGGCCCTCGCGCAGCAGGTCTACGTGAGTGATGCTGGTGCCCTATTTGGGGACCGAACTATTGGAGGCAGTCCGATGTACCGGAGTGTCCGTGTATATGACTGTCCGCGGTGCCACAGCATCGGGCTTTACCATCCGCTATTCAGAATCCCGTCTGTGGCTACGCAGTGTCGGTATTGTCGCTCTTCTTCCT
>JAYQOO010000018.1:5498-43369 GCA_038144855.1 Acidimicrobiia bacterium | reverse complement strand
GCGTTTGGGGGGCGGGGGTCTGGGGGTGTTGCGCACCACTCGCGCCGGGGGCCCGGGGGTGGCTTATGGTGCTCAACAATTGCCGGCCGAACAAAAAAAGCGCGCGGCCGCCTGGGCCGCCCTCTTCAAGATGCTCACGCGATCACGCACGGAACCAGTATGCCTCGTTACGGAAGTGCGACCACGTCAAGATTGAGGACGCCGGCGTCGGTGCGAGCCAGGATGATGGTGTTCGCCGCGTCGAGCAGGTCGAGCTGCTCCACGCCCTTCATGGACGCAATGCTCTCGTAGCCGACGCCACCCTTTTCGGAGGTGACGCGGGCGGTGATGCTCGCCGCATCGCCGAAGCCTTCGGTCGGGATCTTCATCACGCCGCGGCTGTTGTTCGACATCAGCAGGAATTCCTTGCCGCCCTTCTGATAGACAATCATGTCCAACGGACGGTTCCGGTTGCCAAGCTCGACAACACGGAACGCATGCAGGAACTCCTTTACAACCAGGTTCAGCGCCGAATACTAACCCGAAAGTCGGTCTAACATTGCCGAGGGCCGCATGACACCGACCCTCCTCCCACTCCTTCACCTCCAGCGCGACCTCTACGCCATGCCGCGCGGCATGGAACGCTTCCGCGAATACATCAAGACCATGACGGATGCCGAGACCGACGATCTGACCTTGCCGCTGGTGGCGATAAATCCCATGGGCAAGGAACACATCGCCGCCCTCGTCGACCAGTACATCGCCCTCGACGCTGAAGACGTTGCCAACGAGGCGATCAGGGCGTTCGCGCAAGACGTCGCGCGGTCGAGCGACCACCCCTCGGATCGCGCGTTCAAGGTCGGCATCGTGGTCTCTGACGACCTGAAAGGCGGATGGACGAATCGGTGGGCCAGCGAGTTCTCGCATCGCATCGAGAGCCAGGCCTTCCTGAAGCGCGGCTTCATCACGGGCATCCTCTGGACCAGCGAGCCGGCGTCGCAGGATACCGTGCGCGAGGCGGTGCTGACCTCCCTCTATCGCGCGCAGTATCTGGAGTCCCATCCGTTCCCGAAGACCCTTGGAGAAATGCTCGACCAGGAAGGCACTGCCATGGCACGCGCCGGATGCACGGCACCGGCACTCGATGCCGATGATCTCGCCTACACCCGTTCCGTCATCGAGCCGCACCGAAGCGCCGCCGACCGGGCCACGGTCATGGCCTGCCTGTTTGGAGATACTGCCGCCAACGCGCTCGGCTATCCTCCGCAAGGACTGACCGACCGGGCTGGGCTGGCCCTTGCTCTTCACGATGCGCGCGTACACGTTTAGGCCCGCCGCGGTGAATATCGCCTTGGAGGTTCATTTCATGTTTCGATTGGTTACCGCCGCAATCCTCATTCTGGCCGCCACCCTGGCGCCCGCGTTTGCTCAGTCGCCGGCACCTGCGGCCACCGCGTTTGATCGCCTCAAGGCCATGGAAGGCGAATGGGTGGACGTCACCGGCGCGTTCGGAAAGCCGGGCGCGGTCGTCGCGACCTACAAGGTCACCGGCGCCGGCAACACCGTGGTTGAGTCATTCCCCGTCGGGACGCCCCAGGAAATGACGACCGTCTATCACCGTGACGGCACCAGCATTGTGCTCACCCATTACTGCGCCGGTGGCACGCAACCGCGGATGCGCGCCCGGGAAATCACCGGCGACCGCATGAAGTACGAGTTCGAGGGCGGCTCGAACATCGACGTCGCCAAGACCTCGCACATGCACAACATGGACTGGGAGTTCATCGGCGCCGACGAGGCGAAATTCGCCTGGCACAACTAGTCCAACGGCAAGCCGGACGGCACATCGGCGCCATGCACATTCGACGAAAAAAGTAAGTAGACTGGCCGCGTGAAACACACCTCACGCGGTATTCTGCTCGCCGTCGCGATCCTGGTCGCGACGGCGCCCACTCAACCCATCGCTCAGGGCGGGCCGTTGCGCTTCAGCGTCACGCTCCCCGGGTCTGCCGGCTCGCAGCCGGTCGACGGACGCCTGCTGGTCATGCTCGCCAAGGATCCGCGCGCCGGTGAACCGCGGTTTCAGATCAACGACAGCGTCACGGGCCAGTTGATCTTCGGCGTCGACGTCGATGGATTGCGGCCGGGATCGGCGGCGACCATTGACGGATCGGCGATCGGCTTCCCGCTCGACAGCATCAACGACATCCCGGCCGGCACCTATTCCGTCCAGGCGCTGATCCACAAGTACGAGACGTTCAAGCGCGCCGATGGCCACGTCGTGAAGATGCCGATGGACCGCGGCGAGGGCCAGCAGTGGGCGCGCGCCCCAGGTAACGTCTACAGCACGCCGCAGCAGATCACGATCGACCCGCGCAAGGGCGGCACGGTCGCGATCACGCTCGACCAGACGATCGCGCCGCTGCCGAAGCCCAAGGAAACGAAGTGGGTCAAGCACGACGAGATCCTGAGCGAGCGGCTGTCACGCTTCTGGGGACGGCCGATGCACCTCGGCGCGCACGTGCTGCTGCCGGAAGGCTGGGACACGCATCCGGACGCCCGCTATCCGCTGTTCATCTACCACGGGCACTTCCCCGCCGACATCAGCAACTGGCGCGAAGCAGAGCCGGATGCGAATCTCGCCCCGGACTTCTCCGCTCGCTTCAACTGGAAAGGCTACAACCGCACCCAGCAGGAACACGCCTATCAGTTCCATCGCGAGTGGACCGGACCGAATTTCCCGCGCGCGATCGTCATCGAAATCCAGCACGCCAATCCGTTCTACGACGACAGTTATGCGGTCAACTCCGCCAACATCGGCCCGTATGGCGACGCGATCGTCCACGAACTGATTCCGTACCTGGAGAAGAAGTACCGTGGCATCGGCCAGGGCTGGGCGCGCTTCATGTATGGCGGATCGACCGGCGGGTGGGAAGCGATGGGCGCCCAGGTCAAATATCCGGACTTCTTCAATGGCGCCTACATCGCCTGCCCCGACCCGATCGATTTCCGCGCCTACACGACGATCGATATCTACAAGGACACCAACGCGTTCTGGCTCGACGACACGTGGAAGAAGACGCCGCGGCCCGCGCACCGCAACTACCTGGGGCACGTCGACTCCATGGTGTGGGAGCAGAACCGTCTCGAAGAAGTGCTGGGCACCAGGACGCGATCGGGCGGCCAATGGGACATCTGGGAAGCGGTGTTCTCGCCGGTTGGCCCCGACGGCTACCCTGCCCGCATCTTCGACAAGCGCACCGGCGTGATCGACAAGAAGGTCGCCGAGTACTGGCGCGAGAACTTCGACCTGATGCACATCGTCCGCCGCGACTGGAGCAAGGGCCTCGGCAAGAAGCTCGAGGGCAAATTGAACATCTACGTCGGCGATATGGACAACTACTACCTGAACAATGCGGTCTATCTCGCTGAGGAGTTCCTGTCGACGACAAAGGATCCGTACTTCGGCGGCGAGATCCTCTACGGCGATCGCGCGGAACACTGCTGGAACGGCGACGTCACCCGTCCAAACGCGACCTCGCGGCTCCGCTATCACCAGATGTTTATTCCGCGCGGTGTTGAGCGCATGCTCAAGACCGCGCCCCCAGGAGCGGACCTCAAGAGCTGGCGGTACTAGGGTGCGAGGGCACTGGGTGCGTAGTAGCATCGAGGGATGATGGTTGCCCTAGTACTGATGGCGTTGGCGCAGGCACCTGCAACGCCGCCCGCGACGACCCAGCCACCTCCAACGACGGCAAAACCGGCGGTGCCCCAGGGCCAGGCGCCGAAGCCACGGCCGGCTGGCGGCGCGACCACCACGGCGCTGCTGTTTATCACCAATGGCGCCGGTCGCGCGATCGAAGGCGTCACCGTCAGCATGATGGGCCCGGTCGATCGCGAGGTGACGAGCCCTGAAAGCGGCCCGACGCGGGTCGAGGGTCTGCGCGCCGGCACGTATCGCGTGCGTTTTACTCACGAGAAGTTCATCACGTTCGAAAAAGAGATCGTGTGGCGAGCCGGCACGGCCGCGCCAGAGATGTCGATCACGCTCAATGCCGCTCCGGAGCCGCCGCCTCCACCACCGCCGGCGCCGGCGCCAGAGCCGATCAAGCCGGCAGAGCCTGTATTGCCGCCCCCCAGCGCCCCCAAGACCGTGTCGCTGCCTGATTACATCGAGAAGAACTTCATCAGCGGACGCGAGCCGCAGAAAGAAAACCTGATCGGCTGCAGCGGCGTCGGCCAGGCCCTGCTCTGGCAGATCCGCGAACCCTGGAATGCCCGCCAGCACGCCGGCGCGGACGGCATGGTCTACGTGGTGGGCGGCGAGGGCCGACTGCGGCTGGCCGAACGCGAGTTCACGGTGTCGGCGGGCGCGTTTGCGGTGGTACCGCGCGGCACCACCTACAGCCTGTCGCGCAGCGGCCGGAACCCGTTGATCGTCCTGGCCGTCCTCGCCGGGGCGCCCTGCGCTGCTGAGTAATCTGATAATCTGATTCGCTGAGAAACATGTCGGACGCGAATACAGTAGCGCCTGCGCCGCCGCAGGACTTCATTCGGGAAATCGTCAGTGCGGACGTCGCCGCCGGCAAGAACGGCGGCAAGGTGATCACCCGCTTCCCGCCAGAGCCCAACGGCTACCTGCACATCGGTCACGCCAAGGCCATCTGCCTTGATTTCGGCGTCGCGAGTGAGTTTGGCGGCACCTGCAACCTCCGCTTTGACGACACCAATCCCGTCAAGGAAGACATCGAGTACGTCGATTCCATCAAGGACGATGTGCGGTGGCTGGGGTTTGACTGGCAGGACCGTGAATTCTACGCCTCCGACTATTACGAGCAGCTCTACCAGTTTGCCGAAACGCTGGTCCGCAAGGGTGTGGCGTACGTCGATTCGCTGTCGGCCGACGAGATCCGTCAGCATCGCGGCACGCTCACCGAACCCGGCAAGAACTCGCCGTATCGCGATCGCAGCGTCGACGAGAACCTCGACCTGTTCCGCCGCATGCGCGCCGGCGAGTTCGCCGACGGTACGCACGTGCTCCGCGCGAAAATCGACATGGCGTCGCCGAACATCACGATGCGCGATCCGGTGCTGTATCGCATCCGGCACGCCGATCACCATCGCACCGGCACGGCGTGGTGCATCTATCCGATGTACGACTTCGCGCATCCGCTCTCGGACGCCATCGAAGGCGTGACGCATTCGCTGTGCACGCTGGAGTACGTCGACCATCGGCCGCTCTACGATTGGGCGATCGAACACGCCGCTCCGGCGTCACGCCCGCGTCAGCACGAGTTTGCGCGCCTGAACCTGAATTACACGGTGATGAGCAAGCGCAAGCTGCTGCAGCTGGTCGAACAGCGGCACGTCAGCGGCTGGGACGATCCGCGGATGCCGACGGTCTCGGGGTTGCGCCGGCGCGGTTACACGCCGGAGTCGATCCGCGATTTCTGTGCCAGGGTCGGGGTGGCGAAGAAGGAAAACGTCATCGACGTCGGCTTGCTCGAACACTGCATTCGCGAGGATCTCAATCGCCGCGCGCCACGAGCGATGGCAGTGCTGCGTCCGCTGAAGCTGGTGGTCACCAACTATCCGGAAGGCCAGACCGACCAGTTCGAGATCGCCAGTCATCCCGATGACGCGGCCCTTGGCAGCCGCACGGTGCCGTTCTCGCGTGAGGTTTACATCGAGCGCGAGGACTTCATGGAAGAGCCGCCGAAGAAGTTCTTCAGGCTCGCGCCCGGCCGCGAAGTCCGGCTGCGTAATGCCTATCTCGTGACGTGCACCGAGGTGATCAAGAACGCCGCTGGAGAGATCGTCGAGCTACGCGGGACCTACGATCCGGCCACTCGTGGCGGCGACGCGCCGGACGGCCGCAAGGTCAAGGCTACGCTGCACTGGGTGTCGGCCGCGCACGCGGTGGATGCCGACATCCGCCTCTACGACCGGCTGTTCACCGCCGAGGACCCGGAAGGCGCCGCCGCGAGGGATGGCGCGGACTTCACCGCACTGCTGAATCCGCAATCGCTGGAAGTGCTGCAGGGCTGCAAGGTGGAACCGTCTCTGGCACGCGCCACCAGCGGCGCGCGTTTCCAGTTCGAGCGGCAGGGCTACTTTGCAGTGGATCCCGACTCCGCCCCGGGGGGGCTGGTGTTCAATCGGACGGTCTCGCTGAAAGACAGTTGGGCGAAATCAGGCCAACAGCCTAACGGGCCAACAGGCTAACCGGACAACTCAGTCGCCACCACCGCTGCCAACAAAGCGATCTTCCTCGTCTGCGAAGAGGACGTTGAAGCTGGTGAGTGAGCCATAGCAGCCGGTGATATAGCCCTGCAGCTTCAGCTTCTGATCATCGGGCAGCTCTGACGCGTGGACCTGCTGTTCGAGCGTGCGCAGGCGATTGCGCAACATCACCACCTTGTTGAAGAAGGTATCGATCGGCACGGCCTTCTCCTGTGCTCCGGGCTTTCCGGGTTTCAGCACCAGCTGACCGCCGCGCCATTTTTCGGCCGGCGTGACGGGAGTGAGACCGGATTCTTCTCGGATGATCCGACGGATGGTGGCTTCGAGATCGTTGTCCATATCTTGGGATGGCCGGGCTGGTATGGCTGGCCGCAATGGCGACGCTGACGAGTGGCTTTCCTGTCGGCCTGTTGGCCTGTTGGCCAGATCGCCTGTCGGCCTGTCGGATGGCGTGCCGAACCGCGGGCCACCGCGAAAGTTGTGCTCGCTGCGACAGAAGTCATACGCCACGCGGAGCGGCAGCCCAGCACCGTCGACGACGATCACGGTGTGCATCCGGTCTTCATGACACGAGCGGCAGTGGTCTTCCACGGACTGGCCGGCTCGATACTGGCGGGTCGCACTCATCGACGTTACGATTCTAGTGTATGGATTCCGCGCAGGCGTATTCGATCCGAACGGCGACGATCGCCGACATTCCACACATCGTGTCGCATCGTGAGTTGATGTTCAAAGACATGGGCATCCCCGCGGCGTTTGACGAGATGAGGTCGGCAACACAGCTATGGCTTCGCCATGCGCTGCCCTCGAACACCTTTCGCGGATGGCTGGCGGTGGCCCCGAATGGTGCCATCGCGGCAGGCGGCGGATTGATCGTCATCCCATGGCCGCCAGGACCGATGAGCATGGACCCGCGCTGCGGATTCATCTTCAACGTCTACACGGCGCCGGCGCATCGGAAACGAGGCCTCGCCCGCCTGCTGATGGACGCCATGCACGCCTGGGGTCGCGCCGAAGGCCTCGAACGCGTGGTGCTCAACGCAAGCGCGGCCGGCCTGCCGATCTACGAGTCCATGGGCTACGTGGCCACCAGCGAACCCATGATGCGAATGCGGCTGTGACAACGTGTGGGGCTAGAGTGACGCGTCGACCAGCGTCGGCTCGAGGGCCCGCACCAGGTCGGCGGGCGCGAGCGCGATCAGGAATCCTCGCCGGCCGCCGTTGACATAGATGCGGTCGAGATCGGCGATCGTGCGTTCGAGAAATACCGGCATCGCTTTGCGCGTCCCGAACGGCGACGTCCCACCCACCAGATAACCGCTGTGCTTTTGCGCCGCCTCTGGGGTGCAGGGTGACACCGTCTTCCGCCCGGCCTGCCGCGCAAGATTCTTGGTCGACACTTCCCTGTCGCCGTGCATCAGGACGACCAGCGGCTGCTTCTGCTCGTCTTCCATGATCAGCGTCTTGATCACGATGTGCTCGTTGACACCGAGCTCGCGTGATGACACGGCGGTCCCGCCCCGCTCTTCGTAGCGGTACTCGTGTTCCGTAAATGCGATCTTGCGCTGACGGAGGAAGTGAATCGCGGGAGTGGCGGACACTCCCGCCATCTTATTCCGAACGCAGCAGCGACACCGGATCGAGCGTCCGGACTTTCAGCGCCGGCAGCAGGCTCGCGGCGATTGCGACCGACAACAGGGTGCCGGTGACCGCGATGAAGGTCATGGGATCGTTCTCTGTAACGCCCCACAGCAGACTGCGGATCAGGCCGCTGGCTCCGTAAGCAATTGCGGATCCGATTACCAGGCCCGCCGCCGTCATCAGGATTCCCGGGGGCGCCGCATCCCGGATCGTCTGCCCGACCGTGGCCCCAAGCGCCATGCGGATGCCAAGTTCGCGGGTGCGCTCAGCCACGCCGCTCGAGATCAGCGCGTGAATGCCGATCGCCGCGAGGAACAAGGCCAGACCGCCGAGTACCCCAACCAGCAGCATCAGCATGCGCTGGCGCGACAGCGTCGCCGCGCGCACGTCGTCCACGCATCGAACAGCCGATACCGCAAGCTGCGGATCGATCTCGGCCATCGCCCGGCGCAGGGCGGGCTCATTCACAGCGCCATCCTGCGTCTGCCTCACGATCCACGCGGTTGAGAACCAGCCGTGAATGGTGCGCAGGCCGCCACCGGGAAACTGCGAGAACGGCATGTAGAAGCCCGGCAGCGCGTCGATCGGTCCATAGCTGCGGAAGCCGCCACGCTGGTAGACGTTGCCAACCACGCCAACGACCTCGCGATTCGCACCGCTCGCGAACACGAACTGGCCCACCGGATTCCGATCCTTGAAGTAGCTCTTCGCGAACGCTTCGTTGATCACCACCGCCAGTGCAGATGTCTTGAGGTCCGTTTCACGGAACGTGCGGCCGGCGATCAGCGGGAGTCGCAGCGTCTCAAAGTAGCCTGGCGACACGTAAGTGGCCGTCGTGAACACAGAGTCACTGCGCGTCGCGCCGTTGACGATGCGGGCACCCATGTTCAGGATGCGCTCATACGGAAGCCCGAGAGAGACCGCGGCGGACTCCACACCCGGCATGGTGCGCAGGCGCTCGAGGCTACGGCCAAACAGCTGCTCGACTTTGTCGTGCTCTGCGTAGCGCGCGTCCTCAAGCGAAGCCGACACCGTCACCACGCGACTCGGATCGAAGCCAGCAGGCAACGTCTCGAGATACATGAACGTGCGAATCAGAAGGCCGGCACCGACCAGCAGCACAACGCCAAGCGCCACTTCGGCCATCACCAGCACGCGACGCGGCCATCCTTTCGCACCGCCGGCGACCGATCGCGTGCCGCCTTCGGCGAGCGCGGCCTGAACGTCGAGACGGGTCGCTTGAACTGCGGGAACCAGGCCGAACAGGACGGCCGTCAGCATTGTCAGACCGAGCGTCACCGACAGCACCCGCGCATCGAGCGTGACCTGCGCCCACGGCGTAAGCAACAGGTCGGTCGCCGTCGCTTTCAGGCCCTCGAGCGTAAGTGCGCCGACGACCAGGCCTGCGGCGCCGCCACACCGGCAAACTGGTGGGGTCGATCGTCATCAGGACGCGCAGGCCGAGCGCCGCCGGACCGAGACCGAGCATCGCGCCGAGCACCGCCAGCACGATGCTCTCGGTGAGCAACTGGCGCACGAGGCGGTCGGGCGCCGCGCCGATCGCGGTGCGGACCGCCATCTCGCGCAGGCGCGCATCACCGCGCACCAGCAGCAGGTTGGCGACGTTGGCGCAGGCGATCAGCAAGAGGAAGCCGACCGCGCCGACCAGCAGCCACATGGCCGGGCGGATACCGCCGCGAATCTCTTCCTCCAATGGCACCGCGAACGCCGTGAACTGCATGCGCTGCGGGTACTGCCCCTGCTCTGTCAGTCGCGTGGCGATTGCGTGCAGCTCCGCGGTCGCCGACGCCGCGCTTTGCCCTGGCGCGAGCCTGGCGACACCGAAGTAGCCGTGACTGCCGCGCGTCAGGTTGCTCATGTCCCACTGGATCGGGCGCCACAACTGCGTCGGCTCCGCAGCATCGTCGGTGAAGTCCGTGGGCAGGCGGAACCCCTCCGGCATGATGCCGATCACTTCGACAGGCACGTCGTTGATCATGACGGTGCGGCCGACGATCGCCGGGTCGCCGCCGTAGCGGGCCTGCCAGAGGGGATAACCAAGCACCGCGACCTGCGGACCGTTCGGCACATCATCGGCTTCGCTGATCGAACGCCCGATGAACGGGCGGGCGCCAAGGACGTCAAAGGTGTTGGCCGTCACAAAGCCGACGCCGACGCGAATCGGATCGCCGTCGCCGGTCAAGTTCTGCTGGCCGGTGTTCCAGCTGCCGACGCCCTCAAGGGTCTTGGCCATGCTCCTGAAGTCGACCACCTCCTGGTCGGAGAGCCACGTCTTGTCGAAGGCGACCCACCTCGTGAAGAGCTGCACCGTGCGTTCCGGCGAGTCGTACGGGAGCGGCGACATCAGCACCGCCTTGACCACGCTGAAGATGGCCGAGGTGGCGCCAATCCCAAGGGCGAGCGTCATCAAGGAGGCGGCCGCAAACCCCGGACTCTTGATGAGGCCGCGCAGCGCGTGAGCAATGTCCTGTCGGATGCCGTCAAACATGCCTGTTTGACGGCCGGGCATCATCAAGGGTTGTCAGCACTTGATATGATCGATTTCCTCATGAATACCGCCACCGGCCCCGCACTTTCGGCGCTCGTCCGTGACCAGATCACCCGTCCCTCGCCGATCCGCCAGATCATGAAAATGGCGGAGCGCCAGAACATCCTGGCGATGGGGTTGAATCCGTCGCAGGTGATTTCGTTTGGCGGCGGCTGGGTCAATCACTCGGCGCCGGATGAATTCCGCCAGGCCTACGCGTCGGTTGTGGCCGACGAGGAGCTGTTCCACAAGAGCGGCGGCTACACGGCAACGCTCGGCGACATGGAATGCCGCGAGCAGATCGCGCGCTTCGAAGAGCACATTTTCGGCGTGCCGCGCCTTGGCGCCGAGCACATCGCGATCGGCATGGGCTCCACGCAGCTCACGCACGACCTGTTCCGCACGCTCCTCGATCCAGGCGATACCGTCATGTTGCTCGACCCGACGTACGCCAACTACGAGGGCCAGCTGGCATTTTCGGTGCCCGGCGTGAAGATCGTCCGCCTGCGCGTCCTCGATCCTGCCACGTGGTCGTATCTGCCGGAAACCGACCCCGCCGGCACGGCACGCGAGTTCGCGCGGCTGTTCGATCTGCATCGTCCGCGCATGGTGCTGTTCGGCGCTCCGGACAATCCCACCAGCCAGGTCGTTCCCCAGGCGCTTGCGGACCTGATGCTGGCGAAGACCGCTGAGGCCGGCGCGTGGCTGGCGATGGACTTCGCCTACAAATGCCAGTACTTTCAGGATCCGCCGCCGTACTATGCCTGGTCACCGGCGGATCATCCCAACATCGTCGGCATCCATTCGAACTCGAAGTGGGCGCGCGGACTCGGCCGCCGTCTCGGCTGGATCGAGGCGCACCCCTCGGTGATCGATGCCATTGAGCGTGTGCAGCAGTGCAGCATCCTCTGCCCGGACACGCTGTCGCAGATGACGATGGCGCGCTATCTGAAGCAGGCGATCGCGAACGGATCGCTCAAGAAATACGTGGCGGATGCCAACGCGCTCTACAAGCACGCCGCAGACGTGACGCTGAAAGCCGTGGACACCCACCTGCGCCGCCCGCGACTGACGCCGTTTGGTGGTCTTTACACCGTGGTCGATATCGGCATGGACGCCGATGACTTCGTACCCAAGGCGCTCAAAGCCACCGGCGTGCTGGTGGTGCCGGGCGGCGGCTTCGGCGCATCGTTGAAGAACGGCGTGCGTATTTCGTTCGGCCCGCTCGTCAAGGACACGGCGAAGATCGCGGAAGGCCTCGAGCGGCTCGGTCGCTTCATGAACGCCGCCTCTTCCGCCTAGCGATCGAACGGCGTCCCGACGTAGTTCAGGTCGTTCTCCCAACGCAGGATCAACTGCGTGAACATGAACTGGATCGCCATGCGCTCCGATACCCGGACGATGTTGATCTGCTGCTGATTGCGGACGTGCCAGTCGTAGACGTCGGTGAAGACGCCGAGCCCGATGTCGCAAAAATCCGGGAACTTGCCGCCGGTCTTCGCATACTGCTCGATGCGGGTCTTCACCACGCCCACGTTGCCGTAGCTCATGGAATTGCCCCGCAAGGCTTCGACGGTCGTCTTGAGGTCGATCAGCTTGTCGCCGAGCGCGTTCAACCCTTCGCGGATCGCCTGCGCCTCGGCCTGCTGCGTGGCGGCCGCTTCCGCCGTTCCCGATGTCGCCAGCGTGCCGAGCACGCCTGCCGTCACCACTTCTCGTCGGCTAATCATCTGAGTTTCTCCGTGTTCCCGTAGGCCTGTTCGCCCGTCCGCCTGCCGGCCTGCCATAGAATGTTCAGCAATTATGCGTGCTTTCCTGGCCCTGCTGGCGGTGAGCGTTTCGGCGTCCACCCTGTTTGCGCAAACCACGACGCCCGATGCCGGTGTTCCCCTGGACATCGCGACGCGGCGCGCGGCGGCGATCAGCAACCTGCGCTACGAGTTGACGCTGTCGATTCCTGATGCCTCCGCTTCTCCTTTGACTGGCGTGACGACGATCCGGTTTGACTTAAAGGACGCCTCCGCCCCGCTGGTGATCGACTTCGAGACCAGTCGCGACCACGTGCAGTCGGTTGACGCCAACGGCAAGACCTCGCCCTTCATCTATACCAACGGCCACATCGTCGTCCCCGCGGGAGCGCTGGTGCAGGGGGCGAATGCGATTCGCGTGGCGTTCAACGCCGGTGACGCGTCGCTCAACCGCAACAACGACTTTCTCTACACGCTGTTCGTGCCGGCGCGCGCGCGGCTGGCGTTTCCAGTGTTCGATCAGCCGGAGCTCATGGGCCGCTGTAGGGGGACGCTGGTGCACCCGGCCAAGTGGACGTCCGCCGCCAACGGCGCCGAGCTGTCGCGCACGACCGCCGGCGATCGCGCCACGGTGAAGTTTGCGGAGACCGAGCCGCTGCCGACGTATCTCGTGGCGTTCATTGCCGGCGACTTCAAGATCGAAACCGCCGAGCGCAACGGCCGCACGTTCCGGATGTTCCATCGAGAAACCGATGCGGCAAAGGTGGCGCGCAACCGCGACGCCATTTTCGATCTGCATGCGACGGCCCTCGAGTTTCTCGAGCGCTACACCGCGATTCCGTACGCGTTCGGGAAGTTTGACTTCGTCGCCATCCCGGCGTTCCAGTTCGGCGGCATGGAACACGCCGGCAAGATTCTCTACAACGCGTCAGGCCTGCTGCTGGATCAGTCGGCCACACAGAACCAGCAACTCGGTCGCGCGTCGGTGATCGCGCACGAGACGGCGCACATGTGGTTTGGCGACCTGGTCACGATGCGGTGGTTCAACGACGTGTGGATGAAGGAAGTGTTTGCGAACTTCATGGCCGCGAAGATCGTGAACCCGTCGTTCCCGGCGGTGAACCACGACCTGCGCTTTCTGCTGTCGAACTACCCGGCGGCCTATGAGGTCGACCGCACGACCGGCGCCAACCCGATTCGACAGGTGCTCGACAACCTCAACGAAGCCGGCCAGATGTACGGCGCGATCATCTACCAGAAGGCGCCGATCGTCATGCGCCACCTCGAGGCGCTGCTCGGCGACGACAACTTCCGCGACGGTCTCCGCGAGTACCTGAAGGCCCACGCCTTCGGCAACGCGACCTGGTCGGACCTCATCTCGGTGCTGGATGCGCGCACGCCAATGGACCTGCAGCAGTGGAGCCGCGTGTGGGTCGACCAACCCGGCCGGCCGACGATCGAGACGGTGCTCGAACTGAAGAACGGCACGATCACCAAGCTGGCCTTCAAACAGCGCGATACATGGAATCGTGACCGCGTGTGGCCGCAGCAGTTGCGCGTCGCCATTGGCGGGCACGCGCCCGAGAAGATCGTCAACGTCGAACTGACCGGCCGTGAGGTGGAAGTCACCGAAGCGCGCGGCTGGCCGGCGCCGCGCTACGTGCTGCCAAACGGCAAGGGCTGGGCGTACGGCGATTTCATCCTCGACAAGATTACGCTCGCCTACCTGACGACGAACCTGCCCGAGATCAGCGATCCGCTGACCCGCGGCAGCGCGTGGGTGACGCTGTGGGACGCGTTGCTCGACGGCCAGGTCGCGCCGGAAGCGTTCCTCGACCTGACGTTCCGCTCGTTGCCGCGTGAGTCCGACGAGCAGATGACATCGCGGGTCCTCGGGTATGCGTCGAACACGTGGTGGCGATTCATGACCCAGCCACAGCGCACCGCCCGGGCGGCACGCTTCGAATCGCTACTGCGAGAGGGGCTGGCGTCAGCAGGCACGGCCAGCCAGAAGGCCTCGTGGTTCGGGACGCTGCGCAATGTCTCGCTGACGCCTGGCACGGTCGGCTGGCTGCGGCAGGTGTGGGAGAAGAAGGAGAACGTGAACGGTCTGCCGCTTGCGGAGGCCGACTACACCGCACTCGCACTCGAACTGGCGATCCGCCAGGTGGATGGCTGGAACGACATCCTCAAGACGCAGCTCGCGCGCATCGAGAACCCCGATCGCCGCAACCGATTCGAATTCGCCATGCCCGCCCTGTCGGCCAACGCCGCAGAGCGCGACAAGTGGTTCCAGTCGCTGAAGGACGTCAATAACCGGCGCCGCGAACCCTGGGTCCTCGAAGGTCTGGGCTTCCTGCATCATCCGCTGCGCGCCGAAAGCGCGAAGCAATACGTGAAGCCGAGCCTGGACATGCTGTGGGAGATCCAGAAGACCGGCGACATCTTCTTCCCGAAGCGCTGGCTCGATGTGACGCTCGGGGGGTACCAGACCAGGGATGTCTCCGACATCGTGCGCGCGTTCCTGAAGAACGTGCCCGCCAACTATCCTGAGCGGCTGAAGAACATCACGCTGCAGTCAGCGGATGAACTGAACAAGGCGGCGGAGGTCGTCAAGAAATGAAGACAGTGCTCCTTCTCGCCGTGGCGATCGGCGTCGCCGCCTTTCAACAGAACGAACCAAGCCTTTCGATCCGCGCCAGGCAGGTCATTGATGGCACCGGCCGCTCCATCACCGGCGGCGTCGTGGCGGTGCGAGGCGGCAAGATCGCCAGCGTCGGCACGTCCAAGGATCCCGTGACGATCGACCTGGGCAATCTCACCTTGATGCCCGGGTTCATCGACACGCATGTCCATATCGGCTGGCATTTCGACGACAAGGGCCGCTATCACTCGGGACCTGAGCCGGCGGAACAGGCCGCGCTCTACGGCGCCGAGAATGCGTATGTGACGCTCATGAGCGGCTTCACGACCATCCAGAGTGTCGGCGCCGCGTCAGACAAGCCGCTGCGGGATGCAATCAATCGAGGCGTGCTTCCCGGGCCGCGCATCCTGTCGTCCCTGGGCCAGATCTCCAACGCCAAGTGGACGCCGGATCAGATCCGCGAACAGATTCGCGCGCAGAAGGCCAACGGCGCCGACCTGATCAAGATCTTTGCGTCGGCCAGCATTCGCGACGGCGGCGTGCCGACGCTGTCACAGGAGCAAGTCGACGCCGCGTGCGGCGAAGCGCGCGCCCAGGGCCTGCGCAGCATGGTGCATGCGCACAGTCCTGAATCCATGATGCGGGCCGCCCGAGCGAAATGCACGCAGGTCGAGCACGGCGGCCTGGCCGACGCCGCGTCACTGAAGGCGCTGGCGGATGCGGGCATCTACTTCGACCCCAACATCGGCCTGGTCACGCAGAACTACCTCGAGAACAAGGCGAAGTTCCTTGGGATCGGCAATTACACCGAAGAGGGGTTTGCCTCCATGGAGAAGGCGCTTGGCCTTCGGGCGCCGATGTTCTCGACCGCGCTCGAGACCCCGGGGCTGAAGATCGTGATGGGCACCGACGCCGTCGCCGGCGCTCACGGACAGAACGCGCGCGAGCCGATCGAACGCGTCAGGACCGGCCAGCGTCCGATGGACGCGATCACCGGCATGACGTCGCTGGCGGCGGAGTCGATGGGTCTGCAGAAAGAGGTGGGCGCGATCGCGGTCGGACTGAACGCCGATCTCGTCGCGGTTGAAGGCGATCCCACGCAAGACATCACGGCGTTGCAACGAGTCAGGTTTGTCATGCGTAACGGAAAGGTCTACAAGCGATGAAGAAGTTCCTGATTGTTCTGGTTGGCGTCGCGGCGATCGCGACGCTTGGCGCGCAGTCCCCGGTTACCGTCTTCGAAGGCGGCCGGATCATCGTCGGCGACGGCAAGGTGCTCGACAACGCATCGGTCGTGGTCACCGGCGATCGCATCACACAGGTCGGGCCGGCGGCGAGCGTCAAGGCGCCGGCAGGTGCCACGCGTGTCAGCCTGGCCGGCAAGACGATGATGCCGACCATTGTTGATGCGCACGTGCACACCAGCACGACGGCACCCGAACTCGAGACCGACCTGCGCCAGCGCGCCTACTTTGGTGTCAGCGCCGCGCTGAGCATGGGACTCGACGGCACGGATGCGCCATTCGCACAGCGCGCCAGGACCACGCCCGGGCTGGCCCGCCTGTTCCTCGCCGGTCGCGGCATCACCGCACCTGAGAAGGGCCGCACGGAAGTCCCCTTCTGGATCACGACTCCGGAAGAGGGTCGCAAGGCCGTGCAGGAAAACGCGGCGAAGAAGGTCGACCTGATCAAGATCTGGGTCGACGATCGCGACGGCAAGTTTCCGAAGCTGACGCCGGCGTTGTACGGCGCGGTGATCGACGAGGCGCACAAGCAGAAGCTGCGCGTCGCCGCGCACATCTTCACGCTCGAAGACGCCAAGGGCCTGCTGAAGGCCGGCATCGACAGCTTCGCGCACGGCATTCGCGATCGCGACATGGATGACGAGGCAGCGGCGCTGCTCAAGGCGCGTCCGAACTTCGTGCTGATTCCCAATATGCCCGATCGCGGCGTGGCCGCCGACTACAGCTGGCTCAAGGGCAGCATTCCCGACGGTGAACTGCAGAAGATCCAGGCCGCGGCCACCGATCGGCCGCAGGTCGCTGCGACGTGGGCCATCCAGGGCCGCAACTTGAAGCGGATGTCGGACGCCGGCGTGAAGATCACGGTCGGCACCGACGGCAACACGCCGTGGGCGCCGCACGTCGAGATGGCTGACATGGTGGCGGCAGGCATGACACCGGCACAAGTGATCACGGCGGCAACCAGGAACGGCGCCGAGTTCCTGCGGATCGCGAACACGGGCACGATTGCCAGCGGGATGATCGCGGATCTGCTGATCCTCGACGCCAACCCGCTGGATGACATCACCAACACGCGCAAGATCAACGCCGTCTATCTCCGCGGCGCCGCCGTGAAGCGTTAGCTACATCTGCTTTCGAATCACGCCGGCAATGGCGTCAAGGGGCCTCCGCATCGCGGACCCCTTGCGCCACACCATCGCCAGCGTCCGCGTCGGCGCAGGCGACTTGAAGGCGCGGATCGCCAACTGCCCACGCCGGTTCTCCACCGCCAGCGCGATCTTCGGCAGCAGTGGCACGCCGTCCCCGCCGCCCACCAGCTGCACCAGCGTCGACAACCCGGTCGCCTTGACATCGGCCTCTTTCGCGCCCGTCGCCCCACAGAGCGCCAACGCCTGATCGCGAAAGCAATGACCGTCTTCGAGCAGAAAGACCGTCTCGCCCTCCAAGACCTCTGGGGACGCAGGGCCTGACCGCTTCGCCAGCCTGTGGCCCGGCGCCGCCGCCAGCACGAACGGGTCCTCGCCGATCACCACGTGCTCGAGTTCATCGACACGGTAGTCGAGGGCGAGAATGGCGCCGTCGAGCGATCCGCCTTCGACCTGATCGATCAGCGACTGCGTCTTGTCTTCACTCCAGATGACGTGGAGGGTTTCCAGGCGGCGCCGCAGCGCCGGCGCAACTTCGGGCAGCAGGTAGGGGCACACGGTCGGAATGACGCCGATGCGCACCTTGCCGCGCAGCGGATCGCCATGCTGCCGGGCCGTCTCAGCCAGGTCACGTGACGCCAGCAGCACCGCTCGTGCGCGGTCGATCACCGGCGCCCCCGCCGCCGTGACGCGCACGCCCTTCGGCCCGCGCTCGAAGATCTGCACGCCAAGCGCCTGTTCGGCCTGCGCAATCTGCGCGCTCATCGACGGCTGCGCCACCCCGCACGCGTCGGCGGCGCGGCGGAAGCCGCCCAGGTCCGCCACCGCGACGAGGTATTGCAGCTGGCGGATCGAATACGGGACGGTATCCCAAATAGCCATAGCCTCAGACTATCAGTTTGAGACAGACGATATCTTGGCTAGGGGTGCATGAGGTTCCCTATACTCGCCTGTATCTATGTCAACCGAAGCCAAATGCCCGTTCAACCACGCCGGCGGCGGCGGCCGCAGCAACCGTGACTGGTGGCCCAACACTCTCCGCATCGATCTCCTGCATCAGCATTCCGCGAAGTCCGATCCGATGGATCCGGATTTCGACTACGCCAGGGAATTCAAGAGCCTGGACCTGAAGGCCCTGAAGAAGGACATCGAGAAGGTGATGACCGACTCGAAAGCCTGGTGGCCCGCCGACTTCGGTCATTACGGTCCGCTGTTCATCCGCATGGCGTGGCATGCGGCCGGCACCTATCGCATCGGCGACGGACGCGGCGGCGGCGGCCGCGGCCAGCAGCGCTACGCACCGCTCAACTCGTGGCCCGACAACGGCAACCTCGATAAGGCGCGCCGCCTGCTGTGGCCGATCAAGGCAAAGTACGGCAAGAAGATCTCGTGGGCCGACCTGCTGATCCTCACCGGCAACGTCGCGCTCGAGTCGATGGGGTTCAAGACGTTCGGCTTCGGTGGCGGACGCGCCGACGTGTGGGAACCCGACAACGACGTGTATTGGGGCGAGGAAACCACCTGGCTCGCTGGCGACAAGCGCTACTCGGGCGATCGCGACCTCGCTAATCCGCTCGCGGCCGTGCAGATGGGCCTGATCTACGTCAATCCGGAAGGCCCGAACGGCAATCCCGATCCCGTCGCCGCGGCAAAGGACATCCGCGAAACCTTCAAGCGCATGGGCATGAACGACGAAGAGACCGTCGCGCTCATCGCCGGCGGCCACACGTTCGGCAAGGCGCACGGCGCCGGACCCGCTACGCATGTCGGCGCCGATCCCGAAGCGGCCAACATTGACGCGCAGGGCTTCGGCTGGACCAGTTCGTATGGTTCAGGCAAAGGCGGCGACGCCATCACCAGCGGCCTCGAAGTCACCTGGACCACGTCCCCCGCGAAGTGGAGCCATGACTTCTTCAAGCACCTGTTCGAATACGAGTGGGAACTGACCACGAGCCCGGCAGGCGCGAAGCAGTGGAAGCCGAAGAACGGCGCCGGCGAAGGCACCGTGCCGCACGCGCACGACGGCGCAAAGAAGATCGCGCCGAACATGCTGACGACGGACCTGTCGCTGCGTTTCGATCCGGCCTACGAGAAGATCTCCCGCCGCTACTACCAGCACCCTGACCAGTTCGCGGATGCGTTCGCGCGCGCGTGGTTCAAGCTGATGCATCGCGACATGGGTCCCAAGTCGCGCTACCTCGGTCCCGAAGTGCCGAAGGAAGACCTGATCTGGCAGGATCCGATTCCGGCAGTCGATCACAAGCTGATTGATGCGGCCGACATCGCGGCGTTGAAGACGCAGATCCTCGCCTCGGGTCTCACCGTCTCCGAACTCGTTTCGACCGCGTGGGCGTCGGCCTCGACGTTCCGTGGATCCGACAAACGCGGTGGCGCCAACGGCGGACGCATTCGCCTGGCGCCGCAGAAGGACTGGGCGGTCAATAAGCCCGCACAGCTCGCCAAGGTCCTGAAGGCCCTCGAAGGCATCCAGGCGTCATTCAACGCCGGCGGCAAGAAGGTCTCGATGGCGGACCTGATCGTGCTCGGCGGCTGCGCCGGCATCGAGAAGGCGGCGCACAACGGCGGGCAGACGGTCACGGTGCCGTTCACGCCGGGCCGCACGGATGCCACGCAGGAGCAGACCGACGTGGAGTCGTTTGCGGTGCTCGAGCCGGTGGCCGACGGCTTCCGCAACTTCCAGAAGGCGCGCTTCCAGGTGTCCGCTGAAGCGCTGCTGATCGACAAGGCGCAGTTGCTGACGCTGACCGCTCCGGAAATGACGGTGTTGATCGGCGGCATGCGCGTGCTCAACACCAACGCGGACGGATCGAAGCACGGCGTCTTCACGGAAAAGCCCGAGACCCTGACGAATGATTTCTTCGTCAACCTGCTCGACATGCGGACGGCGTGGAAGGCGACCTCGGAACACCAGGATCTGTTCGAGGCTCGCGATGCGGGCACCGGCGCTGTTGAATGGACCGGCACGCGGGTGGACCTCGTGATCGGATCGAACGCTCAACTCCGCGCCATCGCAGAGGTCTACGGCAGCTCCGACGCCAAGGCGAAGTTCGTCACGGACTTCGTGGCCGCGTGGGACAAGGTGATGAACCTCGACCGCTTCGATCTTCAGAGCTAGAGCAACTTCACGAGCTGCTTCCCGAAGTTCTTGCCTCGGAGCAATCCGAGGAAGGCTTCGGGGGCAGACTCGAGTCCCTCCACGATACTCTCTCGATACTTCAGCGTGCCGTCCGCGACTCCCGCGCCGAGTTCCTGCAACGCCTCAGGCCACGCGTCCATGTGCTCGCTGACGATGAAGCCCTGCACCAGCAGCCGCGAGGTCAGGATCAGCGACGGGTAGCGCATCGGAATCGGCTCGCCGTCGTAGCCGCTGATCATCCCGCACATCGCAATGCGGCCGAAGTCGTTCATGCGACTCAGCGTGGCGTCCAGCACCGCTCCGCCGACGTTCTCGAAGTGACCGTGGATGCCGTCCGGCGTCGCATCCTTCAGCGCCCGATACAGGGACTTCGGATCGGCGTGCACCTTGTAATCAACGCAGGCGTCAAAGCCCAGTTCGTTGATCACGAAGTCGCACTTTTCGCGCCCGCCGGCAAAGCCGACCGCACGGCAGCCGCGCCGTTTCGCCAGCTGACCGACGACGCTCCCGACCGCGCCGCTGGCGGCGCTCACGCTGATCGTCTGCCCTGCCTTGGCTTCAATGATCCGGTTGAGGCCGTACCACGCGGTCACGCCCGGCATGCCGACGACGCCGAGATACGCGGTCAGCGGCACGCGGCTGGTATCCACCTTTCGAAGTGCGCCCCGCTGCGCGCCATTCACGATGCTGTATTGCTGCCAGCCGCCCATCCCGACGACGCGATCGCCAACGGCGAAGGACGGCGAGCGGCTGTCGATCACTTCGCCGGCCGTGCCGCCGATCATCACCTAGTTGAGCGCCTGCGGCGGGGCGTAGCTCCGCCGATCATCCATGCGCCCGCACATGTAGGGATCAAGGGAGAGGTAGTGGTGCCGCACCAGCACCTGGCCATCCGTCAGTTCGGGAACGGGCGACTCGATGAGGGTGAAGTTGGCGGCGGTGGCCTCTCCGGCAGGCCGCGATGTCAGGAGGAAATGCGCGTCGCCGCGACGCTCGAGCGCCTGCGCTTCGAGCGAGGATTGATCACGCGGTGACTTATATCAGCTTTCGCGCGGCACCTTGACGGGATCGATGCCCGCCGGCCCGCCTGGCCGGCGATGCTGCCGACGCAAAGCAGCAGTAAGATCAATAGATCGCATGAAAAGCACAGCAGATGTAGTGATCGCAGGCGGCGGATGCATGGGGGCAAGCGTTGCCTGGCACCTGGCGCAGCGCGGGATTACCAATGTCGTCCTGCTCGAGCGCGAAGCGCAGTTGGGCACCGGATCGACCGGCAAGAATGCCGGCGGCTTTCGACATCAGTTCTCGAACTCCGCCAACATCGAGCTGTCGATCGAATCGATCACGCTGATGAAGCACTTCGAGGAGATCGTCGGCACGCCGATCGACTTTCATCAGGACGGCTATCTGTTCCTGCTGTCGAAGGCTGCGACCGTCGAGACGTTCAAGAAGAACGTCGCGCTCCAGCAGCAGCATGGTGTCGATGTGCGCTTCGTGTCGAACGACGAGGCGCGCGAACTGTCGCCAGGCATCGACCTCACCGGCGTCAAGGCGGCAACCTACTGCCCTGCCGACGGCGTCGCCGATCCCAACGGCGTGACGGTCGGATTCGCGAAGGGCGCGCAGGCCAAGGGCGTCGAGATCGTGCGTGACTGTGAGGTGACCGGCGCGAAGCTGGAAGGCAATCGCGTCACGGAGGTCCGCACATCGCAGGGCGTGATCTCGACGCCGGTCTTCATCAACGCGTGCGGACCGTGGGCGAAATCAATCGGCCGATTTCTCGGCGTCGATGTCCCGGTCGAGCCCGAACGCCGGCATATCTTTATCGCGTCGCCGCCGGGCGGCGGGTCATGGGACGACGCCCGCAACGCCGGGCAAGTGCCGCGGTCGAAGATCCTGGTGATCGACTTCGAGAGCACGTTCTACTTCCACCGCGAGGGCGGCGGCCTGCTCTTCGGCATGGGCGATCCGAGCGAGCAGCCCGGATTCGACATCACCGTGCGGTGGGACTTCCTGCCGAAGGTGATTGAGGTCGCCATGCAGCGGTTGCCGGCGCTGACCGATGCGGCGGTGTCACATGCGTGGGCGGGCTTGTACGAGATGACGCCGGACCACAATCCGATCATCGGGCCCTCGAACGACGTCGAGGGGTTCTATACGATCGCCGGGTTCAGCGGCCACGGCTTCCAGCACTCACCTGCTGCGGGCCGCATTCTGGCAGATGTGATTGCCGGCATCGATCCGAAGTTTGATCTCACCCCGTTCGAGCTTGATCGCTTCTCCCGGAAGGCGACATCCGGCGAAGCCAACGTGGTTTAGGTCCGGCTTCAGCCGGACCTACTGCGGCGGCCGCACTCCCTGGAGGGGACGCCACTCGTTGCCCTGGCGCGTCGCCTTTCGCGTTTTCATGTCGAACCGGTCACCGGCGCCCATGAAGTAGAAGCGGCCGGTCGCGCCGGCAACCGGCTTGTTGCTGTAGATCACCGCGTAGCTCTTGCCCATCACATCAAACTGATCGCCTGACACAACAATGGCGGTGTCTTCGTCCAGGCCAATACCGAGCATGTCCGGATACTTGTCGACGACCTCCAGCATGTCGAATTGGCGATTGCGGCGCAGCAGGTGTTGATCGACGGCGGCGTTCTTCAGGAACCCAAGGCCGACCGTGTGATCGCCGATCATCTTCTCATTGCTCTTGGTATCGCCTCGCACCATGAACGACGTCAGGATCGACGCCCCCGCCGAGGATCCACCGATCACGCCATCTCGATTCAGCAGCGCCTGGAGTTCTTTGTGGGTCAGCGTGTTCAGATATGAATCGGCCAAGCGCCACTGGCGGCCACCGGTGAAGAACACGCCGCGCGCGGATCGAATCGGCTTCACGAACGCGTCTGAGTCAGCGACCTTCCGGTCACGGGTGTGAATGACCGTCAGGTTCGTCGCGCCATTCTCACGCCACTGCTTCAGCCCCGACCAGTAGTTGTCGTAGCTGTCATCTTCGCCGGCAGTCGGAATGATGACGATCGGCGCATCGGGACCACCGGACAGGTCGATGAATCGCTTGACGATCGCCGGATCCTGCATGTTGCCACCGACGATGACCAGCGTGCCCTTGTCGGGACCGTGCTGCGCGGCCGACAGCGAGACGCCGGCCAGCGCGAGGAGCAAGAAGAGGAGGCGCCGCATGTTTACTCCTTGAACACCTTTCCACCCTTCATCACGAACTTCACCTGGCGGAGCGCCTTGAGGTTCGTCGAAGGATCACCGTCCACCGCAATCAAGTCCGCAAACAATCCCGCCTTGACACGGCCAATCCGCTCGGCCTGGCGGAAGTAGGTCGCATTGCCGGAGGTGGCGGCCACCAGCGCCGCCGGCGCGGGCATGCCGTACTCCACCATCAATTCCAGCTCCCGCACGTTGTCACCGTGCGCGTAGACGCCAACATCCCCACCAAAGCACATCTTCACGCCGGCGTCGAGCGCGGCCTTGAACGACTGGCGCTTGCGCTGGAGCCGCGCGGGTTCAGGGTCCACACCCTTCTTCCATCCGGCGTACTGAGACGTTGCATCACCAGCGGCAATCGTCGGACAGAACGCCACGTTCTTCTCGACCATCAACTTCCATATCTCGGCGGTACCTTCATCGCCGTGTTCGATGGTAACGACGCCGCCCATGATGGCGCGGCGCATGCCTTCCACCGACGAAGCGTGCGCCACGACGGGGCGGCCGCTGCTGTTGGCGGCCTCGACGATCCGTTGAATCTCGCCAAGCGTGAAACCCGGCCTGGTCTCGCCGTTCGGGCCCCAGCGATAGTCCGCATAAATCTTGATCAGGTCCACGCCGTGCGCGATCTGTCCGCGAGCCGTCCGCACGACACCATCAAGTCCGTCGGATTCTTCCGCGCCCTGTGGCACCTGCACTTCGGGCGCAAATCCCTTCGGCGCGTAGCTCCCCGTGACCACCATGGCCGGCCCAGCCACCAACATGCGCGGACCGGGAATGATGCCCTCGTTGATCGCCTGCCGCAGCCCAACGTCCGCATACGCGGCCCCTTCACTACCAAGATCGCGGACCGTCGTCACGCCGGCCATCAGCGTCGCCCGCGCGTGATTCACGCCGCGAGCCACGCGCAACGCGAGCGGCTCGCGCAGCACCTGATCGTTCCAGGTCGTCTCGTTGTAGGGATGCAGGAGCAGATGCGAGTGCCCTTCAATCATCCCGGGCATCAACGTCGTTCCCTTCAGCATGATGGTGCGCGTGCCAGCGGGAACGCTCAGCGAGGCGAGCGGTCCGGCGGCCTCGATGCGCTCACCTCGAACCACCACCGCCCAACCGGTGTGCATCTGCTCACCGTCGAAGACTCGATCGGGCTGAAGCAGAACGGGAGAAGCCGCTGGAGCGGGTTGGGCCAAGGTCGTGGCCGACAGCAGCACCAGGAGAAGCGCCGTCACTCGTGATCGCATGGTGTCGAAGTATGTCAGAATTTCTTCTCGCCTTGACCAGCCAGACGCGAAAGCTGCTCCTCGTCTCCGGCGCGCACATACTGGCCATCCTCGCGTTGTTTGAGTGGTTTCGTCGCGAGCTCGGGCTGAGTGCCGGTGTGCTGCTGGTGCATGCGCTGCTGGTGATCGCGGCGCTGATTACCTCCCTACTTGTCACCAGCCTCGTGGCTCGGCTGACTGGCCATCGACCAGCTGCGCGCTACCTGGTCGCGTTGGTTCCGTCGCTGATCGTGACCACCATACTGGCCCTCGACGTCGTGAGCTTCGCGACACAGCAAACGATGGCGATCAATCTGACGCGCTCGCTCGTCAGCCTGTGGATTCAAGCGTGGCTAGATGGCGAACGTTTGCTGCCCATATCGAGCTTGCTGCTGGCTGGCGCGGCGACGGCGGTATGCGCCATGTTGCTGCTGGAACTGGCGATCTGGACCAGGACATTCAATGGCGTTCGTCTCGTGGAGTTGACGCCGGCGACTGCCGTTGCCAGCGTCGCGGTCCTGGCCGCCGTCTACCTGATGTCCCTGCCACAACTCACATCACAGCCGTGGCGAAGCGAGGTGCTCAGCGCGGATCCGATCTTGTCGTTCACGGGATCGAAATGGGCGGCAGTCGATGCTCGACAACAGGAGATCTTCGACCGTCTGCGGCTGGAGGAGCCGCGACGTCGTGCCGCTTACGGGCGACATCAGTCGTTCGAGCGCAAGAATGTCGTCGTCATCACCGTCGACTCCTTGCGCG
Source organism: Acidimicrobiia bacterium (assembly GCA_038144855.1). Lineage (GTDB taxonomy): Bacteria > Acidobacteriota > Vicinamibacteria > Vicinamibacterales > UBA2999 > 12-FULL-67-14b. The sequence continues at coordinate 17,780 of JAYQOO010000018.1, read as the reverse complement.
CGGACCATCTTCCGCTCTACGGCTATTCGCGCCCGACCACACCCTTCCTGGCACGACTGCATGAGGAAGGCACGCTGCGCCGGGTGGCGTTTGCCACGTCGATCTGCGCCGAATCGAACTGCGGCATCTCGAGCACGCTCTTTTCCAAACCGCTTCGCCGGCAGGTCGCGGAAAACTTCAGCCTGTTTGCGCTCCTCAAAGACCAGGGCTACGCCACGCATTTCATCCTGTCGGGCAACCACGACTGGATGGGACAGCGCGAGGTCTACGGGGACGAGCTGACGTCGTATTTCGACGGACGTGATTCCTCGCGATATGGCTGGTCGGACGATCGCGTGCTGCTGGAGGGACTCGAGCGAGTTCCCGGTGATCAACAACCGTCGTTCTTCTATTTTCACCTGATGGCTCCACACATCATGGCCGCCAAGCAGGTGCGATACCGGCGCTACCAGCCTGCCGTCGTCGAGCTCGACATGCAGGCGCTGTTCAGCGGAAAGCACGACCAAGCCAGCGTGATCAACAACTACGACAACGGTGTGCTTGAAGTCGACGCCACGATCAGCGAACTGTTCGCGGGGCTCGACCGCAAGGGGTACCTGGAGAACAGCATCGTGTTCATCCTTGCCGACCACGGCGAAGCGCTTGGCGATCGCGGCACCTACGGGCACATCAACTGGCTGCACCAGGAAACGATCAACATTCCAATGCTGATCTACGATCGTTCAGCAACGCAGTACCAGGGCCTGGGGTTTGCGTCGCAACTCGACGTCGCGCCGACGATTGTCGATCGGCTGGGATTGCCCGTTCCGCCCGATTGGGAGGGTGTGTCGTTGCTGCGCCCCGCGATGCCGCGGCACACCGTTCACCAGACCAAGCTCAAGCAACCGTGTTTTGCGGTCGTCGACTACGCGCCGCCGAGTATGCTCAAGTTCATGCAATGTGACGGCGGCAGGAACGAGCAGCTCTACGACCTTGTCTCCGATCCGCGCGAGTTACGGAACCTCGCGCCATCAGCCGCACCGGTGGTCGACAGGTACCGCACACTCCTCAACGAGTGGCGTTCCCACTAGCCCTGTGGACGCCGCCGACCTTGCCCCGGTTCCCGAGTCGCAGCGGACGCAGTCCGCGTTGGATCTATTCCTGATCTTTGCGGCCGCCAACGTCGTGGCGACGACGATGCAGACCGGCGCAGCGCTGGGGTCGCGGTATGAGGGATCACGCGCCGTCGGCATCGCACTCGGCGGAGCGGTCTTTGGAGCACTGCTGGTCGCCGTGCTCGCACCGGTGGGATCGCGCACCGGCGTGCCGTCGATGATCGCCGCACGCGCGCCGCTCGGCTATCGCGGCGCGCAACTGGTGTCGGGGCTGCTGTACCTCACCAATTTCGCGTGGATCGCCATCAACAACCAGATCGCCGCATCGGCCTGCGCGCAGATGCTCGGCGGGACCGGCAGCGCTCACATGTGGGCCGCAGTCCTCGGACTCGCCGCGACCGCCGTCGTGGCGAGAGGACCGAAGGCGGTTGGTCTTGCGGATCGCATTGCCGTGCCGTTGATGGTCATCGCTGGCGGCGTGTTGACGTATGCGGTCTTCGGTCCGACCGCACCCGTCGCACCTGTCGCACCTCACGCACCGGACGCGCCTGCACTGTTATGGGGCCTTGACGTCGTGATCGGCTACCAGGTGTCGTGGCTGCTGATGTTTGCCGACTACTCGCGCTTCACTCGCTCGGGCGGTGCGGCGGCCGGCGCCGTATTTGCGGGGCTTGCGTTACCTGCGCTGTGGCTGATGCCTGTGGGGTGGACGCTCGCCCGCATCGCCGGCAGCGACGATCCGGGCACGATGCTGAATGCCGCGGGCGTCGGGTGGTGGACGACCTTGCTGATCGTGATCGCATCGGTCACCACCAACTTCGTGAACATCTACCTGTCGTCGCTGGCGTGGCGCACGTTGTCGGCTCGATCGACCGGCACCGGATCGGCGTGGACGATCGGCATCATCGGCACCGCACTCGGATTGGTTTCATCGGGGTGGCTGACCCGGTTCGCCGATTTGATGGTACTGCTCGGCTCGGTCCTGGTCCCGGTTGGCGGCGTATTCCTCGCCCATTTTGCGATCTTGAAGCGGCGCCTGGACGTCGCCCGAATCTACGATGCCGCCGCGCTTCCGGCCATCAACACCGCCGGGATCGTTGCCTGGCTGGCCGGTTTTGTCGCCTACCGGCTCTCGTCATCCATCGGCGCCACACTGCCGGCCCTGGGGGCCTCACTGGTGGTCTACCTCGCGCTGAGCCGGAACAGTCGCGCGGACGTTACACAGAATTCACATTGACGTAACGCACGCAACATCTGTGTTGCTTACCGTAGCGGGATGCCATTTGCCCGGTGGGCAGCAGCAGTCACCCTGCTCGCCCTGACCTCGCTGCCCGTTTCCGCCCAGAACGCCGATCCCAAACCGCCGTCGACCTACGATCGCGTCTGGTCGAAGCTTATCGATTGGTACAACGACAAGTCGAATCCGGTCGTGCAGCGGGTGCTGTTCACTGGCCGCTTCCAGCACGACCTGGCGATGGTCGAAGCCGACCAGGGAGACTGGCGCGAGTCAAACATCCGGCGCGTCCGTTTCGGCACCCGCATCACGATGTTCCAGAACTACCTGGTGCACGCCGAGATGGAGGTGAACCCGCAGGAGCGCAATCCCTTCTACATGCGGATCACCGACGCCTACGTGGCGTGGCAGAAGAATCCCAGGTCGGTGGTCATGGTCGGCAAGCAAAGCATTCCGTTCACGCAGGAAGGCGCCACTTCGTCTCGTGAGTTGATGACGATCGATCGCAGCAACCTGGCCAACAACATCTGGTTCACCCAGGAATACATGCCTGGCGTCAGCATCTCGGGACGCGTCGCGCCGTGGAACTACCGGGCCGGCGTGTATTCGGCCGGCTCGATGAACCGGGAGTTCGGGCGATTCGACGCCAGCGTATTCACGCTGGCGGTGCTGGGCTACGACTTCGGCAAGAAGCTCGGCGTGCGCGAGGCCGTCGTGACCGGCAACTATCTCTACCAGCATCCAGACGCGTTGAACACCTTCACCAAGAAGTTCGAGCACATCGGCTCGGTCAACTTCAGGCTGGAGCAGCCACGGTGGGGCTTCCGCTCGGACCTGTCGAAGACCAAGGGCTACCTCGGACAGCGCGACGTCCTCGGCGTCATGGCCATGCCTTACGTCAACGCCACGAGCAAACTGCAATTCGTGCTGCGCTACACCTTCTTGCGCAGCAACGGTAACAACGGGTTGTCACTGGCCAGCTACGAGAACAAGACCACCCGTGGCAACGGCGATCGCTACAGCGAAGGCTATGCCGGGGCAAACTACCTGCTCTACGGTCACCGGCTGAAGCTCCAGACCGGCGTCCAGTTCGCCGACATGCGCGACCGCGCCAACGACGGCGGCGCCTATAGCGGCGTGTCGTGGACGACGGGATTGCGGGTCGGCTGGTAGCAGCCGCGATCAGAACACCCGATGGCGTTTCAGGAACGCCGTCGGGTTGCACGTCAGGACGAAGTCGAACCGCTGCTTGATGGTGATCGGGAAATCGATGTTGAACGCCCGGGTGTGAAACAACTGCAACGCAAACTCTGGCGTCACCGGGTAGTTGAGCACGTAGTAGTACCGCGATCCCAGCTCGTATCGATCACCGTTGAACGGTCCAAAACCACGATCGGTCGACACCACTCCGACGGTGCCCGTCAGCTTACGGACCCGCAGATCCGCTGAAAGGTTGAACCCGGCGGAGCTGTCCGGATCGACGCGCTGATAGGTTTCGGCGCGCAGCGATGTCACCAACGCGACCGACGACGGCAGACGCACCGTCACGCCCTCGCGCAGCACGTCACGACCGTCCTCGTAGGTGTAATCGATCGACGCCGACACGCGGGGACCAAACCTGAACCCGACCAGCGCCTGGCCGTAGTTGATGTCATCCGCATCGTCGAGCTGCTTGAAGAGATCCGGCTCCGCGCTCGAATCGAAGTGCCCCACGGTTGCCGACACCTGGCTGAGCCATCCTTTGGCCGGGCGTCCCGTCACGCGCGTCGCCACGATGAAACTGTCGTTGTCTGACGCGATAAGGTCGGCCAGTTCCCCGCGATTCACGGCCAGGCCGCCGGCCTGGAACTCAAAGGTCTTCGTTGGCGCCGCGCCAAACCATAACTGACGCACCTTGAAGGGATGGTTCTCCTCGTTGAGGCCGGCGCCGGTGTAGTTCCATCCAGAGCGGAACGACGATCCCGTCGTGACGAAGCTGCCGATGTGGTACTTGCCGCCCTTGTCGAACAGCAGGCGTCCACGTAACTGCGTCTGCCACTGCAGGTCGGACACGGTTTCGCGGCCGGCGCTGTTCTCGGTAAAGCGATACCGCATGGCCGCGATCAGCGACTGGACGTCGAGCCAACGGCGAATGGCGGGCGGGTCGGCGGTTGCCGGAGTTGCCGCGCTTTGCGCACGAACTGGCGAGACGAACACGACAAGGCCCAGCAAGCAGAACCCGAGAGCGCGGCAGCAGTGGTACATTAACGACACCATACTTCGATTATGACAGCAGCACCACGCCGACTCATCGTTGCCATCACCGGAGCCAGCGGCTCCATTTACGGCGTGCGGCTGCTCGAACGATTGAAAGACACCGACATTGAAACGCACCTGATCATGAGCCGATGGGGGGCGCGCACGATGATCCACGAGACGTCGTACACGCCGGACCAGGTGCAGGCGCTGGCCGACGTGTACCACCCGCTTGGCGACCAGGGCGCGTCGATCTCCAGCGGGTCGTTCGTCACGATGGGCATGGTGGTGGCGCCGTGCAGCGCCCGCACGCTGGCAGCCATCGCCCACGGCATTGGCGACAACCTGATTCATCGCGCGGCGGACGTCGTCTTGAAGGAGCGGCGGAAGCTGGTGCTCGCGGTTCGCGAATCGCCGTTCAGCGAAATTCATCTCGACAACATGCTCAAGCTGTCGCGGATGGGCGTGGTGATCGCGCCGCCACTGCCGGCGTTCTACACGCGGCCCGGGTCGATCGACGACCTGGTCGATTACTCCGTGTCGCGCCTGCTCGATCAGCTCGGGATTCACCAGGACGTCTCGCGGTGGTCCGGGGAGATGGAAGTCGGCGTCCGCGACACCGACTGATCCATCGAAAAACCAGTCCGGACGCATTGATAACTCGTTGCAATTCCGCCCCGCACCGGCGGCATATACTCTTCGCCTACGGCCGGTGTCGTCTTCTGCCGCCGCGTTTCAGTCGCTGTATTTCCGCTGAGGTTCTTGCAATGACGTATTCGACCCTTGCCCGTGCCGCAGGCGCATTCGCGCTCGCCGCCCTGATCGTGTCCATGCCGTCCGCTCCTGCCGCGCAGGGCGACGCCAATCAGCTCGTTCCGGCTAACGCCTACAAGGACTTGAAGTGGCGCAGCGTCGGCGCGACGCGCGGCGGCCGCGTCACGGCGTATTCAGGCGTGCGGCAGCAGCCCCACACCTTCTACTTCGGTGGTGTGGGCGGCGGCGTCTGGAAGACCGACGATGCGGGCATCTCCTGGCAGCCGATCAGTGACGGCCAGATCACGGGCACGGGATCGATCGGCTCGATCGACGTCGCGCCGTCGAATCCCAATCACGTGTGGGTGGGCACCGGCAGCGCCGCGATCCGTTCGAACGTGATCATCGGCCGCGGCGTCTACAAGTCGACCGACGCCGGCGCGAAGTGGCAGTTCATGGGCCTCAAGGAATCGGGACAGATCGGCGGCATCAAGGTGCACCCGTTCAACACCAACACGGTGTGGCTCGCCGCGCTCGGATCGCCGTTTGGCCCGAACGAGGAACGCGGCATCTTCAAGACCACCGACGGCGGCAAGACCTGGAAGAAGACGCTGTTTGTGAACAACGAGACCGGCGGCCGCGATATTGAGGTCGACTGGGAGAATCCGGACATCCTCTACGCGGCGATGTATCGCGGTTTCCGCAAGGGGTGGGACATCATCAGCGGCGGCCCGGCGACCGAAGGTGGCATCTACAAGTCGACCGACGGCGGCGAGACGTGGAAGAAGATCTCGGCGGGCCTGCCATCGAAGTTGATCGGCAAGATCGACATCGACATCGCGCGCAGCAATTCCAAGGTGCTGTATGCAATGGTCGAAGCGCCGGGCAACGAAGGCGGCCTGTATCGCTCGAACGATGCCGGCGAATCGTGGGCGCTCGTCAACAGCCAGCAGCGCCTGCGCGCGCGGCCGTTCTACTTCCACTACGTCACGGTCAACCCGAAGAACGAAAACGAAGTGTGGGTCAACGAACTCGGCCTGCACAAGTCGATCGACGGCGGCAAGGCGTTCTCGTCCGTCGAGACGCCGCACGGCGACAACCACGGCATGTGGTTCAACCCCGACAACCCGAACATCATCCTGCAGGTGAACGACGGCGGCGCGAACGTCAGCCTCAACGGCGCAAGGAGCTGGTCCTCGATCCTCAACCAGCCGACCGCCGAGTACTACATGGTGGCGGTCGATGAGCAGTATCCCTATCGCCTCTACATGCCGCAGCAGGACAACAGCACGCTGATCATCCCGAGCATCCCGCCGGTGTCGTGGGGCTTCGAGCACCCGTCGCAGGCGTGGCAGCAGGCCTCGGGGTGCGAGACCGGCCAGATCTGGCCGAAGAAGAACGGCAAGGTCGTGTGGGGCGCCTGCAAGGGCGAAGTCGGCCGCTACAACACCGAGACGGGCCAGGAAAAGCATTACTGGGTCTATCCGCAGAACCGCTACGGGCACGACCCTGACGAGATCAAGTTCCGCTTCCCGCGCCAGACGGTGGTCTACGTGTCGCCGCACGACGAGCGCGTGATCTACCAGGCGTCACACGTGCTGCATCGCTCGATGGACGAAGGCATTTCGTGGGACATCATCAGCCCCGACCTGACGGCGAAGGAACCGCAGTACCAGATCGTGTCTGGCAACCCGATCACGCGCGACGTGACTGGTGAAGAGGTCTATTCGACGATCTACGCGATGATCGAATCGCGCCTCGAGAAGGGCGTGATCTGGGTCGGCGCGAATGACGGCCCGGTCAGCGTGACGCGCGACAACGGCAAGACCTGGAAGAACGTGACGCCCAAGGATCTGGTCGGCGCGCGCATCCAGACGGTGGAAGATTCGCCGCACATGAAGGGCCGCGCCTACATCGCCGGCTACCGCTTCATGCGCGAGCACGATCTGAAGCCCTACATCTACCGCACGGACAATTACGGCGAGACCTGGACGCTGCTGACCGACGGCAAGAACGGCCTGCCGATCGATCACCCGACTCGCGTCATCCGCGAAGACCCCCGCCAGGCCGGCCTGCTCTATGCCGGCACCGAGTTCGGCTTCTTCGTGTCGTTCAACGGCGGCAGGAACTGGCAGTCGCTCCAGCAGAACCTGCCGACCACGCCGATCACCGACATCAAGGTGCACCGCAACGATCTCGTGATCTCGACGATGGGACGCTCGGCGTGGATCATGGACAACATCACGCCGCTGCAGGAATTGGCGCGGCTCGTGAACGGCACGCCGAGGACGACCGCGGGCCTTGGCTTCAGCAACGAAGAAGTCGAACAGTCGCTTCCCGCGGTCGCGTTCTTCCAGCCGCGCGAAACGATCCGTTACCGCAGCAGCACGGCGCCGTTCTCGAACGTCGATCCGGAATACCCGTTCCAGGGCGCGCAGTTCGACTTGTGGTTTGCAAGCGCGCCTGGCGCGGATACGAAGCTCGAAGTGCTCGATGCCGGTGGCGCGGTACTCCGCACCTTTAACGTGGCGCCGCCGCGCGCTGCGGGCGCGCCGGGCCAGGAGATGCGCGGACCGTTCTTCCGCGGTCCACAGGGCTCGACCAGTATTCGCGCCGAAGCCGGCATGCAGCGCATCACGTGGGACCTCCGCTACCCCGGTCCGTGGACCGCACAGAATCCAGCCGGCGGCCAGGGCGGCCCGATGGTGCCGCCAGGTAAGTACACCGTGAAGCTCACATCCGGTGCCACCGTGATTTCGCGCACCCTCGATCTCAAGTCGGATCCGCGCGTGGCTGCCGACGGCGTGACCGACGCGGCGATTGCCGAGCAGGTGAAGTTCCAACTGCAGGTGCGCGATGCGGTCAGCGATGCACGGAAGCTCCAGGTCAGCATCGAAGCGGCGATGCAGAAGGCCGGCCTGAAACCGCAGCTGGCTCCCGGACTGCCCGGCGATTCGCCGAGCAACACCAAGTACGATCACCCCTTGCAGGCGCTCTACGCCCGCGTGGTGGATACCCCCGGCATCTACACACAGCCAATGCTCCTCAGCCAGTTGAACAACATCCAGCGCATGGTCACGCAGGCCGACCAGCGCGTTGGCCGCGACGCGCACGAGCGCTATGCGGATCTGATCAAGGAAATGCAGTCGATAGAGGCGCAGCTGAAAAAACTTTCAGGTTCAAACTGATGTGTGACTTCGGGCACAGACACGAGCACTATGGCTTTCTCGTCGATGTTCCCGAAGTACGAACGCTGATCGAGACGACCCAGCAACTCACCGCCGACATCTCCGACACGCGGGCGCGCGTGGAGGCGCTGCGTCCTGCCTTCGGCAAGCTACTCGCCGCTGACGACTGGCTGCCAAAGGCATACGGCGAACCCGACCTCAAGAGCGGCATGGGCGGAGGCATTGGGCAATACGCGCTGTACCGCGCCGAAGATGGCTCGCTCTGTCTCTTCTCGCTCGTGATTCCCCCAGGTGCGCAGACGCCGATCCACGATCACCTCGCCTGGGGACTGATCGGCGTCTATCGAGGCGTTCAGGACGAGACGGTCTACCGCCTTCTCGACGATGCGAGCGACGAGTCGCACGCAACGCTCGCAATCGCGCGACAGCAAACCGTGAAGCACGGCGACTTCTACACGCTGCTGCCGCCGCTCGACGACATTCACTACGTCAAGACGGTGTCAGACACGCCTTCGATCTCGATTCACCTGCTCGCCAACGACACCGCGTGCGTCACGCGTCACCGTTTCGACGCCGCGACGGGGATCGTCACGCCGTTCAGGTCTGGATACAGCAACGCCAAATGCGCTGAACGGTCCGCCTAGCAAGCGGTGGTGCGCGTTGCGGATCTCACCCGCACGACCCCAGTGCTGGCGATAGACCCGAGTTACTGCCCCAGCAGTTTGTAGATCAACACGTCGTCGTCCTTGGCCAGCAGGCGAATGGACGAGACGCGATTAAAGGGATCCTCGCCGGCCGCCGCGCCCAGCATCTCGCGCCTGTGCACCACCACGTGGGTCACGCCAAGCTGGTGCAGGGCAATCAGGGACGCGTCCGACGGGAACGCGCGCATGGCTTCATAGGCGGTATCGTATGAGGCCGGACGGAAGCCGCTGTATCCGTTCAGCAACGGTTTCCAGTGGCGGGTCGAGTTCACCATGTATGGGCTGTTCAGGAACCACTGCGACGGCATCGGAAACGGCGCCTCCGCCACGACGGCCACCGGCTCCTTGGCAAGCACCTCATAGGCTGGTGGCACCCCGCCGAACCAGCCGTATTCGATCGGCGCGCGAAGCGCTTCACCGTTGACGAGGATCAGCATGCCGGCAACCGCGGCGGGCCAGGTCCGCGTCCCGCCCCACGCGCGCGCCAGCGCCGCGACGCCAAAGCCCGCGAGGATGGCCACCAGCAGGAGCATCACCTGTCCGATGCGATGGATCGCGCGCACCATCTGCAACAGCGGCACCGCCGCGTGGAGCGACGCGTAGAACGGCAGCGACGGGGCAAAGGACAAGACGATACAACCAGCAGCGGCCACAGCGCACATGCGGAATCGACGATCGCGATGCTGGTCGCGATCGACAAACGCCAGCGCCACCAGCGTGAGCGCGACGATGCCCGGGAACACGGACGTCGAGACGCCACCGCCCAGTTCTTTGCTCCACCAGTTGAAGTGCACGCGCGCGCCGGTGGACAGGTAGTTCTCGATCGTGGCCGACTCCGCTTCCTCGGCCGATCGCACGAAGTGCTCCGCCATGTTCAGCTCGTGATACGGCGCGAGGTACGGCCAGAGCAGCACCAGCGCCACAACCGCGGCGCCGGCCAGCCGGGCAACCAGGGGCACGCTGCGCCTGATCCACTCACCCGTCCTGGCCACCAGGGCGAAGCCAAGGGCAAACACCGCAAACACCATCAGGTAGATCGACGCTAGGGCCTGCAAGACGAAGGCGAGCGCCAGCCACAACGCGTCGCGGGCGCACGGCGTCACGATCAGGCGATCGAGCGCATAGAGCATGACCGCCAGAAATCCCGCGTGCAGGAACTGCAGGTGCGTGATGTTGACGAGCGTGTAGGCGTTAAAAGCGGCCAGCGACCCGCCGATGCAGCCGGCCGACCAGTAGCCGGTCCAGCGGCGAATCAGCAGGCAGAACAGCCAGCCGGTCAGGACGAATCCGCTGAACACGGCGACGTTGTAGGCCAGCACGGCCGACCCGCCGAGCGCGATCACCGGCAGGGCAAACAGGCCCTGCAGCAGCATCGCTTCCGAATACGCCAGCGTCAGGTGCTGGGGGTAGAAGATGTTCGCCTCGAAGACCTTGGCGGGATCTTCGATCAGCGCGTGCGCCACCCAGCTGACGGCCCAGGTATTGAGGCCGCCATCGCCATCGACGCGTGACCAATGTGACGGCGCCGCCGCCATCGGCCACGTATGCACCACGGCCAACAAGACGAACAGAGACAGCGACAGGAGAATCGGACGTGTATGATGGTTCAACACAACGCTGCGCGATGCCGAGACCAATTTACAACAACATCCTCGAATCCATCGGCGACACGCCTATGGTCCGCCTCAATCGCATTCCACGCGGCATTGTGGCCGCCGACGTCTACGCGAAAATCGAGACGACCAACCCCGGCAACTCGATCAAGGACCGCATGGCCCTGAAGATGATCGAGGACGCCGAGAAGTCCGGAAAGTTGAAGCCCGGCGGCACGATCATCGAAGGCACGTCGGGCAACACCGGCATGGGCCTGGCGATCGCCGCCGTTGTGAAGGGCTACAAATGCGTCTTCACCACCACCGACAAGCAGTCGAAGGAAAAGGTGGATGCGCTGCGCGCGTTTGGCGCCGAAGTCATCGTCTGCCCGACCGACGTCGACCCCGAGGACCCGCGGTCGTATTACTCGGTGTCGTCACGCCTCGAACGCGAGACGCCGAATTCCTGGAAGGCCAACCAGTACGACAACCCGTCCAACGCGCAGGCGCACTACGAGCAGACCGGACCCGAGATCTGGGCACAGACCGGCGGCAAGATCGACCACCTGGTGGTCGGCGTCGGCACCGGCGGCACGATCTGCGGCGTCACGAAGTACCTGAAAGAGCAGAAGCCGTCGATCAAGGCCTGGGGCATTGATACCTACGGCTCGGTCTTCAAGAAGTACAAAGAGACCGGTATCTTCGACAAGAACGAGATCTACCCGTACATCACCGAAGGCATCGGCGAGGACTTCCTGCCGCAGAACGTCGACTTCAGCCTGATCGATCATTTCGAGAAGGTGACCGACCGCGATGCCGCGATCATGACCGGCCGCATCGCGCGCGAAGAGGGCATCTTCGCCGGCAACTCGGCGGGATCGGCCATGGCCGGCCTGATCCAGCTCGCGGATCGCTTCAAGCAGGGCGAAACCGTCGTCGTGATCTTTCATGACCACGGCACCCGCTATCTCGGCAAGATGTACAACCCCGACTGGATGCGCGAGAAGGGGTTCGTCGATCCGAAGGGGCTCACGGCGCGCGAACTGGTGAGCGGCCGCTCGAAGGCGCCGCTCGTCACCATCGATCGCAACGACAGCGTCGAGAAGGCCGCGCACATCATGACGGAGCATGCGTATTCGCAGATTCCGGTCACCGCCGACGGCCGCCTGGTGGGCACCGTCAACGAGGGCTACCTGTACTCGGAGATCGTGAAGAACCCTGACGTCGTGCGTGGACCGGTCGAGGCGATCATGCAGCCGGCGCTGCCCTTTGCGGATATTTCGACGAGCATCGAAGCGCTCGCGCAGATGCTGACGCCGGACAGCCCGGCGGTGCTGGTGCGCGACTTCAAGCTCGACGCCACCTACATCATCACGCGCTGGGACATCATCAAGGCGCTGTCGTAGCGGGGGGGGGGGGGGGGGGCCCCCCCCGGGGGGGGGGGGGGGCCGCCCGGGGGGCGCCGCCCGCGCGCCGGCGCCG
>JAYQOO010000018.1:0-5488 GCA_038144855.1 Acidimicrobiia bacterium | reverse complement strand
AATCATCACGCGCTGGGACATCATCAAGGCGGTGTCGTAGCGGCGGGTCTTCGACCCGCCGTCAGCTGAGCTCGCGGCCGCGCGTCTCGGGCCCGAGCCAGAGAAACGTGATCACGCCAAGGCCACCGGCAATCACGCACCAGAACATGGCCGTCTGTAACGCCGTGCCGGCGTCGGTCAGCACGCCGATCAAGTACGGCGCGAAGGCGCCGATCCCGACGCCGACGTGGTACGAGAAGCCGGTGCCGACGCCACGGACTTCGGTCGGGAACCGCTCGGCGAGATAGCCTGGCACGATGCCCCACGCGCCAGACGCGCAAAAGCCGATCAACCACGCGCCAAGCAGCAGGCCTGCGGAGCTGGTCGAGAACAAATACACCGGCGCTGACAGCACACCCGCAATCATGCCGACCGTGGCTGCGCCGCGCCGGCCGCCCCACTTCTCGGACACGCTGCCGAAGAAGATCGAGCCGAGCATGCCGCCGGCATTGAGCAGCAGCAGAAACGCGAGCGGCTGCTGCTTGAGGTTGGCCAGCAGCGTGGGATACCAGATCGTCGTCGACTGATACATCCACACGAAGGCGCCCATCAGGATCGAGGTGTGAAGCGTGACCCACCGCAGGTCGCGGTCGAAGAGCCTGGCGAGGGACAACCGCTGCGGCTTGCCGGCGCGCAGTCGCTGCTGTTCGAGCCACAGCGGGCTCTCACTGACGCGCGTCATCAAGTAGAAGATCGCAATCGCCGGCAGCACACCGGCCCAGAGCATCAGGCGCCACGCGCGATCCGGGTTGTCGTCAATCAGCGGATAACCCAGCTGATACACCAGCGACGACAACAGGAAGCCGGTCGAGTAGCCGCCCTGCAGAATGCCGGAGGCAATGCCGCGATGCTTCGCCGGCCACTGCTCGAGCGCCAGCGGCATGCCGGCAGCCCACATGCCGCCCATGCCAATGCCAAACAGGCCGCGGAAGGCGAACAACATCACGTAGCTTGTCGACAACCCACTGAGGAACGCAAAGCCTGTGTACCACGCGATCGAAAAAAGGATCGGGCCCTTGCGCCCGTACTTGTCCGCCAGCGTCCCCGCCCCGATGCCACCGACCATGCGAAACAGCAAGGTCACGGTCGCGAGCGCGCCGGCGAGCGCCAGGTTGACCTCGAAGCTCCGCCGAATGTCGGTCAGGACGAACGTGATGATGGTGAAGTCAAAGGCGTCGAGGGTCCACGCCGCAAACGTCGTCAGGAACGTCTTCCACTCCTGACGGGAAACCTCACGGTACCAGGGCATTGCGGAGATTCTAGTCGGGAACCCGAGGCGGCTCATCTCCTGATGTCACGGGGACGGTAGAATGCGCGGATGCCACGTATTGCCATCGTCCGCCTCCTGGCCGCAGCCGCGCTGTTGATCTGTTCCACCGATCTGCAGGCGCAAAAGCCCAGGACCCACCGCCTCGAGGCCACACCGGCGACCGTGGCCTACGGGCACTACTGGGCTGAGACCAAGCCCGGATTGACCATTGAGTCCGGCGACATCATCGATGTCGACACGCTGCTCACCTCAACGCCGGATCGGCTCGAGAAGTCAGGCGTGGCCGCGGCCGAGATCCAGGCGTCGCTGCGCGCGATCGTCGAGCAGGTCAAGGATCGCGGACCGGGCGGACACATCCTCACCGGGCCGGTGTATGTGAATGGAGCCGAACCTGGCGACGCGCTCGAGGTCAAAGTCCTGTCGATCGACCTGCCGATTGCCTATGGCTACAACGGCTGCAGCGGATTCGTCCGCGAGAACTGCGAACCCGGACGCGGACAAACGATCATCCGGCTCGATCGCAAAGCGATGACGGCGGCGTTCCTCCCGCACGTAATCATTCCGCTGCGACCGTTCTTCGGCAGCATGGGCGTCGCCCCTGCGGCGGAAGTCGGCCGCATCAGCAGCAACCCGCCCAGCACGCATGCCGGCAACCTGGACAACAAGGAGCTGGTGGCCGGCACCACGCTGTTCATTCCCGTGCACGTCAAGGGCGCGTTGTTTGAGGTCGGCGACGGCCACGCCGCGCAGGGTGACGGCGAGGTCGACCAGACCGGCATAGAGACATCGTTGAGAGGACGACTGCAGCTGACCGTTCGTAAGGGCATGAAGCTGGCGTGGCCGCGTGCCGAAACGAACACGCACTACATCTCGATGGGTACGGATGTGGACTTGACCAAGGCGACCCGCGTGGCGATCCAGGAGATGATCGACTTCCTCGCCGCCACTAAGAAGATGGACAAGCACCAGGCGTATCAGCTGACCAGCCTGGCTGGCGATGTGGCGATCACGCAGCTCGTCGACGGCACCATGGGCGTGCACGTGAAGATGCCGAAGTCGATCTTCAAGTAGGAAGGCGCCACGCATGCGATCGCCCTGGATGCCCTTTGCCATTGCCGCGGCCGTCACGATCCTGATCGGGGCCGGCGTCGCGATGGAGCCATACTTCGCCGGCGACGTGCAGGTGGCCCGCGCCATCCAGGCCGTGTCGCCGGATCCGGGCTGGTGGGCCACGCCGATCAGCCGGCTGGCGCCCGCGCCGGGCAAGTACTACGTGATGGCGATCACCATCGTCGCCGCGTTCTTTGTCGGTGGCGTTCGCGGGCTGGCACTGCTGATTGGCTGTCTTCTGCTCGAGCAGTACGGCGCCGAGCACACCAAAGCCTGGTTCGCGCGGCCCCGTCCATCGCCAGAGTTGATCAATGTCGTGGGCCGGCCGTCAGGCTTCTCGTTCCCGTCGACCACCATTACCTTTTTCGCCGTGACGTTCGGCACGGTCGGCCTGCTGGCCGCCATGCAGCGGAAAGCGCCGAATCGAATGCTGGTCATGGTCCTGATGTTTGGCACCGTGATCGCCGGGTGCCTGGCACGCGTGGCACTGGGGGCGCATTGGCCCAGTGACGTCTTCCTTACCAGCGCGCTCGTGCTGACGTGGATCTGGGCCGCCGCCCGAGTCGTCTTAAAGACATCTTGAGGATACGAGCGATCGTCCTGGCTGCGCTGTCGGCCGTAGTACTTGCGTCACCGGCATCGGCCCACCCTGCCCCGTTCAGTTATCTCGACCTTCACCTGGACGCCTCCGGGCTGCGCGGCACGCTGGTCGTTCATGACCTGGATGCCGCCCACGACCTCGGGGTGAAGGGTCCCGACACGCTGCTCGTGCCGTCCGAAGCGCTCCGCATCCGCGATGCGCTGGTCGCACTGCTCGGACCTCGCCTCACGCTGACGGTCGACGGCCGCGTCGCCAGCATCGCCTGGGGGACGATCGACGTCGTCCCGGATCGCCAGAGCCTGCGCCTCACGTTCGCCGTGACCAACGCACGACCCGGCCACGTGGCGATGCAGGCCTATGTGTTTCCGTACGACCCGATTCACCAGACCTTCGTCAACGTCTATGAAGACGACGCCCTCAAGCTGCAGCTGATTCTCGACGCGACGCATCAGACCGCCGAGTACTACTCCGGCAGTTCGCAAGGCCTGTGGGCGGTCGTGAAGACGTTCGTGCTGTCCGGCATCGAGCACATTCTCATCGGGCCCGATCACATCCTGTTCCTGATCGGACTACTGCTGCTGGGTGGATCGTTGCGCAAGCTGGCGCTGATCGTGACGTCGTTCACGATCGGTCACAGCGTCACGTTGTCGCTCGCGGCCCTCGATATCCTGGCGCCGTCGGCGCGGCTCATCGAACCGCTGATCGCACTGACGATCGTGGTGGTGGGCGCCGACAACCTGCTCGTGCTCAGGGCGAGGCGTGCGGCTTCCGCGGCGCCGGTCACCGATACGACACCCGCGGCCGACATTCGCGCGTGGCTGGCCGTCGCATTCGGCCTGATCCACGGATTTGGCTTCGCTTACGTGCTGAAGGAGTTCGGCCTGCCGCAGGTCGCGCTGGGCTGGTCGTTGTTTGCGTTCAATCTCGGCGTCGAGATCGGCCAGTTGCTGATCGTCGGCGTCGCGGCCGCCACCCTTGAGGCCATTCGTCGCCGCAGTGCCGCAGCGGCCGGGTCGGTGGCCTTCGCTGGATCGATTGCGGTCATTCTCGCGGGCACCTACTGGTTCATCGAACGCGTGTTCCTGGTCTAGACACGCAGACGGCGGCAAGCGCACCAATGGCCGCGGAGCACAACACTGCGGCCAAGTGCGCCGACAATACGTGCGCCGGTTCGCTGAAGTGGCAGAACACGCGCCAGCCAGCATCGGCACACAACCCGGAGCCGGCGCCGAGCAACGCTCCGGCAATCGCCGGACGCGTCGGATAGGCGCGGGCCGAAAGAATGGCCGACAGCGCCACGACCGGCAAAGCGGTCGACGCCGAACCTGCGAAGCAAATCCCGGCAAGCGTCCACCATCCGGCGCGAATGCCAATCGGACTTGCATACCAGCTCCACAGCGTGATCGCCGTCACGGCGGCGATCGGCACCGCAGACCACACAGCAATCGCGCGTCGGCTCCAACTTCGGCCCGGAACCGACTCGCGCATGGCGGCCACCACCATCAGGAAGCCGACGGCAAACTGCGCCAGCGACAATCCCCAGACCCCCATCCAGCCTAACCGTACATGGCCGGGCCGCACGTCGAAGTAGACCGGCGCGGCCAGCAGCGCAACCAGGGCCAACGGCAGCACCAGCAGCGCGCGTCGCCACGGCGACGCCAGCGTCCGCACCGGCGCGAAATCCTCAGAGAGCTGGGCACGAAGCGCCGCGGGCATGCTCGTCGCTTGGAGCCCTGCCCTTTCAAGATCGCGCGCAACTCCGCGATCCCCCGGCTGGAGCGCAACTTTGCCGCTGTTTCGGCAATTCGGGTGCGACTGGCAATCTCACGGAAACTGAACCCCAACACGTGATGCTGAATGACAGCCGCGCGGCGCGCCGGCGCGATCTGTCCGAGAGCGCGTCGCACGGCGTCGCGCTCCGCAAGCACGGCCGCTTCGGCCCGCACCGGCAACTCGATCTCGGTGACGTCGTCCGGTGCCCAGGGACGACGGGACTGGTTGCGCCGGTCCATCAGCCACACGTGTTTGGCAATCGCCACCGCCCACGGCAGCAGTGGATAGGCGGGATCGAACGTGTGCCGGGCGCGATGAATTTGCAGAAAGGTCTCCTGGAGCAGGTCGTCGGCCTTCGCGGCGTCGAGCGCGTGCGACAGCAGATAACGCCGCAGTGTCGGCGCCAGCGTCGCGTAGATGTCGTCAAAGGCATCGAAACGGCCGGACTGATACTCGCGCATCAGGTCGCGGAGTCGCTGGTCGTCTGCCATGGATTTGCCGGGCGGCACCGATCGTATCAAGGCCGTCCGGCTAAAGCCGGACGACGCAGGAACCCCAAGGGTCTTACTGCGGCGTGCGGCCTCACGGGGGCCCCCCCCCCGTTACGAACCGGGGGGGGGCCCGGGGGGGGTGCGCGGGGGTGGGGGGGGGGCCCCCCCCCCCCCGGGCCCCGCCGGAGCCGGCGCCCCGCCGCC
>JAYQOO010000017.1:33484-44623 GCA_038144855.1 Acidimicrobiia bacterium | reverse complement strand
GCGGTGATTCCGATCCTGACCTGGATGCATGTCAGGAGCGCCGCGGGCGCGACAGGTGCGAAGGGTAGTAACAGTGCCGGCGGGTCGTGGATGAAGTACGTGCCCGGCTTCGTGATCGGCTTTCTCGCCATGGCGGTGCTGCGTTCGCTCGGCGACTGGTCGCTGGCCACCAATGGTGCCGCGCTTGGTATCTGGGATGCCGCGCAGTGGGGATCGATCACCAAGTCACTTGGCGACTATTGGGCGTCGCAAGTCCTGCTGGGCACGGCAATGGCCGCTGTTGGCCTTAACACCAACTTCTCCGTCTTCAAGGGGGTTGGGTTGAAGCCGTTCGCCGTCGGAATGGCCGGCGCGCTCGTCGTCGGGGCTGTGGGGATGGTGATGGCCGTCCTGCTCGGACGGTTCGTTCACTTATAGCTGACCAGTCGCGAGAGCGCGGCGTCGATGGCGGCGTCGATCTGTGATGCCGGCACGCGGAATCCGGTGGCCATGAATGCGAACACCAGCGGCTCGCTGTCGCTCGTCAGCATGTAGCCTGCAAGCGATCGCACGTTCGACATCGATCCGGTCTTGGCCCACACCCGTTCGGCCGCCGGCGAGTTCTTCATGCGATTCGCGAGGAACCCACTGACGGCAGACTGCGGCAACGTCGCCTTGAAAGGCTCGCGGTGCTTCGGATTCTTCCACATCTGGGTCAGCACGCCGACCAGCGCATCTGGCGACAGGTAGTCGTTGCGTGACAAGCCCGAGCCGTCGCGGGCGACGTACAACTCACCGGAGACGCCCCACTTGGTGAGCGTCTCACGAACACTGTCCAGCGCCGCCGCCGCCGTGGCCTCGGCCCCCGGGGGCGCGAGCGAGTAGAGCAGCGTTTCGGCGTACTGATTGCGGCTCCACTTCAAGCACACATCGATCATCGAACCGATGGTCGGCGAGTGATCCTCCAGCAAGACCGCCGCCTTGGCATAGTCAGGCTTCACGCGCGCGTCGTCGATGTCGAGGGACGATCCGCCGACGAAGATGCCGTTTCGCGCGAGAGCCTCGCGCAGCGCGTTGAGGTAGAGAATGGTTGGATTTGGCGCGGCCGCGTATTCGGTGATCGCCTGCGCCCCGACCGCCACCTGTCCACTGACCGTCAGCAGGTTCGTCCCCGGCACGCGCTCGAGCGAGATGCGGCTTGGTTGGCCCTGGGCGACGGTCGTCACGGCGTGATTGAGCACGACGCCACTGCCAGGGGGCGAGACGCTGATGATGGCTCGTTCGCCGGCGGCCTGGCCGGGACCGATCATCAGCTCAATCTGATTCTCGTTGTATTGCAGCGCGCCAACGGCAGCGCCGTAGCCGAGCACGAGGTCGTCCCACGCCCAGCCAACGCCGTAGCCGGGTTCGGCAAATGCGTTGTCGTCGCCGATCAGTTGACCGCCAACGCGCCGCAGGCCCTTCGCATACAGGGACTTTGCCCACGCATCGAAGGCGCCCCAACGATCAGGCTGTCGTGGGTTGATGGTCGGATCGCCGTTCGACACCACGACGAGGTCACCGTCGAGATAGCCACCCGACATCGGGCCGGTGGCATAGATCGTCGTCGTGTAGCGATAGTCCCAGCCGAGGCGCTCGGCAGCGACCGCGCTGGTGACGACCTTGTGCGTTGAGGCCGGCGTCTGCAGTCGCGCAGGGTTATGGCTGTAAATGACCTCGCCGGTCTTCAGTGAACGAACCGACACACCCCAGAACGAGTGATCGACGTTCCTGGCGCTGAAGATGGCGGCAAGGTCGCGCTCGATCTGCGTGCGCGACGAAGCGCCACTGGAGGCCGGCGCCAGTGCGGGAGCCGAGGTCTTTGCCGCACAGCCGCTGACCCAGGCGGCGAGCGCGACTGTCAGGAGCCTGCTCGCCGTTCTGATCATTTCTTCGCGTCCGCCGCGGGAGCCGGGGCGGTTTCCTTGGGTGTGACGGCGACGTCAAACGCCCGCAGCGCGACGGCCAGCGACGACATGTTGATCTTTGCCACGCCGGTTTCGCCGTCGCGAAGCGCAAAGGCGTCGTCGTGGCCCTGCCCGAACCGGACGCGCTCGAACTTGCCCTCGTCAAAGCTCGCGCTGACCACCAGGGCCGGCTTGTCGAGCCCGGTTCGTGCCGCCGACGCCACGAAGCTGTCGGCCTTGATCTCCACCAGCTTGGTGAGCAGGTCGTCCATCGTGGCCTGGTCGGCGACGTGGCTTGCGCCGCCGACGCGCGTCACCTTCCAGGTTTCCGGATCGGCGGGCGTGGCGGGCTTCTGCTTCTCGAACTCGTAGGTCTTCGGCCCGCCAGGCGCGTCGAGGACGGCGCGCAGCTTGGCGAGCGTGAAGGGACGGAACTCGAACACTTCCTTGTTGCGATAGTCGTCGAAGTTCTTGTTCAAGTCGGTCTGCATCGTCGAATCGACCGTGAATACCAGCGCGCGCGCCGGATCGCGGGCATAGGTCGCGCCGCCTTCGGTGGCGCCGACTTCGAGCACCGTTTTCGAGCTGCCCGAGCCAACGGTGACCGTCATCGACGGCTTGTCGAGCCCGTACTTCGCCAGTTCCTTGTCGCCGCCCTCGATCAGTTGCGACATATTGGCCGAGGAGAGTCGCGTGATGAAGCCTTCGACCGCAGCGAAGTCGCTGCGCGAGGGCACCGGCTTGACGACCTTCCAGTCGCTGCCGGTGCGCGCCAGTTCCATCGCGGTGGCGCCCTTCGACAGCACCAGCGAGTCGGCGTTGTCGCGGTCGAATTTCAGGATCTTTTTGTCGCGCAGGTTGAACGGCGTCTTGTTGAAGCTGCTCTCCTGGAAGGCATTGACCAGAAACACACGCTTCTCGTCGTTCATCTGGGCGTAGAGCTCGCCCTGGGTGGCGTTCTTGTTGCCGAGCTTGAGCGTGCCCGCGCCGCCGTTTTCGGTCTTGTACGAGACGATGATGTTCGGATTGGCCAGGCCAAATTGCGCGAGGTCCGACGGATTCTCGTCGACCACGCGGACGATGTCGATGTTGTTGAGCGCGGTCGTGACCCCAATGGCCTCCGGCGGATCGGCCTCGACCTGGATCGGCTCGACCAGCTTCCAGCCGGAGTTGTCCTTCTTCAACAACGCCGACTCAGCCTGGTACGAAATCCGCAGCTCGTTGATCTTGTCCGCCTCGACGGTGAAGACCTTGCCCAGCGCCTCCGCGCCGTCGGGCCCGGCGGCTGGCCGCTTCGAATCGACGAAGTAGATGTAGCCGCCGAGTCCGGCAAGGACAACGACGAGGAGCAGTGTCGATGTCAGGCGTCCCATGTCAGCGCCGCTTCCACCAGGTGTAGACGCCGGTGGCGAACACCAGGCCCGGGATGATGAACAGCACCAGGATCATGATGCGATTCTGCTGATCCGCGGTGAGTGTCAGCCGGCGATCCTCGGGCTGGCGCGGACGCACCGCAATCAGGTTCTCCTGCTGCGACAGCCAGTTCATCGAGTTCATGAAGAAGTCGCGATTGCCGGCGATACCGATCGCCATGTTCGAGGCGTAGTCGGAATCGCCAACGGCGACGATGCGTGTCTCGGGCTTGCGCTCCGAATCAGGCGCGGCCGGCGATTGGTTGCCGGACGCGGGTGGGGGAGTCACGGTCGCCGGTGCCGACACTGCGGCCGCGAGCGTGATCGGACCCTGCTTGTCGCCCTTGTCGGCGTTGAACTCGACCTGCGCCTTGCCAGTGGAGAGTGCGGCCAGGTCGGCTTCCGACCAGCTTTGCGGGCTTGTGTTCACAAGCGCCTGCGCGGTGTGGGTGTTCGATCCGCCTTCGATCGGCGCCATCGAGCGCGCCATCGGATAGGCCGTCAGCACGCGGAAGCCTTCCGTGATCGGATGCGGCTGGTACTGTGCGGCCACCGGCACCGACGCGTCGGTGCCCAGCAACTGGCCCATGCCGCTGGCATCGAGCACCACGTCGGTGCCCGAACGGATGCCCCAATCGGCGAGGAACTGCGCCAGCAGCGGCTGCGCCGGTCCCTTGAGCAGCGGATCGAGCATCACGAGCATCTTGCCGCCCTTGGCGACGTAGGCGTTCAGCGCCTCGATCTCGGGTGGAAAGAAATCGGTCGTTGGACCGGCGATCACGACGATCGTCGCGTCGTCCGGCACGGCTTTCTGCTGGATCAGCACCAGCGATTCGACGCCGAAATTGTCCTGCTTCATCGATTCGGCCGCCGTGCTATAGCCGGCCCGATCGGATGAGGCGATGTCCTTCTCGCCATGGCCCTGCGTGAAGTAGACCTTGCGGGCGGCGCCGGTCACGACCTTGATCAGGGCGTTGGTCATCTCTTGTTCGTTCGACGTCGTGACGCGCTCGGTGCGTCCGGCGTACTCGAACAGGATCGTCGGCAACGTCTCGATCTTCGCCGTGCTGGCCTTGGCCGGTTCGCGATCGGGATCGATGAACTCGGTCGTCAGGCGAGTGGTGTAGTAGCCGTATTCCTCGAGTCGATCCTTGTGCACTTCCTGGCGGTCGTTGCGCTCGAACACCGTCACGTGCACGGGTTGCTGCAGCTCGCGCAGGATCTTGATGGTCTGATCCGACAGGCTGTAGACCTGGTTGGCCGTGAAATCCCAGCGCTTGTTCTGGCGGGTCGAGAGGTAATTGACCGCGACCAGGATGCCCAGGAACACGACGATGCTCACGATCGACATCGTGCCGTACTGCGCGCCGCGGCCCTGGTAGAACTGCGCGACGTCGCGCCATTGTCCGGCCATGTAGATCAGCACGGAGACCAGGCCGGCCCAGGCCGCGTAGGTCGCATACTGGTTCCAGTCGGGATAGAACATGCGGACCGCGACGGCGCCAAACACCAGCGCCGTGCCGATCCAACCGATGATGCCCAATGCTTTTTGCATGACTAGCCTCGCCACCTTTCGCTGTCCACCGACTTGGCGGTGAGGAAGAGGCCGAAGGCCATGAAGCTCAGGTAGTAAATGACGTGCTTGGTGTCGATGACGCCCTTGGCGAAGTCATCAAAGTGATCAGTCAGCGAGAGGTGCGCGAGCACCGCCTGCGTGGTCGGCCCGACGAACGTGCCGATCCAGTTGATCACCCACAGCATCAGGAACACCGCAAAGGTTGCCATCGCGGCGACGATCTGGTTCTTGGTCAGGCTCGAGATGAACAACCCGAGTGACAGGAAGCATCCGCCCATCATCAGCAGGCCGAGATAGCCGGTCGCGATCGGCTTCCACTCAGGCTCACCGAAGACGAACAGGATGCCGATGTGAATCGTCGTGACGGCCAGCATGGCGGCGTAGAGCAGCATGGCGCCGAGGAACTTGCCGATGATGATCTGGACATCGGTGATCGGCGAGGTCAACAGCAGTTCGATGGTGCCCGAGCGTTTTTCCTCGGCGTAGGTGCGCATCGTAATCAGCGGGAACAGGAACAGCATGATCACGGTGGTGTTCATCAGCGTCGGGCCGACGAGCATCTGGTTGATGTTGAGCGCCTGCGTCGGGTTCATGCCCGCCTGCATGCTCTGCTGCTCGAAGTAGGCGAGCGGCACGTAGAAGAACCACCCGAACAGGAGCGCGAAGAAGCCGATCAGCACGTAGCCGATCGGGCTCGTGAAATAGGCGTTCAGTTCGCGCTGGGCAATGGCCAGGATGTTACGCATTCGACACCTCCGAAACCGGGGCGGGAGCGTCGGGTGTGGCGGCGTCGGCCTGCTCGCCGGCCTCTTGAGTCGTAAGGCTGAGAAAGATGTCTTCCAGGCTCATGCGCATCGGGCGCAGCTCTAGAAGACCCCATCCGCCGCGGACGACCGCTGCCGCGACTTCGCGGCGAACGTCAGCACCCTTTTCGGTGTCGACGTCGAAGCCGGCGACGTCGCCGCGATTCTCGGAGGGGTTGACGCGCACGACACCCGAAATGCTCTGTAGCGCGCGTTGAATATCGTCTGACGGCCCCTGCGCCTGCACGAACAACGTCATCGCGCCACGCAGCCGTTCGGTCAGCGCATCCGGCGTGTCGGTGGCGACCACCTTGCCCTTGCTGATGATCACGACCTTTTGGCAGGTCTGCGCGACCTCCGGCAGGATGTGCGTGCTCAGCACGATGGTGTGCGTGCCGGCCAGTTCGCGAATCAACTGGCGCGTCTCGATGATCTGCTTCGGATCGAGACCCGCGGTCGGTTCGTCGAGCACCAGCACTTCGGGCTCGTGAATCAGCGCCTGGGCGAGACCGACGCGCTGCTTGTAGCCCTTGGAGAGCTTGCCGCAGTGCCGGTTGGCCATGTCGGCGACCCAGGTCTTCTTCATGACCGCGTCAACGCGATCGTTGACGTTCGACGTCACGCCCTTGATCTTGGCGACGAAGCGCAGGTATTCCCGGACGGTCATGTCCGGATACAACGGCGGCGTTTCGGGCAGATAGCCCGTTCGCTTCTTGGCTTCGATGGGTTTATCGAAGACATCAAAGCCGGCGACGGTCGCCTTGCCTTCGGTGGCAGGCATGTAGCCGGTGATGATGCGCATGGTGGTGGTCTTCCCCGCGCCATTCGGCCCGAGGAACCCGAGAATCTCTCCCGACTCAGCCCTGAAGCTGACGTCGTCCACGGCCGTAAACGGCCCGTACTTCTTTGAAAGGTGCTGGACCTCGATCACGAGGAAACTCCGAAAGAGAAAACAGTGTAAGCTCTACGCTGCTGTCGGCTTAAAGGACGTAAACCTAATGGATACGTCAATTAGGCCTGCCCAGGCCCCCATCCTAGTCGAACCGCCTTAGGGCGGCAAGTTACACCTATGAAACGACTGCTCGTCGTTCTGACGTTTGTGATGGTGATTGCGGCCTTTGCTTCGGGCTGGTGGTGGACTCGCGGTTCACTCCCGGTCCTTGACGGCGAGGTCGCCGTTCCAGGTCTCAGCACGCCCGTTGAAGTGCTGTTCGACGGCCACGGCGTTCCGCACGTCTATGCCACCAACGAAGAGATGGCGTGGTTTGCCGCCGGCGTCATGCACGCGCGTGATCGTCGCTGGCAGATGGAACTGTACCGCCGGGTGACGATCGGCCGGTTGTCGGAAGTGCTGGGCGACACGACGATCCCGTTCGATCAGCGGTTTCTGACGCTGGGCATGCGTGATGCCGCCGAGGCGGAATGGAAGCGCGCGGCGCCGCAAGTGCGTGTCGCGCTCGAGGCCTACGCCGCCGGGGTCAACGCGGCCACGGCGCAAATGTCCGGCCGTCTCAGGCCGATCGAGTTCCAGATCCTTGGCATCACGCCGCCGGCTTGGACGCCGGTGGATTCATTGGCGATCGGCCGGCTGCTGGCTTGGCGCCTGGCCGAGAACCATCGTGCGGAGCTAGTGCGATCGGCGGTCGCCGAGAAATTCGGCGAAGCCGTCGCGCGCGACTTATCGGGTGTATACCCCGCTGCCGCCCCCGCCATCCTCGACGGTACCTCCAGGCCGCCGCAGGCCACCAGCGCGCCCGTGGCTGCGCGGCAGATTCCCGCCGGCCTGGAATGGCTGGCGTCAGGCATGCGACGCGGCAACAGCAACAACTGGGTATTGGCGGCAGGTCGGACCAAGGCGGGCCGGCCGATCCTTGCCAACGACCCCCACCTGCCGATCGAGTTGCCATCGGTGTGGTACGAGATGCACCTCGTCGCGGCTGGCCTCGATGTGATCGGTGTCACGATTCCCGGCGTGCCGTTCGTGGCGCTCGGACATAACGCCCGCATTGCGTGGGGCATGACGGCAACCAACGCCGACGTGCAGGATCTTGCGCTCGAGCGCATTGATGTCGGCCGCAAGCGCGCGATGTACCGCGGCGAGTGGGTGCCGGTCGACGTCACTCCCGCCGACATTCCTGTTCGTGGCCGCAGCCAGCCGCTGCCGTTCGAGGTCTGGAAGACGCGCAACGGCCCGATCTTCGCCGATCTCGATCTCGACTGGGAGGCGCCGCCGTCGTGGTTGTCGCCGGACGGACGGCCCAACGAAGAACGCCGCGCGTATTCGATCCGCTGGGATGTGAGCGGCGATCTGGCGACCGCGTTCGAGAGCCTGAATCGTGCCTCGGACTGGACGGCGTTCACCAACGCGGTGAACCTGTTCTCGGCGCCGTCGATGAACATCGTCTATGCCGATGTCGACGGCAACGTCGGGTATGCGATGTCTGGCAGGTTGCCGGTGCGCGCGTCCGGCGACGGCACCATGCCGTCGGATGGCAATGCCACCGGCGGGTGGCCCGGCACGATCGATCCGGCGGCGCTGCCACGCATCTTCAACCCGCCGAGTGGGGTGATCTATTCCGCCAACAACGAGATCGATCGCGGATTCAGTGGCTTGATCTCACGCGACTGGGCGGCGCCGTTTCGCGCCACCCGCCTGCGCGATCAATTGTCGAACGCGCAGGGCGTGGACCTGGACGCCATGGCGGCGCTGCAGAACGACCGCCGCAGCCTGGCGGCTGACGCGGTGCTGGCCGGGCTCGCCTCCGCGATCAAGACCGGCCAATCGCGGAGCGCCGATGCCGGCAGCGTTGCGCTGCTCGAACAGCTGGCGGCCTGGGATCGCGTGGTCGACGCGCGACCGGTGGTGTCGCTCTACGAAGCGTTCGAACATCATCTGTGGCGTCGCACGCTTGTCGACGAGATGGACGAGCCGTTGTTCAGGAAGTTTTACGAATGGGCCGGCGCTGAAAAGCCGGCCGGACTCTATGCCGTCGTCGCCGATCGCGGCTCGCGCTGGTTCGATGACATCACGACGGTCGAGCGCCGCGAATCGCGCGACGACATCTTCCTGCTGGCCATTCGCGACGCCGACGAGCAATTGCAGAATGAATTCGGCGGCGGCGACAACCGCAACTGGGACCGGGTGCATGCCGCCAGCTTTGCCCATCCGCTCGCGGCGGCCGGCTTCGCGTTTCGGTGGTTCTTCAATCCGGGGCCGGTGCCGATCGAGGGCGACGGCACCACGGTGATGCGGGTCAGTTGGAATCGACTGGCGCCGTTTGCGGCCTGGGAGCATCCGTCGTGGCGCCAGCTGTTCGACGTCGGTGACTGGGACGCGTCACGCGTGGCGCTGCCTGCCGGACAGTCGGGCCACCCGATGAGCCCGTTCTACTTCGACCTGAGCGACACCTGGCGCGCCGGCCGCTATCGCACGCAGCCGTTCTCCCGCAGCGCGGTGTCGGCAGCCGCGAAACATCGACTGTTGCTGGTGCCCTGAAGGGGGCCGTGGCCGATGTCCAGATGGCCTTGACGTTGTGACTCCGCCGCATTAACATATGAACAATTGATCATATGTTCAAACACGATGATGTCTGCGACCTCGTCCAGATCGACCTCGCCCGTGTCCGCAAGCTTCGCGCCGAGCTTGTCGCGCCGGACGCCGTTCAGGGGCTGGCCGACACGTTCAACGCGCTGGGCGATCCCACGCGGGTCCGCATCCTCGACGCGCTGTCGCACGGCGAGTTGTGCGTGTGTGACCTGGCCGCGGTCCTGAAACTGAGCCAGTCGGCGGTGTCGCACCAGCTACGACTGCTGCGCGGCATGCGCCTCGTGCGTCCGCGCCGCGACGGCCGCATCGTGTTTTATTCACTCGACGATCAGCACATCATTTCGATCTTCAGGCAGACCTTGCAGCACGTCGAAGAGCAGGCGGCCCCGGCGGCGAGGGTGCGCCGGCAGCGGGTGGTGCGTGGCTGAACACGCCCATATCGGCTGCTCGCACTGCGAAGAACCAGCGCCGACCGGCGCGCGGATTCGCGGCTGGTTCACCGCCGTGGCGGCAGCGCTGGTCGTCGCGGCGTGCGCGATCGGCTGGCTCACCCCGTTCCCCGAATGGACGGCGCCGCTGTTCGTCGTGGCCGCACTCGTGGGTTCGGTGTTCCCGGCCCAGCGAGCGTGGCAGTCGATCAGGCGCCGTTCCCTCGACATCAACGTGCTGATGGTCGTGGCCGTGATCGGAGCAATCGCCATCCGCCAGTTCGAAGAGGCGGCGATGGTGGTGTCGCTGTTCGCGGCGGCGCAATGGCTCGAGGCGCAGAGCCTTGATCGCGCCCGCAAGGCGATCGGCACGCTGCTTAACCTTGTGCCACCCGACGTGTTGATTCGTGATGATCGTGGCGATCGGCTGATCAGCATCGACCTGGTGAGCCCCGGCGCGGTGATGATCGTGAAGCCGGGCGACAAGATTGCGCTCGACGGCATTGTGCGCAACGGTCGATCGGACGTGAACCAGGCGCCCATCACCGGGGAGTCACTGCCGGTGGAGAAGGGAGAGGGCGACGAGGTGTTTGCCGGCACGATCAACGGCCACGGCGCTCTCACGGTGGCGGTCACGCGCCGACGCGCCGACACGACGCTGGCGCGCATCGTGCACCTCGTCGAGTCGGCCCAGGCCAAGCGGGCGCCGCTGCAGCAGTTCATCGACCGCTTCGCCGCGTGGTACACGCCCGCGGTCGTGATCCTGGCACTGCCGGTCGCCACCGTGCCGGTCGTGTTGTTCGGCGAGTCGTTTGATGTGTGGTTGTATCGCGCACTGGTGTTGCTGGTCGTGTCGTGCCCGTGCGCGCTGGTGATCTCCACGCCGGTGTCCATCGTGTCGGCCCTGGCCGGCGCGGCGCAGCACGGCGTGCTGGTCAAGGGCGGCATTCATCTTGAACGCCTGGCGGGTGTGCGTGTCGTCGCGTTCGACAAGACCGGCACCGTCACAACCGGACGGCTCACGCTGGATGCGGTGCATCCCGTGGGTTCGTTCCCGGTCGAGGAACTGCTCGCGCTTGCCGCGTCGGTGGAGTCGCAGTCCGAACACCCGATCGCGACGGCGATCCTCCAGGCCGCGCACGCGCGCGGCGTGCAGCCGGCCGCGTCGCGCGACGTGCGGGCGTTGCCGGGCCTTGGCGTCGAGGGTCGAGTCGGCGGCCGCGTGGTCGTTTGTGGCACCCCGCGCCTGCTCCGCGAACGCGGCGCCGTCACCGATGAAGTCGAAGCGCTCGCGCAGGACGTTGTGCGCCGCGGCATGTCGCCGATCGTGGTCGCAGCGGATGGACTGGCCATTGGCGTCCTGGGCGTCACCGACAAGCCCAAAGCCGACGCGGCTCGAGTGGTCGCCGACCGGCGCGCCCACGGCGGGTGGGGCGGGGCGGTGGTGA